>DATNMH010000054.1:0-2971 GCA_035602395.1 Candidatus Acidiferrum sp.
CCAGCGGCGGTACTCCGCGTACGTGTCCCGGGGGAGAACCTGGCGGAGGTACTCACGCACCTGAAGGAGACCTATTGCTCGACGATCGCCTACGAGATCGAGCACATCTCCAGCCACGAGCAACGCAACTGGCTGCGGGAGCGCATCGAATCGGGGCGCTACCGCCAGCCGCTCAGCCCCGAGCGAAAGCTTCAGTTGCTCGGCCGCCTCACAAAAGTGGAGGCAATGGATCGCTATCTCCGCAAGACATTCCTTGGCCAGAAGACCTTCTCGATTGAGGGCCTCGACTCGATGATCGTGATGCTCGAGGAGACGCTGCAGCTGCTCTCCGACAATGGCACGCGCCAGGTGGTGATGGGCATGGCGCACCGCGGCCGGCTGAGCGTGATCGCCCACGTCGTCAACCGCACCTACGAATCCTTACTGGTGGAGTTCGAGCAAAGCAAGGATCGGCTTACGAGTGGCACGGACGTGACCGGCGACGTCAAATATCATGCCGAAGCCGAAGGCACCTACGTGACCCCGAACGGCAAGCAGGTATCGGTCAGCCTGCTCGCCAATCCCAGTCACCTGGAAGCGGTGGATCCGGTTGTGGAGGGCTGGACGCGCGCGGAGCAGACGAGGCGCAAAGGGCCCGCGCCCCATTTCGATCGAACCGGCACCGTGCCGATCCTGATCCATGGTGACGCCGCCTTTCCTGCCCAGGGCGTTGTTGCCGAAGTCCTCAACCTGTCCAAGCTCGACGGCTACACCACCGGCGGCACCCTGCACATCATCGCCAACAATCAGCTTGGATTTACGACCGATCCCGAGGAAGGCCGCTCGACGCGCTATGCGTCAGATGTTGCCAAGGGTTTCGACCTGCCGATCATCCACGTCAATGCGGACGACATCACAGCCTGCGTCAGCGCGATTCGCCTGGCCACCACCTTCCGGCAGAAATTCGGGCGCGACGTCGTCATCGACCTGATCGGCTATCGACGCTTTGGCCACAACGAAACGGATGAGCCCGCCTATACCCAGCCGCAGATGTACGAGGCGATCAAAGAGCATCCGACAGTGCGAGAGGTTTTCGCGGCACAGCTGATCGAAGAGGGCCTGCTCACCGCCGACGACGCGCAGGCGCGCACCGAGGCCGCGGAGGCCCGCCTCGCCAACGCCCACCAGAACGTCAAGGCCAGTGCCGCGCATGCGCCCCAGATCAGCCGCCCGCCGATGGACGCCAGCCCCGAACCGGAAATCAAGACGGCCGTCTCACCGGAAGTGCTCGAGTCATTGAGTCGCCAGCTCGTGGCGGTGCCCGATGGCTTCACGGTGCATCCCAAGCTGCTCCGCCAGATGGAACGCCGGAAGGCGCCGCTGGCCGAACGAGAAATCGACTGGGCGCAGGCCGAAGAGCTGGCCTTTGCCACGCTGATCACGGGCGGCATCCCGGTGCGGCTCACCGGCCAGGATACGGAGCGCGGAACGTTCAGTCAGCGCCACCTGGTCTTCCACGATCCCCGTTCTGGAAAGGGCTGGGCGCCGATTCAGCACCTGGTCGGGGCAAGCGCCACCTTCGAGCTACACAACAGCCCGCTCTCCGAGTACGCCGCGCTCGGCTTCGAATATGGGTACAGCACGGACGCCTCCGAGGCGCTGGTGTGCTGGGAGGCGCAGTTCGGCGATTTCATCAACGGGGCACAGATCATCGTCGACCAGTTCATCGTCTCGGGCCTCGCCAAGTGGGGACAGTCGTCGCGCCTGACCCTCCTTCTTCCCCATGGCTATGAGGGCGGCGGCCCGGAGCATTCGAGCGCGCGGCTCGAGCGATTCCTCCAGCTCGCCGCCGAGGGCAACATCCGGGTCTTCTATCCGAGCACGCCGGCGAACTACTTCCACGCGCTCCGGCGGCAGGCGCTACACACACGGCCGCGGCCGCTCATCATCATGACTCCGAAGAGTTTGTTGCGCCTGCGCCCGTCGTGGTCTCGGCTCGAGGACTTCGCCGTCCACAGCTTCCGCCGCGTGATCGATGACCCGATGATGCAGGACCAGCGCGAGGAGGTGCAACGGATCATTCTCTGCACCGGCAAGATCTACTACGACCTGATCGCCAGCCCCCTGCGCGCCGAAGCCAAAGATCTCGCGATCGTCCGCGTGGAGTTACTCGAGCCCTTCCGCACCGACGACGTGCTGGCCGCCATTGCGAAGTACCCGAAGGTCCGCGAGCTCACGTGGGTCCAGGAAGAGCCGATGAACATGGGCGCCTACTGGCACGTCAAGCGCCGCCTCGAGCCGAAGCTGCCCAAGCACCTGACGCTCCGCTACACCGGCCGCCCAGAGCGCGCCAGCCCGAGCGAGGGTTATGCGATCGCCCACGAAGCCCAGGAGGAGCGTATCGTCCAGGCCGCGCTCGCCCCGTCCGCCGACTCGACCAAGCCGCCGGCTTCGGGCTAGAATTTCAGCCGATGCTCCTGTCGCTCGACTGGATGAACCTGTTCGGCGGGCTCACCTCGGGCCAGATCACCTCGGTCGTCGTGGTGGCGGTGATCTTCACGGCGGCCGCCGGCCTGGTCTTGTTGGCCCTGATCGCCTTCGGTGTCCGCTCGGGCATCATGGCTCCCGCCTATAGCACCAAGGTCCCGCTCGCGTCGAACACGGAGTTGGGCGCCTTCCTGGGGGCGTCGGCGTTCGGGATGATTTCGATCCTGCTGATGACCTTTCTCGGCTTCGCCGAAAACGACCTCGACAACCCGTTGTTCCTGCCCCTCTCGGTGGGGCCGATCCTGATCGGTGGGCTGCTGCTGCTGACGGGGGCCGGCATGGCCTTCCGTACAGTCCGCCGGCGATCCGCTCGCCCCGCCTAGGACCGAAACCAGGCGCTAGCCCCGCCCGTTCCATCTGCAGCGAACACGCCTCAAACTTGACAACCGACACTTTGGCTTCGTAATGTAATGATAGCGACGATATCAATATCCATATCAAAGGT
>DATNMH010000055.1:0-18532 GCA_035602395.1 Candidatus Acidiferrum sp.
GAGATTGGAGATTCGGAAAGACCCGAAGTCTGACGTTGGACAGCGGGCAGACCGTCAGTGGAATCTGTTCCTCGACCAGGCGGCCGACCAACCGCTCGTCCTCAATCGACCGAACGCCATGGTCGATCCGTCGCACCTTCAGCATGTCGAGCGCCTCCCAGACGTACGCCGGAGGTCCTTCTTCGCCTGCGTGGGCCACCGCGAGCAGGCCGGAGTCGCGTGCTCGATCATAAGTACCTTTGAATTTCCCGGGGGGATTACCGACCTCTGACGAGTCGAGACCAACAGCGAGGATCCAGTTGCGGTAGGGCAGCGCCTCGGTAAGCGTTCGCATGGCGGCCTCCGCACTCAGGTGCCGCAAGAAACAGAGGATGAGCCCGCTCGTGATGTTGAGCCCAGCACGGCCGTCCTCGAGAGCGCGATGGATGCCGGTGACCACCGTTTCGAATGGCACGCCTCGATCCGTGTGGGTTTG
Organism: Candidatus Acidiferrum sp.; assembly: GCA_035602395.1. Classification (GTDB taxonomy): domain Bacteria; phylum Chloroflexota; class Dormibacteria; order CF-121; family CF-121; genus CF-13. The sequence continues at coordinate 476 of DATNMH010000055.1, forward strand.
CGGATCGAAGAAGATCTCGACATGGCGGACGCCCTGGGCGCCGGACCGCGTCAGGTACCCCCAGGTGAGGTCGTAGAAATCCTGCTCCTTCAGCAGGACGCGGCAGCCCGCGTAATAGATGTCGAGGAACGATTGCAGGTCGCTGAACACGTAGGCGCGGCGGACGTCTTCGACTGAGGCATACCGAAGGCTGACGCCGTTCCGGCGCGCTAACTCGAACATCAACTCGGGTTCGAGCGTGCCCTCGATGTGCAGATGAAGTTCCGCCTTGGGGAGGTGTCTGGCGAAAGTCGCCAGATCGCGAGCCATTCCCCGCATCATACGGTCGTTCCTGCGTTGCGCCGTACACTGTCGGCACGATGCGCTGCCCGACCTGCGCATTCGACAACCCGGCGGGCTTCCGCTTCTGCGGCGGATGCGGCCGGGCGCTGGCGGAAACCTGCCCGGCCTGCGGCGCCGACGTAGTGGCTGGATTTCGATTCTGCGGCGCCTGCGGGCACGAATTAGGTGAGCGGGTCGAGCCCGGGACGCCGCCCGTCCCAGCAGGCCCGACCACCGAGCGGCGACGGGTCACAGTTGTCTTCGCCGATCTCGTGGGATTTTCCACGCTGGCGGAGCGCCTCGACCCTGAGCACCTGAACGCGCTCGTCACGGAGACGCTCCGCGACCTGAGTGCAGAGGTGGAGCGGCGGGGTGGCAGCGTGGAGAACTTCGCGGGCGACGCACTGGTCGCGATTTTCGGAGCGCCGCAGGCGCACGAGGACGATCCTGAACGAGCAGTCGCCGCAGCCGTGGCCATTCGCGACGTGATCGGGCGTCGGTCTCAAGCGACACCGACCCCGTTGCAAGTCCGCGTGGGCGTCAACAGTGGCCTGGTCGTGGCGGGCGCGACTGGCGATGGCCGGCAGACCGGGGTTCTGGGTGACGCCGTCAACATCGCGGCTCGGCTTCAACAGGCGGCCGGCCCGGGTGAAGTCCTGGTCTCGGCGTCGGTGTGGCGCCGGGTGCGCGAGAGGTACGAGGCACAGCACGTTGGGCTTCTCGAGGTCAAGGGTCGTGGGCAGCCGGTGGAGGCCTACCGGATCGACGGGTCGCGGATCCCTGCGGTCCGCCGCCAGGCGCCCTTCGTCGGGCGACGGGAGGAGCTGGCGCTGCTCGACATCCTATGGTCGAGCGTCGCGAAAGGCAATACTCACATCGTCAGCCTGGCCGGCGAGCCCGGGGTGGGCAAGTCGCGTCTGATGACGCAGTTCCTGCCGCGACAGGGAGCTCTCGACATCCGCGTCAGCTGTGATTCAGAACGTGCCTTCGGCCCGTTCCTCGATCTGATCACTCCGATCCTGGGGCGCCGCCCGGTAGACGTGGATGACCTGAAACGGATGGCCGCCGCGCTGGGCGTCGATGCGGAGACCGGGCAGCTGATCGGCGCCCTGCTTGGCCTGGCGGGCGCCCCGCCCGTGGTGCGAATGGCGGATGAGCAGCAGAAGCGGCAGGTTTTCGCCGGCGTCTGGCAGTTCCTCCTCGCGGCGCCGCAGGGCCGGCCAGCCCTCATCGTTTTCGACGATCTCCACTGGGCCGACCGGTCATCGATCGAGTTGCTCGGGTTCCTGCTCGAGCGGCTCAACGCCGTGCCGATCATGATCGTTTTGACCATCCGGCCGGGCTTCGAACAGATCGAGCGGTCAGCGCTGCGCGCCAGCCACACCGCCATTCATCTCGAGCCGATGAGCGGCGAGGAGAGCGTCGCGGTCGCGCGAGGCTTCCTCGGCGTGACCGCCTTACCCGAAGACCTCGAGCGGATCATCGCGAAGCGCGCTGAGGGGAACCCTTTCTTCATCGAGGAGCTGCTTCAGGCGCTGCTGGAATTGGGATCGCTGGCGGTGGTGGACGGGCACGCGGTGCTGGCAAAAGTCGATGTCGAGATCCCGGATACCGTGCAGGGCACGGTCCTGGCGCGAGTTGACCGTTTGACACCGGCCGAGCGAAGCCTGCTGCAACAGGTCGCCGTGATCGGCCGCCACTTCTCCACCGACCTGGTCCAGGCGGTCACCGGTGACGACAAGGTCGGCGCGTCCCTTGATGCCCTGGCCCGAGCCCAGCTCCTCGTGTCATCCGCACCAAACCATTGGTCGTTCAAGCACGCGTTGATTCAGGAAGTCACCTACGAGACGCTCCTGCTCAGGCAGCGCAAGGAGCTGCATGCCCGGGTCGCTGCAGCGCTTGAGGGTCAATCCGCGAACGATCCCGCTTCCCTCGAAGTCCTCGCCGGACACTACGCCCGCGCGGAGGCGAGCGAGAAGGCCCGCCACTATTCGATCGCCGCCGGCGATCTCGCGGCTGAGCGCATGGGCTTCAACGAGGCAATGGGGCGGTACGAAACCGCACTCCGGCTCTGGGGGTCTGGTGACGAGGAGGGACGGCTGGCCTTGCTCGAAAAGCTCGGCAATGCTGCGCATCTTGGGAACGATCCGGCACGAGCCCGCGGCGCGTTGATCGAGGCGGAAAGCGGCTGGAGAGGCCTCGGAAACCTGCAGCGAGCAGGAGCCACCCTCTCCCACCTCGGCCGCGCGCACTGGGCGACGGGTGAGGTGGATCGTGCCGCCGACGTTCTTCAACGTGCGATCGCCATGCTGGAGCCGCAAGGGCCGAGTCCGGAGCTGGCGCGAGCCTACACGTGGGCATCGACGTTGCATATGCTCGTCGGCGACGTCCAGGTTGGCGCCAACCTGGCCAAGGAGGGGCTTAAGATCGCGGAGCCGCTTGGGCTCGACGCGGTGGTATCGAACCTGCTGAACACCCTTGGAGTCTGCGAGGCCAGTTTGGGCGATGCCGGCGCAATCCAACGTCTCGAGAGAGCCCGCGAGCTCGCTGAGCGCTGTGGCGATCCGGAGGCCCTGGGGCGGGCTTACACCAACCTTCCCGACCTCCTCTCCAAATTCGGCCGCTACGAAGAAGGCGTTGTCCTATCACGACGTGGCCGAGAAGTCGCCCGCAAGCTCGGATCCCCGAACTTTGAATGGTTCATCGCCGCGAACGAGGCCACCATGCTTTTGGAGCTGGGGCGGTACGACGAGGCGGAAGCGCTGCTCCGGGACTCGCTCGAATCGCATGCCGTGCTCACGATTCCTGGGCAGGTCAATGCGAAGGTGACCTACTCGGACGCACTCATCCGACAGGGCCGCTACGCGCAGGCACGGCAGCTGATCGAGGAGTTCATACCGCTGGCCCGTCGCATCGGCGGCGGCGAGTACCTCACCCCCGCACTGGTGGTCGAGGCCAGCCTCGATGAGGCCCAGGGGAACTTCGCCTCAGCCCGCCAGATACTGGGTGAGGCCATCGCGATCGTGCTCGAAACGCCGTCGCTCGTTCACCTCGCCCCACCGCTTGCACCGGCGGCCCGCCTGCTGCCTGCCGACCAGGTCGCCCCGCTGATTGAGCGAGCCGACATGGCCTCCAATAATCCTGCTGTGGCTGCCGTCGTCGCGGAAGCCAAAGCCTGGCTGAGCCACACGCCGGCAGCCTTCGCCGAGGCGGCGCGACATTACGCCGACATGAAGATGCCATACCAGGAGGCCGGCTGCCAACTCGGGGCGGGGAATCTCGTGCGGGCGCGCGAGCTCATCGATCGATTCGGTCTCGAGAAGGGTCCGCTTGGCGCACGGCTGAACGAGCTCAGCGGCGCGTCGATGGAAGCTACCCGGTAGCCCGCAGGTCCAGCATGCACAGGTCGGCGCGGCCTGCAGCCAGGATCGTATTGACGTCGTCGGCGGTCGTGATGTTGCCCGTGGCGAGCGTTGGAATGCCGGCCTCGTTGCGGATCCGGTCGCTGGCGGGAACGCCAAACAGGCGCCGGTAATCGGGGCGGCCTTCCCAGATCGTCTGACCCATCACAGCGTGAACCAGGTCGCAACCGTGCGTTTTGAGCAGGGCGGCGATGGCGACCGCCTCGTCGAGATCGCTCCCTCCCGGTGCCCAATCACTGGCGGAAATCCGAACCAGCAGGGGCCGCTCCCAGGTGGTACGAACCAGGTCGAGCACCGCAAGCGGAAGGCGCATGCGGTTCTCGAGAGAACCTCCGTACTCGTCGGTGCGTCGATTGGTCAGCGGCGAGATAAAGCCGGCGACGAGATAGCCGTGCGCGAAGTTGAGCTCGAGCGCATCGAAACCGCAGCCCGCAGCCGCCTTTGCCGCTAGCGCAAACACCTTCACCAGATGCGCGATGTCTCGCCCCGTCATCTCTTTGGGCAGCGCCGCGTGCGGCGTATACGCGATTGGTGACGCCGCCGTCAGGCGCCATCCACCCTGCCGCAGCGGCCGGTCCACACCCTCCGAGCGCGGCCGCATCGAGCCGCGGCGACCGGCATGACCCAGTTGCAGGGCCACGCGGCTTCCGGCTTTGTGGATACGCTCCACGGCCAACCGCAGATGGTCCTGCGTCGTCCGATCGATCACCGGCGTCTCGGACGTGATGCGTCCGTCTTCGGTCACACTGACGAACTCGGTGATCACCAGGCCGGCCCCAAGGCGCGCGGCCTCCTCGAGATCCGACCCAACAGCCACCGCCACCCGGTTCGGGAGAGTCAGGTCCCCGATTTGGAAGGGGGCGAACATCGGTGGTGGACTCAGGCGCAGGGCGCCATCGGGCGAACCGATCGCGGCAGCGGCGAACCAGGAGTCCACCGTGCGCACCAGTTCCGGGTCGCGCTGGGTCAGGTTGACGTAAGTGATCCGGCGGCTGCGCGTCAGCAGGTTGAAGGCAAACTGCCGGGGATCGAATTGCGCGTACCGGGACACGTGCTCGAAATAGCTCGAGCTCTCGAGCGCCGCCTCCTGGAAACGCTCCACGACGGGTTGCCTCTCCATCTCGTAATCGTTGAGAGCAGCAGGGAGGTCGTGGTGCCGCCGCAGGGCATCGACCAGCGCGATGCTGTCCTCCATGGCCAGCTTGGTTCCTGACCCGATCGAGAAGTGAGCGGTGTGCGCGGCGTCGCCCAGTACAACGACCTGGCCGCGGTGCCAGGTCTCCTGGCGCAACGTGGCGAAGTTGACCCAGAGCGAGCGGTTCGACATCAGCCGCCGGCCGCGTAGCTCTGGTTGAAAAAGGGCCTCGCAGTAGGCAATGCTGTCCGCCTCGCTGGCCGACTCCAGTCCAGCCCGGCGCCAGGCATCCTCCGGGCACTCCACGATAAATGTGCAGGTGTGGGCATCGAACGGGTACGCGTGGACCTGGAACAGGCCATGGTCGTTCCGACGGAAAATGAACGTAAACGCGTCGAGCGGCATGTCGCTCCCAAACCAGACGTATTTCGTCGGATGCGTGACGACCTGCGGCTTGAAGAACTCGCCGTACGTCCGTCGAACCAGGCCATTGATACCGTCCGCGCCAACGATGAGATCGGCGCCCTCGAACTCTGCGAGATCTCGGATCTCTCGCTCGAATTCCAGCCGCACTCCCAGCGCATTGCAACGCCGCTGGAGGATGTTCAGCAACACCTTGCGCGAGATGCCGGTGAAGACATGCCCGCGCGAGCGGATCTTGGTGTCGTGGTAATAGATGTCGATCGCATTCCAGCGCGCAAAGCTCTCGCCGATCTCGGTGTAAGTCTCGTAGTCGGCATCGCGCAGTGCACCGAGCGTCTCCTCGGAAAAGACCACGCCCCATCCGAAGGTCGCATCGGGTGGATTGCGCTCCACCACGATGACGTCGTCATTCGGGTTGGCCTTCTTCGCGAGCAGCGCGAAGTACAGTCCCGAGGGTCCGCCGCCGAGGACCGCGTAGCGCACCGGTTTAGCCGATCACCTCGGCGAGTCGGTCGATCTGCTCGATGCCGGAGACCGTGGGAAACAGCACCAGCTCATCGCAGCCGGCATCTTCGTAGCCACGGATGAAGTCAGCGATCGCACCGGGTGAGGTCAGGTTGCCGGCGGCGATCTTCTCGGCAAACGGCCCGGTGAACGCGTAATAGTGGCGAAGATACTCGGCGCCGGCGTCGGTGATCCCATCGCCAAGCGCGAAGTAGCCCATCCCCCAAAGGCGCGGCCGTCCCGGCCGGCCCAGGTCGGACCAGGCGGTGAGGGCTTTTGATGCGGCACCGGCGAACGCGCGCGCCGGTCCGCCGCCGTGCATGTAGCCGTCGGCGTAGCGCGCCATCCGGGCCAGCGCCTCGCCGCTGGATCCACCGACCAGCATCTGGGGACCAGGGCGCTTCGGGGTGGGCCCGATCTTCCCCTCCTCCCAGACGTCACGGATCGCTTCCAGCTGCTCGGCGAAGCGCCGGCCACGACCGCGGCTGTCGATGCCGGATGCCTGGTAGTCCTCACCACGGGCGCCCACCGCCAACCCGAGCGTGAGCCGGCCCCCCGAAATGGCGTCCAGCGAGGCGGCCTGCTTCGCAAGGATGGCTGTGTTGCGAAGCGGCGCGATCACAACCATGGTGGCGAGCCGCACCCGGCGGGTGACCGCGGCGGCAGCGGCCAGGGCTGTGAAGGGCTCGTAGTTCTGGTAGGCGACGCGGTCTACCACGCCCAAACTGCTGAATGGACCTGCATCCGCGCGCTTCGCCCAGTCCAGCAGGAGCTCTGCGTTGATTCCAGGTGTGGAGGTCGGCAGGCCGACCCCGATGTTCATCTATCCGTCGCTCCTTCGGAGGAGATGATAAGTTTTCCCGGATGAGTGCGTTCCGCGGGTCGGCGGCGCCGACGCAATCGTGGAACCACTTCCGCTTCGCCGTCAAGGACGGCGTCGCCACGCTCACCTTCGACCGTCCACAACGCCTCAACGCCCTGACCTTTCAGGTCTACGCTGATCTCCGCGATCTGCTCACCGAGTTGCCGCAGCGCGACGATGTCCGAGTACTGGTCATCACTGGCACCGGCCGAGGCTTCTCCTCGGGGGGCGACGTCAACGAGATCATCGGCGAGCTCCAAAAGATGGATCCTCGTAACTTACTCGCCTTCACCCGCATGACCGGCACGGTCACCCAACGAATGCGCGATTGCCCCCTCCCGATCATCGCCTCGGTCAATGGCGTCGCGGCCGGGGCAGGTGCGGTGATTGCGCTTGCAGCCGACCTACGCATCATGGCCGCGTCGGCGACGTTCTCTTTCCTATTCACCAAGGTCGGGCTCTCCGGCGGTGACATGGGCTCGGCGTACTTATTGCCTCGCTTGATCGGGTTGGGTCGAGCCAGCGAGTTGCTCCTTCTCGGCGAACCTGTCACGGCGCAGCGGGCTCTGGGGATCGGCCTTGCTAATGCCGTGGTCGAGGATAGCGAGCTCGGCGTGGAAACGAGCGCCGTCGCAAGAAGACTGGCAGACGGCCCCGCACTCGCCTATGCCGCCACCAAGATGCTGATCTCGAAAGAATTGGACATGAACCTTGGTGCGGCGCTGGAGCTGGACAGCACGACGCAGGCCCTGCTGATGAAGAGCGCCGACCATGCCGAGTTCTACGCGGCGTTCCGCGAGGGACGAGAGGCGAAGTGGAGCGGCCGATAGCCAGCCCACACGAGATTCGTAACCCGGAGACCCTTCCGCCGGCCCAGGGTTTCTCCCACGCGGTCATCGCGCAAGCGGGTCGAACCATCTACCTCGCCGGCCAGACGGCGCAACAGACGGATGGGACCGTCGTGGGTGCCACCATGGCGGAGCAATTCGATGTGGCGGCCGGCAACGTCGTCAAGGCCCTCGAGGCGGCGGGGGCGCATCCGCAGGACCTGGTCAGCATGCAAATCTTCGTAACCGACGTTGGCGAATACCAGCGCACATCAAAGCAAATCGGTGACGCCTACCGGCGGCATTTTGGACGCCACTACCCAGCGATGGCGTTGCTCGAGGTCAATCGGCTCTTCGACCCGAAGGCGAAGGTCGAGTTGATGGGGATCGCCGTCACCGCCTGAGGGGCCCCGAGTTCCGTCCCGAGGCCCCTACGGCTCATCTAACCCGCAATCTCCGGCGCGAGTCAGTTGTTATTCGAATCTCCAGAGCTAACCTGCGCTCTGATTTCGCCGCCTGGGAACTTGGACGTGTGGACGTTCACGTACGCGTCTCCGGCCTCGATGATCCGAAGTGCGGTCGCCATGTCCCCGGCACTAAGGTTCTGGTCGGGTAAACCCTGGATGTCAGCGGCTGTGAGGCGCCCGGTGACCGTCTCAGGTTGTGACGTATTTCCGGCCGGGCATACATGGTGCGCTGGGGTACCGGGGTTCCCACAGAGCCAGACAAAGATGCTACTGTTCACGCCGGCTTGCGCAAAGTGGAAGTGAGCCATGAACGCGGGGGTCGTGAGCCCCGAGTAGGTCAGCGTAAATTCGATGGCTCCGTTAGTCGCTTTGGCCTTCAACGTTCCTATCCCGCCAGTCGCTTTTGGCGGCACCTCGTTGAATCCTGAGAGGCTCGCCCTGAGATTGAGGGCACTCTCATCTGCGCTGGCGGCCGCGGTGGTGACCAGCGCCAGGAGCCCGATCACAGTCAGCAATTTGGGCAGCGTGGTTTTCATCATTGCCTCCTCCAACAAGTCGCCGAAAAAGCCTGTTTTATGATGCTCCGCCGTTAAGAAGCTGTCAACGGGCGATAACGGCCGGCAAACGCCCTGGTGGCAGACTCGGAAGAGATCACCGGAGGCTGTATTTTCGGAGTCAGTTCGCGGCAAGGTCGGGAAGCCGGTCGAAGAAGGGCGGCCAGTCGCCGTGGTATGACACTTCGAACTCGTTGGCGTGGGGCGCGCCGGGCCCATCAACAAAGATGGCCACCCCCCACGTGTTGTGGCCCGGGTAATCCGCCGGAACGGAGCAACAGCCGAAGCTTGGGGAGATTCCGTAGTTCCCAGATACGGCGACCACCCAGATGAGTTGGTCGGGCTTGCCGTTGCCGTTCCACTCCGAATTGCCTTGCAGGTCGCGACGAAACATTAGCTTGGCCTCCACTCGGGAAAATGCCGTCCGGTTGTAGCCCTGGAGGGCCGCCTCGATGACGGACGCCTTCGAGAGCTGCGGATGAATTGCCGTGAGAGGACGGGCGTTGAGCGCCAAGATTACGACCACCACGGCCAGCAGTGGCACGCCATAAATCAGACGCCGCCGAGACGCACCCGCATAGAAACCTCTGATAGGGGGATAACGGCGCCCACCAGACTCCCCTTCTGTGCCGTGTTTCGGTGCGTAATCTCTGGAAGGCTGGACCGTTGAATCGGTGGTGAGATGGCCGTTTCTCGTGATCGTCTTCGCACTGAGCGCCTGCCAACCTCAGGCTTCCGCCGATGTCACTCCATCGCCGTCGGCGGCTGGTCAACCGGGCGACGTCATTTACGTGCAGGATCCGAGCGGGCAAAAGATGCTCGAGATGGACTGGTTGGGCAAGGTTCATGGGTCCGTTTCGGCACAGGGTTTCAGCGGGTCTTCGCCCGACGGCTCCAGGTTCCTGCGCGTGACTGATCACTTAACGGTCGAAGACTGGCGCGGCCACTCGCTTGGACAGCTGGCGGTTGATCCGACGTTCTACGGAATGCCGACGTGGGCCGATGACAGTCGCCACGTCTGCGGTATTGGCTTTTCTTCGAACACTGGGCCTGGTTCGGGAACTGCTTCGCTTTGGATCGGCGCCTTAAGCGAAAAGCCCCGCGTCGTCGGAACAGTAGGAGAGGCCGGATCCGATCCTCCCGGCGTCGCCGCATGCTCGATCAAGAACAACCGAGCGATTGTTACCGGAACACTCATGCCACACTGGCCGCCGGGCGGAACCCGCTATCTCATTACTAGCTACATCCAGGTCATTAACCTCTCTACAGGCGCCATCGAGTACGAGCATCAATATCCCCTCGGGAATCTTGGAGGCCAACTCATCGGTACAGGACAACGGGGAGATTGGGTCCTCGTCGCTGTCTCTCCGGATGGAGGCTACCTGGCGGAGAGCGGAGTCTTCAATGGCAAGACGATCATCCGCGAGGTTCCGACGGGAAGAGAGCTTGCCAGCTTCCCTGGATCAGTCGCCGGTTTCTCATGGGACGGGTCGCGCGTCGCGGTCAGTATTAACGTCGGCGGCGTCACCGAATCACACGTGATCACTTGGGCGGACCAGCGACTCACGTGGCGTGGTTCCGGAATCGCGCAATCGGCGGTCGCCAGGCCCGGGTCGTCCGACCTCCTGGTCAGCAGGTCTAGCGTGGCTGGCGACTGGTACGACCAGGTGGTCGTACGAGAAGACGGCACCTCGAGCGTAGTCGTGATGAACGGTCGCGTCTGGTCACCCTAAGCCTTAGGCACGTCGCGCTCCAGCAAACGTTTCATCCGAAGGACCTCAGCCGGGGTGTCACGCTTCAGCCACCCGCCAAGCACGAGCTTGAAGAGCTGGCCGCTAACGCGGCCGAATAAGAAGCACTCGCGATGAACCACGATCGTTCCTTCGGGAGACTCCTGGCAGGTAAAGAATCCGCTGAAGCCGCGTAGAGGCCAGGGCATCGCGACGCCACGGAAGTCCAAACGGGAATAGGGTCTAAGCGTAAATGCGAGAACAGCAGGCGGTGCCGGCAGGCCCCGGAGTCGGCCGCCGTGTCGGACTTCGCCCTGATTGCCATCACGATGCACGTAGTGCACCCGTCCAATCTTCAAGTCCGCCCGCCGGTACTGGTCGACGTCGAGGACGAACTCGAGGATGTCCTTGGGCGCTCTCCGGATCACTGTTCGACCCTCGCCACAGATGACGAAAGGCTCGCGCACGCCTAACGCTCGCCCAGGCTAAGGCTAGAGGCTCGCCTTTGGAACAACCGAAGGTCACGAAGGCCAAAGGGGGTGCACGCGGGCACGCCGGCTCGAACGCTCTGAGCATCGAACGGGGTCGACGGAAACAGGTCATCAGGCAAGGGATCAGGAGCAAGGGCGGGGTCGACGACCTCCTCCTCGAGGATACGCACCTGGGCGGCCGCGATCAGCGGGACCGTCATCAACCGCTCGGCGAACCAGGCCGCCCCGTAGACCATGCCAATGGGAAGCCGCACCAGTACAGGACGCTTGCCGATCACCTCGCTAACAAGCCGAACGGCGTCATCGAAGACCAATTCCGTCGGCCCGGTTACCGGGATCGTCTTTCGAGCTAGCCGCCCCTTAACGAGCGCCGAAGTGAGGATGTCGACAATGTCGCCGACGGCCAATGGACGGACGCGGCGCCGTCCCATGCTAACGAAGACCGGGAAAGTGCAGAGCGCTCGCGTCAAATGGTCGAGCATGTGGTCGCCGCGACCAAAAATCATGCCTGGCTTCAATACGGTCCACTCGAGTCTGGACGCCCGGACGATTTCCTCTGCTGCCCACTTTGTCTCGTGATAAGCGGAGCCGCTATTCGGCCGAGCTCGTAGAAAGCTGAGGAGCGCTATCCTTCGGACCCCCGCGTGTTCAGCGGCATGAACCGCGTGCCTCGTACCTTCGACGTGCACGGCATCGTAGGTCTGACTACCAAGCTCCCGGTTGATGCCAGCGCAGTGGGCCACCGCATCGCAGCCGGCAAACGCCCGCCGCAATGCTTTCTCATCGCCAAGTCCTGCCTTGATCAGCCTGACGCCTTGCGTACTCAGCACGTCAGCTGCCCACGGCCTACGATCGACGCCGCGAGCAATGACAAGGGTCTCGTGGCCTTGTTGCGCCAGCGCGATCGCCAGGTGACCACCAACGAAACCCGTGCCCCCGGTGATGGCGATTCGCACCGGGCTCCCCTACTGGCGGAACAGGTCGCGGGCGATAATTTCCCGCTGAATCTCCGACGTGCCTTCGTATATACGCGGCGCGCGCACCTCGCGATAGAGGTGCTCGAGGAGGTGCCCCTGTTCGAGCGCGATGGCGCCATGTACCTGGATCGCGACGTCGATGACTTGTTGCGCCGTCTCGGTGGCAAACAGCTTCGCCATCGCCGAGCGGCGGGCGACATGCTTGTCCCCCCGGTCGTACGCCTCGGCAGCCGCGTAGACGAGTGCCCGCGCTGCCTCGAGCCTGGTCGCCATTTCGGCCAGTTGGTGCGACACGGCCTGGAATTCCTTGATCGGCCGACCGAAGGCTTGCCGGCTCGAGGCATGCGCCACGGCGGCATCGAGCGCAGCCTGCGCCATCCCGATGACGGAGGCGCCGACGCTGGGCCGAAAAAGATCGAGGGTCCGCATCGCGAGCTTGAAGCCGTGGTCGACCTCGCCCAGGACCTGATCCTCGGAAACCAGAACGCCATCCAACTCGAGGCGGCCGATGGGATGCGCCGAAAGCAGGCGCATCGCAGTTCCATTCAGTCCTTTCGCATCGCCATTGACGATGAAGGCCGTGATGCCCTTCGTTCCAGCCCCAGGTGTTGTTCTTGCGAAGAGTGTGTAGACATCCGCATCCGGGGCATTCGAGATGAAGACCTTGGTGCCCGTTAGTCGGTACCCGTTGCCGTCCCGCTCGGCGCGCAAGGCCAGCGCTCCCGCATCCGTCCCGGCACCCGGTTCGGTGAGGGCGAAGGCGGCGACCGCCTCGCCGCGAGCGACGGGTCCGGCGTAGCGTCCGGCTTGCTCGTCCGAGCCGGCCAGGACGATGGGGTAAGCGCCGAGGGTCTGAATGGCGATCGCGTTTTCGGTCACGGTCGACTCTTTTGCGAGTGCCTCCCGGACGGCGCAGAGGTCGACCGCCGACACTTCTTCGTCCCGCGTGCCCCCGGCGCGGCGCGGGAAGAGCCGTGGCAGCAGTCCCTCTTGCGCCAACCCGCCGATCAGCCGGCGATTGACTCGTCCCTCGGCCCCTGACGCGGCGGCAGCCGCGAGTTTCCGGGCGATGGCCGCCGCGTCGCTCGCCAGCCGGTCCCGGTCGGTCATCCCTGGACGGCGCCGCCGTCGATGACGAGGCTCTGGCCGTTGATGCCTCGAGCGACTTCTGAGCAGAGGTAGGTCGCGAGCGCAGCCACTTCGGGCGCGGTCATCAACCGCCCCTGCGGACTGAATCCCTCGAGGATTTTTCGGGCGTCCTGCTCGGTGCGCCCGGTCCGTTTCACGATATTGGCGGCCGAGGCATCGGTCATCTCGGTGTCGACGTAGCCAGGACAGACCGCGTTCACGGTGATCCCGCGCGCAGCGACCTCCGCGGCCACGGCCCGGGTCAGTCCGAGCAAGGCGTGCTTCGAGGCCGTATAAGCCGCGATATAGAGCCCGCCGGCCTTTGCGGCGACCGAGGCAATGTTGACGACGCGCCCCCACTTCGCCTGGAGCATCATCGGCAGAACCGCGCGGGTGCAGTAGAACGCGCCGGTCGCGTTCACGCGCAGCATCCGATCCCACATCTCGTCGGTGGTATCGGCCAGCTTGGCGCTCCCGGCGATGCCGGCGTTGTTCACCAGGATCAACGGGTCACCGAGGGCAGTCTTGACGCGGGCAATCATGGTATCGACCTGCGGCCGTTCGGTCACGTCGCAGCTGATCGCCTCGGCGCGACGACCCAGCGCTCGGATCGCGGCCGCCGTTTCCTCCAGCTCTTTTGTGGAGCGGGCTGTGACCGCGACGTCCGCCCCCGCCGTTGCCAGCGATAACGCGATCGCGCGGCCGATCCCACGTCCGCCTCCGGTGACCAGGGCGATCCGGCCGGTCAGCTCCGACACGCTCAGTGCTCGCCCAGGATCTTGGTCAGCTTCGGCAGGTCGATGTTGCCACCGGAGACGATGCAGGCGATGCGACCCGTCCCGGCTTTTCCGGAGAGGCCCACCGCCAGGGCCACCGCGCCGGCTCCTTCGGCGATCACTCGATTGCGCTCCGCCATCAAGCGAAGGGCGGCCGCGACCTCGTCGAGGCTCGCCGTGAAGGAGCCGTCGAGCAGTTCCTGAGCCATGACCAGCATGTTCGCGAAGACCGTCTTGCTGCCGATCCCGTCGACGAAGGACGGCTGGTAGTCGACAACCTGTGGGCTGCCGGCCTTCAATGAGGCGGTGAGCGGGGCGCCGGTGTCGGCCTCCACGGCGTAGATCCGAACCGTCGGTTTGAGGGCGCGCAATGCGGTCGCGATCCCGCCCGCCAGGCCGCCACCGCCCCACGGGATGAGAACGGTGTCGAGCTCGGGGAGATCCTCGAGCAGCTCGAGGCCGATCGTTCCGTTGCCGGCCATCACCCGATCGTCGTCGAAGGAGTGGATGAAGGTCGCGTCGACGCCCGGATAGCTGCGGTCCGTGAAGGTCTGCCACCAACGGTCAAACGGAACCTTGATGACGCGGCCACCGAGCCGCTCGATCGCCTGCACCTTGGTGTCCGGCGCGTAGTCCGGCGCGATCACCGTGCAGGGAATGCCCAGGCGGCGCGCGTTCCACGCGGCGCCCTGCGCCATATTGCCGGCGCTCGCGACGAGGACGCCTTTGGCTAGCTCCGCCTTCGACATCGCGCTCATCGCATTGGCCGCGCCGCGGATCTTGAAGGAGCCGATCGGCTGGAGGTTTTCGAGCTTGAGGTAGATGTCCGCCGGCGCGTCCCAGACGTTCAGCCGCACGATTGGCGTCCGGATCGCTGCCTGCGCCACGACCGCTTGGGCCCGGCGGATGTCTTCGATGCCAAGTCCGGTCGCCTTCACATCTTCACCGTCTGGCCGATGCCGGTTTGCTGGGCCCGTTTCAAGATGAACGCGGCGGACGCCACGTCTTCTACGGCCAGCCCGAGTGACTTGAACAAGGTCAGCTCGCTATCGGACCGGCGGCCCGGGTCCTTCCCGACGATCACGTCGCCGAGCTCGGCCTGGATGTGGTCTGCCGTGAAGGCGCCCTCGCGTATCGCGATCAGGATGTCGCCGGCTTCATTGACGGCCGACTCCCGCCGGTCGACGAAGAGGCGCACCGCGGCCATCGTGGCAGTATCGATTTCGCGCGTGGTTGGAATCGAGGATCCGACGGCGTTGATGTGCACACCGTCCTTCAGCCAAGCACGATCGAGGATCGGTTCCGGACTGGCGGTGACGGTGGCCACCACGTCCGCTCCGCGCACCGCGGCTTCCGCATTGGGCATCGCCTCGATGGATATTGTGTAGCGAGCCGTCGCCTCCTTGACCAGGTCGGCGGCATGTCCCGGATTTCGGCTCCATACCCGGACGCGACGGATCGGCCGGACCGTGGTGATCGCTTCGAGATGGGTGCGGGCCTGGACGCCGGCACCGAGGATCGCCAGCTCGGCGGCATCCATTCGAGCCAGCCGGTCGGTCGCCACGCCCGACACGGCGGCCGTGCGAATGGCAGTGATCGTGGCGCCGTCCATTAGGGCCGATAACCGGCCGGTGTCGGGTTCGAACAGGAGAACCGCTCCCTGGTGGGTGTCGATGCCGCGGCCCGCGTTGCCCGGAAACACGGAGACGGCCTTCATTCCCAGCGCGCCATCGCGATCACCGTCTGGCGCCATGTGGCCTGGCATCAGCCCCAGAAAGCCGCTCCCGTCGGGCATGCGCATCACCATCCGCAGGGGGACGAGCGCCTTGCCGCGGGCGAGCGCTGCCAGGGCGTCGCGCATCACCCCGATGCAGTCGCGCATCGGCAGCAGCTTGGCCACGTCCTCGGCCGACAACACCGTCACGTCCATCAGGCCGCCACCGCGTCCATCCGCGACGCGAGCGCCTCGCGCTCGTCCGCAGACAGGTGAATCGCCACCGCAGCGAGCCAGGGATCGAAGTGTTCGACCCGGCGTGGGCCGATCAGCGCTGATGTCACTGCGGGATGACTGAGCACCCACGCGAGGGCCAGCGCCCCGGTGTCGACACCGCGCTCGGCCGCGGCGGCGCGCAAGGCATCGATCGCCTGGAAGGTGCGAGCGGTCATCAGGTGCTGGTACGGCTGTGGTCGCAAGTCAACGCGTGATCCGGGCGGCGGCGCCTGACCGAAGCGATACTTGCCAGTCAATAGGCCGCCCGATGTCGGACTGAAGGGCGTGACCGCCATACGCTCTTGGGACGCCAGTGGCAGAACGTCGTGCTCCATGCCGCGCTCCAGCAGGCTGTAGCCGTTTTGCACCGATTGGTAACGGTGAACTTCCAGGCGATCGCTGGCCGCGAGCGACTCGCGAAGCTGCGGCCCTGTCACGTTACTGGCGCCGATATGCCGCACCTTGCCCGCGTGCATCAGGTCGTTCATCGCTTGCAGCGTCTCCTCCAGGGGTGTCTTCGGATCCGGCTCCATGGTCACATAGAGATCGATATGGTCAGTCTGCAGCCGGCGCAAGCTGCCATCGATCGCCTGCATGAGGTGGCCGCGGGAAAGCCCCTGGTCATTCGGCCCTCCGGGAACCGCGTAGCCGACCTTGGTCGACAGGATCACCTGGTCGCGGACCTTTCGCTCCGCCATCCAGGCGCCGATGATCGTCTCCGACACACCGCCACCGTAGCTGTCCGCCGTGTCGAAATAGTTGATGCCCAGCTCGAAGGCGCGGTCCATCAGGGCAAACGCGGTCGCCTTGTCTTCCCCCTTGCCGAACAACTCTGGCGCTGAGCCCACGCCGCCGAACCCCCCGCAGCCCAGCCCCAGGACCGAGACCCGCATCCCGGTCCGCCCGAACAGCCGGTACTCCATTTCCTTCGTCGAGATGGTAAAGCTTTGTGTCGTTGCTATCATCGGCACCACGACATGTCGGTGGAACAACGAGCGCGTCTTCGCCATCAAACCGAGATTGCCGGCCTTCCGGTAGAGGGCGGCACGATGCAGTGGCTGATCGACCGTGACCTCGGAGCGGAGCATGTGATGGCCTACCGACTGGTGCTCGAACCGGACTCGGCGCTCAGCCATGTCCACTCCGGCGCAGAGGAGGTTCTCTACGTCCTCGAGGGCAGCGGCGAAGCGCGCATCGAGGGCGCCACGCACCAGGTCGGTCCGGGGCAGGCCGTATTCATCCCGGACGCCGCCGAGCACACCTATATCAATACCGGTGCCACGCCGCTGGTCGTGGTGGGGGCGCTCGCGCCACCCATCGATCTCGACGATATTCGCCCCGCGATGCCACACCTCGACATGTCCGGCCTGCAATCCGCCAGCGTCACCGAGCAGGGCGTGGCGCCCACCATGATGGACGAGCGGCGGGTGACGCCGACCTTGATGGGCGAGCGCAGTTTCCGGGTCCTGGTCAGCCCCATCGTCGGCTGCCGGCAGATGACGCAGTTCACGGGCGTCATCCCAACCGGGCGCGCGCCTCTACATGCACATCCCCACGAAGAAGCGGTCTATATCCTCGCGGGTACCGGGCGGCTCTGGATCGAGAACGACCCGGTCGGCGAGTTGCGGGAAGGCTCGGTCGTCTTCTTTCCTATCGGCGTGCGGCACACGCTCGAGAACGCCGGCCGCGAAGACATGAAAGTTTTGGGCGCCTTCTCGCCGGCGGGATCGCCCGAAGCGAAGCTACCTCCGAGCCACTAGCTAGATGCCGAGATAGGCGCGTTGCATCTGCGGGTTCTCGAGGAGCGAGTCTGCCGTTCCGGCCAGCACGACGCGCCCGCTTTGCAGGACGTAGCCGCGATTGGCGATCGCGAGCGCCATTCGGGCGTTCTGCTCCACCACGAAGATCGTGATGCCGGTCTGGTTCAGCTCCTGGATCGTCTCGAACTGCTGCTCGACTAAGACCGGGGCGAGACCCATGGACGGCTCATCCATGCAGAGAAAGCGCGGCCGCGACATCAACGCCCGCGCCATCGCCAGCATCTGCTGCTCCCCGCCGGACATCGTCCCGCCGCGCTGAGCCCGTCGCTCCTTCAGCCGCGGAAACATGTCCATGACACGCGCCAGGTCGGCGTCGATCTCGACTTTGTCATTCCGGATGAAGGCGCCCATCATCAGGTTCTCGAGCACGGTCAGGCGAGGAAAGATGCGTCGCGCCTCGGGAACGATCGCGATGCCGGCCGCGACCCGTCGAGACGTGTTCCAGTTGGTGATGTTCTCGCCCTCGTACCAGACCGATCCTTTCGCTGGCCGCACCGAGCCGATGACGGTCTTCATCGTGGTCGACTTGCCGGAGGCATTGCCGCCGAGCAGGCAGACCAGCTCACCCTCGGCCACCTGCAGCGAGATTCCCTCGAGGATCCGCATCTGCCCGTAGTAGGTGGTGACGTT
>DATNMH010000056.1:0-12046 GCA_035602395.1 Candidatus Acidiferrum sp.
TGCTGGATGCGCTCGAGGAAGAGCCGCCGGTTGTTGAGCCGCGTCAACGGGTCATGGCTTGCCTCGCGCTTGAGACTGTCGTGCAACTGGGCGACCTCGAGGGAGGAGGCCAGCTGCGATCCAACGGCGGACATCAGTGCGACGTCGGCCTCGGAGAAGGCATCGGGTTGCTGACTCTCCGCGTTGAGCACGCCCACGACGCGGCCTCGGCTGATCAGCGGAAAGGCGAGCTCCGACCGAACGTTGTCGTCGACACCGACGTAGCGGGGTTCCACCCTGACATCCGGGACGATCGTCGGCTCACCCCGCGTGAACACCCAGCCGGTGATGCCTTCGTCGACGGAAATCGTCAGGCCGGTGATGTCGACCGTATAGCCGCTGTGCGCGCCGACCCTCAGCTCCCCAGCCTTTGATCCGGGCAAGAGGATGGCCACCATGTAGTAGCCCATCACCTCGCGAATGATGGTCACGATGCGGCCCAGTAGGGTGTCGAGGTCGAGCACCGACGTGGTCTCCTGGGCGATGCGGTAGATGATCCGCAGTTCGCGCGAGTCGGCGACCGAGAGGATATCCCGCTGGCCTGCCGGCGTCGATAGTTGGGGGCTGTTCAAGGCATCCAGTACCTGTCTGAACCAGGACGCCTGGGTCGACTCGGCTTCGCGGCACATGCGGATAAAGGCATCCGTCAGGCCGGGGTCCAGGTTGGCGCCCTTGAAGCGCGTCAGTTGCTCTAGCCCCTCGGCCAACGTGGTCGCGGTTCTGATGGGCCGGTCAACGGTGTCGTTGAAGAACGCGGTAACCACTGAGATCACTCGGGTCTCGAGGGGGATCGCCTCGCCCTCCAGACCATCGGGATAGCCCTCACCGTTGAACAGCTCATGGTGTGACCGCACGAGCGGGGCGAGGTCAGCCAGCGGTTTGAACCGCCCAAGCAGGTCGGCGGCGACGACCGGATGGGTCATGATCAGGGCCCGCTCCTCGGCACTCAGCCGGCTGCGTTGCTGGAGGATGCTTTCCGGGACGTTGAGCTTGCCCAGGTCCTGGAGGAGCGCGGCGTATCGGACTCGCCGCTGCCGTGCCGGGTCGAAGCCGAGATAGTCGGCGAAGCGCTCGGCCAGCTCGGCATGGTCTCTGGCTCGACTGTGCATCGCCTGGCGGAGCTCGATGGCGGCGGCGAGCGTGAGCACGGCGGCCTCCTCCACCTGCCGCGACTCCTCGAGAAGACGGGCCGTCTCCAGGGCCGCGGCCGTCTGGTTGGCAAACGCCATGACGGCCGGCAGGTCGGTTTCTTTGAGCCCCGGACCCAGCACCGTGATGGCTCCGATGGCCTTACCCTCGAGCACCAGCGGGGCAGAGATCAGCGTATGCAGACGGAGCAGCTCGCTCAGCTTGCGGGCGTTTCCGACTGTGCTCGGCGGCAGGACCATGGCCGTCCGGCCAACCAGCTCATCGGGGTCGCCGACGTAGTGGGGTCGAAGGGTCGTGCACACTTCGTGCAGGAGCGGGATGCGGTCGAATGGCAAGAAGTTGCCAACCTCTTGACGGCCGATTAACTTGCCAACCTCGCCGGACGCCTCGAGGGTGTGCCGGAACGCCACCACCAGCCCCTTGCCATCTGGCGCGAGGTCGAAGAGGTAAGTCGACACGCCGGCCTGCGCGAGCCGGCTGCCCACCGCGGTAAAGATCGCCTCGCGGTTCAGGTGCTGCAACGCTTGGAGGCCGGCATCGGCGAGAGCGTTGAAGAGCGCGCCGGGAGGCTGGGAATGGTCCGCTGGTTCGGGGGCGATCTGCGGGAGGAACTGGGAGAATCCCGCCTCAGCCAATCGCTCGGGACGGAAAAACCAGACGCGGCCGATCTTTTCGGCGGGGAGCCGGCCGTCGCGCGCCTGGCGCCGCACGACCTCCGGATGCCGGTGGATAGCCGCCGCGACCTGGTCGACCGACAGCAGGTTCGGCAGCTTCAGCGCTAGTGGGACCGACGGTTGTGTGACGCGACGCTTCACTGCTCCCTGCAACGAAGGAAGGTTCGGCTTCCTACGTCTTATTGCCAGTGGAAGCCTTCCCGTCCGGACCGATGCCGGAGCGCCGGACCATCCTGGTTACCGACGACAGCAGCGCCAATCGGGACTTGCTCTGCGGACAGCTTTCCACCCTGGGCTTTTGGACGGAAGCCGCGACCAATGGCGAGGAGGCGGTCCGGGCCGCCCGCCGTCTGAAGCCGGATCTGATCCTGATGGACATCGAGATGCCAGTGATGAACGGGCACCAGGCCTGCAAGCAGTTGAAATCGGATCCGGAGACCGCCGAGATCCCGGTGTTGATGATGACCGGCTTCGATCCGCGGCCGGAGCGCGCCAAGATGGTGGAGGCGGGTGGCGACGACCTGATCGTCAAGCCGATCCCGATGCGGGACCTCCAGGTTCGCGTCCGGGCGCTGCTTCGCCTCAAGGAATTGCGACGCGACCTCCGCAGCACCCAGGAGAGCTTGCGCGAGTTGGTGAAGAAAGAAGACCCGACCGAATCGAAGGAGCCGTTCGACGACCGGGTTGCCATCACCGCTCAGGCGCTGGCGCGCTTGATCGGGCTTGACGCAGAGGACCAGGAGGTGGCGTTCCACGCCGGCCTGCTGCACGACATCGGGCAGATCGGCCTGCCGGAAGAGCTGCTGAACAAGCAGGGGAGCTACACGCCGGAAGAGTTTGCCCAGATCCAGAAACACACGATCCTGGGCGCCGAGATCGCGGGACCCTTCCGTCCGGCGACGGTCCTGGCCCCGGCCATCCGCCACCACCACGAACGCTGGGATGGAACGGGTTACCCCGACAAGCTGCAGGGCGCGGCGATTCCGATGATGGCCCGGATCGTCGCTGTTGCCGACGCCTTTCACGCCATGATCACGGACCGCCCCTACCGGCCGCGGCACACGGTTGCCAAAGCCCTCGAGATCCTCGCCGCCGGATCCGGCACCCAGTGGGATCCCCGGCTGACCGCCGCCTTCGCCACCTCGTCCCTGCCCCAGCGGATCGCGGGCGTGGTCGAGGGCGACTCAGCCAAGATCGCCTAGCCCTAAAAATAGAACGGCCGGCCCGAAGGCCGGCCGAACCTCGATGCTTAGTCGCTCGTCGCTTAGTTGTAGGTGCAGGCGTTGCCCTGGATCGCGCCGTGCAGGGTGCCCTGAGGCGGTGACGCCTTGTAGGTGAAGAGCTCGGTACCGGCCGGAATCGGCGCTGCGGCGTTCCAGTTGACGGTCGCGCTGTGGAGCAGGTTAGCCATCAGCAGCTCCTGCTGGTTGACCGTCGTGGCGGCTGCGGGGGTCGCCACGTCGTTGACGCCCGGCAGGGTCGCGGGGGTGTTGGTGCCGACCGGGTACACACCGTAGGTGTTCCAGTACAGGTCAGCGGCGCCCTGGAGGGTCGCGCCGTCGGTCTTCATCCCGTTGCACGCAGCGCTGGCGTTGACACCCGAGATGTTGAAGAGGACGATGGCCGCGAGCACACCAAGGATGGCGATAACGACGAGCAATTCGACGAGGGTGAACCCACCCTGGTGGCGATGCGAGCGTTTGCGCGCATCTTTGAGTATTGCGAGAAGCATATTTTGTCCTTACCTCCTTAGACTCTGTCGAGCGTAAAGCCGGAATCTTGCGAGATCTGTAAAGGTTCACTCAGTGCAGTAGCAGCTGCGTGACGGCGACCGTCATGGCGCCCAGCGCCAGCGCAACGAGCGCGAGCGCCAGCAGTGGTTGACGGACGCGATTCGGTCGCCGCGGTGGGGCGAAGTCGACGCCGACCTGGGCGTGATCAGGCCGCGACACGGTTGTCACCTCCCTGTGACGGGGTTAGGCGGTCGTACCAGCGTGCCTGGCTGAGCAGGCCGAGCCCGGCGAAGTGCGCCTGCCAGGGAAAATCCTGGGCCGACGTGAAGCGCGTGGTCGGGACGGTTACGCTGAAATTGAAGCGCTGCTCGGCTCGCTGAATCCCCTCCGGCAGGAAAGCAAACCGCCCACCGAGCGCCAGCGTCGTTGCCGGCGTGATCGCGACGTCGGAGGCGGTGCCGCGCATGAATTTCACCAGCGCGTTGAGGGCGTGGGTGAGCTCCTCGAGCTGCGCCTCCGGGTCATCGGAGGGCGCATCCAGGGGGAACGTGCGGAAAAACCGAGGGCGACCCTTGACCATCAGCACCAACGTCGCCTCGGCGGCGGCCCATTCGAGGAGGAGGCCGTCGGATACGTCCATGCCTCGGGCCAGGGCGAGCGGCTTGAGGTCAATGCGCTCGACCTCAAGGCCGGCCGAGTTGACTGCCGCCACGATGGCATCGATCATGTCGCGCCGGGCAGCCACGAGGTAGACGGCGTAGCCGGTCTTGTCGCGGATCGCGTGCCACGCGAAATGGACGTCGGCCGCCTCCATTGGGACCTGGCGGCGACCTTCGAACTCCACGGCACGACGGAGCTCGTCGGCGGGCAACCTTGGTAACCGAAAATCCCGAAAGGCGGTCCCGGTCTCAGCGATGGCGAGGCGGGCCCGGGTCGCGGTGAAACCACCGGCCTCGAGCGCACTACGGAATGCCGTGGTCAGAAGCGGCGTCGGCATCCCGTCCACGAGCGCGCCGTCAGGAAGCAGGATCTCGGTATGTCGCGTCAGCTTCCGACCGCTGACCTCCAGGATCTTGAGCTCATGGGCGCCCAGGTCGAGGGCGAGGCGCGCGGTCACTGGTACGTCTCCCAGTTGATCGTCCACGATGCCTTCTTGCCCGCGTTGGACGAGGCGATCTGGGCATTGAGCTGGCGGTTGGTCCCTGTGGCCGTCACGTTGATGTTGTAGGTCGGCTTCCCTGGCTTGCACCCCGGCGCGGCTGTGATAGTGACGCTGACCGTAATCGTGCCCGAGCTATAGGCGAGAGGAAAATTTCCAGCGGTGTTGATGCAGCCGGCGCCCTTGGCGGCGGAATCGTTGACCTCGATCGCGTAGGCCAGACCGGAATCGAGGGCATAGGTAGTCCGCGTATCGGCGCGGACGCTCCCCTGGCCGAGAAACGCACCGCTCGCCAGGGTGAGCGCGGCCCACACGATGAGCAGGAGAGCCGCGACGAACCCAAGCACAACGAGCAGGGCCTGGCCTCGCTGGCGTGCCAAACCCCCACTCTGCCCTCCCCCAAAGGGGGAGGGGAAATTGAAGCGCATCAGAAGCACCCTCCGGGGCGGTTGCTCACGTTGAGGGTCGAGGCGGTGGCCCCAACCGCCGATGGCTGGATCGTGACCGTTGCATAGCAACCCGCGACGGCGATGGTCACGCTGGTGATGCCGCGGGCGGCGACCTGGGCGGATCCGTTCACGGTGCGGATCAGGTTGCGATTGCCGTCGACGCTGTACACGACGGTGGTGGGGGCCGATCCGTAGGTCAGCGTCATCGGCGTGGCCGCATTGATGGTCCCGGCCGCGACGGCGACCGCGCTGTTGAGGTCGCGGACCAGCGAAAGGCTGGTATCGGCGGTCGCGTTGTCGGCGGCGATCACGCGCGCCTCATTGCTGATGGCACGAATACCGACGAGGAAGGTACTGGCCATCACCAGGGTGACGATGCTGAGGATCGTGATCCCGATCAGCGCCTCGACGATGGTGTATCCGCGCTGACGTGTGGCCCGCATCAGGGCTGCACCTTCAGGAAATCGAGGACTTCCCGCGACCCGTTAGGTCCATTCACCGTCAGGACCAGCTCCTGCAGGCCGTTGTCGGCGTACGCGGCCGCGAACGGCGGAGTCTGCGTCGGGTCGTAGTAGAGGACCTGGTAACTGAACATGTACCCAGCCGCCGTCAGGTTGGCGTAAGCGGCCGGGCTGGGCGAGTATGCCTGGCTCTTGATGTACTCCGCATCGGAACGCGTGAGCAGATCGAGCGTGGTCGACTGCCGGTGCCGCGCCGCGGCGATCGTGATGGCGGAGAAGGCGCTCAGGATGCTGACGACGATGATCGCCAGCAATGCGATCGCCACCATCGTCTCGATCAAGCTCACCCCGCGCTTTCGTTTCATTTCAGCGCCCCCACCAGGCCGTACATGGCCGAGATGAGCGATACCGCGATGAAGCCGACGACCACGCCGACGGCGACTGTCATCACCGGCTCGATCAAGGAGGTCATGGCGCGGATTCGATAGTCGAGCTCCTCTTCGTAGAAATCAGCGGCCTGCTCGAGATACGTGTCGAGCGTTCCGGTCTCCTCGCCAACCCGCACCATCTGGGTCAGCATCGGGGGAAACAGGCGGGTGCGTAGCAGTGGCCCGGCAAAGCCCTCGCCGCCGGTCATCTGCTCCTTGACCGTCCCCAGGCCTCGCTGGAAAACCTTGTTGCCCGTGCCAGCGATCACGGCGTCGAAAGTCTGCCCAAGAGGCACGCCGGCCTTCAGCACCATGGCGAGCGTGCGGGAAAAGCGATTGAGGACCGCCGAGAGGACGATCGGTCCCATCACCGGAACCCTGAGCGAAATCAAGTCTTTGGCGTACTTGCCACGTTCTGTCCGCAGCGCGATCACAACGGCGCCGACGATCGACGCGATCACGGCGCCCATCACCAGGCCCCAGGCTCGAGTGAAGGCAACGATCCCGATCAGGATTCGGGTCGACAGCGGCAGCTGCACGCGGAATTCGGCGAAGATCTTGACGAAGGCCGGCAGGGCGAAGAAGACAAGGATGATGACAACGGCCGTGGCGACGACCAGGATGACGGCCGGGTAGATCATGGCGGTCCGGACGCGACGTACCGTGTTCAGGTCACGCCGTAAATAGCCGGCGAGCTCCTTGAGCGTCGCTTCGAGATTACCGGTGAGCTCGGCGACGCGAATGAGGTCGACGTACAGGCTGGGGAAGACTTTCGGGTGTTTGACCAGCGACTCGGAGAGATTCTGTCCACGCTCCAGGTCGTCGAGAACGGTCAGGATCACGCGCTTGAACAATGGCGACGCCGTCTCTTCGGCGATGACCGTCAGCGCCCGGGTCATCGCGACGCCGGCGCCAACGAAGGTGGCGAGCTGACGGGTGAAGAGGATGAGGTCTTGTCCCGAGATCTGGTAGAGGGATGGAAAGTAGTCCGCCATCGTCTTTTTCGGCGGCGCCGGGTTGAGCTGGACAATCTTGAGACCCTCGAGCCAGAGCGCCTGCTCGGCGTCGGAAGTACCGGCGGCCTCGATCCGACCTTCCCGTTTCTGCCCCCGCTCGGTATAGGCCTTATAGGCAAAGCTAGGCACTAGTCCCCTCGCTGACATGCACCGATCGGATGACTTCGGCGATGGTGGTCAGCCCTTCGTCGATCCGGGCCACACCTGCCGATCGAAGCGTCGTCATGCCTTCACGGATCGCCTGCTCGCGGAGTTCTTCATGAGGCGCTTCGCGGACCAGGAGTCGCTTGAGCCCATCGGTCATGCGCAGCACCTCGAAGACGCCGATGCGACCGCGGAATCCGGTGTGGACGCAGTTGGCGCATCCGGTGCCGCGGTGAAAGATGATGCCCTGCCCGCCCACCGCCCGGTAGAATTCGAGCTCCTCCGCCGACGGCTCGTAGACGGTTGTGCAGTCGGGGCAGTTCCGCCGGACGAGCCGCTGGGCGAGCACCCCAATCACGGCCGACGTGACCATGAACGACTCGATCCCCATCTCGAGGAAGCGGTAGATGGCACCGACGGCGTCGGTCGCATGCAGCGACGAGAGCACGAGGTGCCCGGTGAGCGCGGACTGCACCGAGATCTCAGCCGTCTCCTTGTCGCGGATCTCGCCGACGAGGATGGCGTCGGGATCCTGGCGGAGGATACCGCGCAGGCCGTTGGCAAAGGTGATGCCCGCCAGGCGGTTGATCTGGATCTGGTTGACGTCCTCGAAGGTGTATTCGACCGGGTCTTCGATCGTCATCACGTTCTTCTCAACGCGGTTGATCTCGTTCAATGCGGCATAGAGCGTCGTCGTTTTGCCGCTTCCGGTGGGGCCGGTGACGAGGATCATCCCGTAGGGCGACTGGACGAGGCCGCGGAACATTTTCAGCGTGGCCGGCGAAAAGCCCAGGGTGTCGAGTCGAAGGATGGAGCGCGACCGTTCCAGCAGGCGAAGCACGGCCTTCTCGCCCCAGATGGTCTCGATGGTGCCGACCCGGATGTCCAGGGGTCGTCCGTCGACTGTCGTTTGTATCTGTCCGTCCTGGCTGTGCCGCCGATCGACAATGTCGAGGTTGGCCAGCAGCTTGACCCTCGAGATGATCGGCGCCGCCAGGGTAGCGGGCAGCTTGGTGGCGTCGTGCAGCACGCCGTCGATCCGGAAGCGGATTCGCAGGTGGTCCTGTTGTGGCTCGATGTGGATGTCCGAGGCCCGTTCCTCGGCGCCCTGGGCGATGATCAGGTCGACGATTTGGACGACAGGGGCGTCCTGCTTGACCTCCGCCAGCCGGCGGTTCGCCAGCGTGGGTCGGTAGGTCTCCTCGAACGAGCGCACGTGCCGATCGACCCCGGTGCGCAGTTTGTAGGCTTGGGTGATCGCAAGATCAATCTGCGACTTGACCCCGAGCACAGGCTTGATCCGCTTGCGAGTCAGCACTTTGAGTTCGGCAAAGAGGGCCAGGTCCCCCGGGTCGACGGTCGCGACTTCGAGCTCGTCCTTGTCGACCCGGATCGGCAGGATGGTGTGCTCGCGCGCGTACGACTCCGAAATCAGCGCCAGCGCTTCCTTCTCCACCCGGGCACGAGCGAAGTCGATCTGGGGTACGTCGAAGTGCAGGCTCAGGACCCCGGCAAGCGCCTTCTCATCGACCACCCCCTGGGCAAGCAGCACCTGGCCGAGGGGTCGCCGTTCCTTCCGCTGAACGGTCAGCGCGGCCTCGAGCTGCTCGGGGGTCAGCAAGCCGTTTTCGAGGAGGAGCTCGCCCAGCCGTTTCTCGGGCCGCATGCCGAACCGGCCGCCTGGCTGGCGCTCGACCGCGCTCACATCGCCTCCTGCACCGGCGCTTCCAACTGACGCCGGATCTCCCGCAAGGAGTCAGGGGTGAAGCGAAGATGCCGCCCGGGTGTCCGGAAGGCGGGCTGGATATCGCCGCGGTTCACGGCGCGGATCAGTGTCGACTTACTGATCCCGAGCCAGCGCGCCGCCTCGCTAGTGGAAAGCGCCGGCTTCATCTAATCCCTCTAACCGGAGCAAACGTGTCAAGCGGGGCAAACCTGCGCGGCGGCTCAGGGCGGCCGCGGGCCTTCTACGCAGCCAGGCGGCGCAGCTCGTCCAGGTGTTGCGTCCGCGCGGCGGCGATGTTGAAGTCGACCAGGCCGGCCTTCACCAGCTCACTGAGGCTCCGATCCATGGTGTTCATGCCTTCCTTGCTACCGGTCTCGAGCACATTGCGGAGCTGGCGCGTCTTGCCTTCCTTGATCAGGTTCTGGACCGCGATGGTGTTGAGCAAGATCTCGAAGGCGGCGACCCGGCCCGGCCCATCCCGGCGCGGTAGCAGCTGTTGGTAGATGATGGCGGCCAGCGTGTTGGACAGCTGCACACGGACCTGCTGCTGCTGCTCGGCGGGAAAGACGTCCACGATACGGTCGACCGCCTGGGTGGTGTCGTTGGTATGCAGGGTGGCCAGCACCAGGTGACCGGTTTCCGCGATCGTAATCGCCGCGGCGATGGTCTCCAGGTCGCGCATCTCGCCAATCAGGAGCACGTCCGGCGTCTGTCGCAGAGCCGCCCGCAAACCGTCGGCGAAGGATGCCACGTCCGCGCCGACCTCGCGTTGCTCGACAATACTGCGCTGGTGGCGGTACACGTACTCGATCGGATCCTCGATGGTGATGACATGGCAGGGACGGGTCATGACGATGTCGTTCAGCATCGCGGCCAGAGTCGACGATTTGCCGGAGCCGGTCGGTCCGGTGACGAGGATCAGACCTTGGGGCAGCCGGGTCAGACCGCGGACCACCATTGGCACCCCGAGCTGATCGTAGTTGGGAATCTGGTAGGGAATCAATCGCAGCGCCATGGCGACCGACCCGCGCTGCTTGAAGGCGTTGATACGAAAACGGGCCATGCCTTTCCAGTTGAACGAGAAGTCGAGGTCACCCCGCGCCTGGAAGGTGGCCCAGCGCTCGGGGGAGAGCAGCTCACGGGCGATTTGCTCGACCTGCTCCGGGCGAAGCGGATCGGGCGCGATCGGCACCAGGGCGCCGTCCTTGCGCATGTTGGGCGGGGCACCTGCCGTCAGGATCAGGTCGGAAGCCACCTGCTCGAGCAAGACCTGCAGGTAGGCGTCGATGATCAGGGGATGGGGCTCAGCGCGCTGGCCAGGAGCTGCCATTGATGGACATCATGTGCAACCTGCTGGGCGCAGCCTTCTTGCTTCCGCTCGGGGCGGCGCTGGGCAGCTTCTTCGAGGTCGTGCTCGATCGCGTCCCACGCAGGGAGTCCCTGCTCTGGCCACCGTCCCACTGCCGGACCTGTCGCCGCCGCCTGACCGCGGACGAGTTGGTCCCGGTGATCAGCTACCTGGTGCAGCGCGGCCGTTGCCGAGCCTGCGACACGCCCATTGGCCGCGGCGTCCCGATCCGCGAAGCGCTCAGCGGTCTCGCCCTGGCCTTGCCCTGGGCGCTCGGCGGTTGCGCCCATCCCGTGGCTTCGCTGATCGCCGGACTGGTGGTCCTGGTCGCGATCTGGATCGCCCAGGGTCTCCGCCAGGCCCGCCGCACGCCGACAGGCTCCGCCCGCAATTAACGCCAGCCCGAGCTCGTTATCCATGCTGCGGTGGCGGCATGAATCTCACCCGGCCCCTGCTGCGTGATGGGATCGGCGTGCGTCGGATCCTCGCCCTCGCCATGTTGCTCGCAGCGGTTGCTGCGGTGGCGTACCTCGAGCGATGGATCGGCGGGCAGATGGACCTTCGCCTGCTGTATTTCCTGATCGTCCTCAGCGGGGCGATTTTGCTGCCGCGCCTGCTGGCCCTCACGATCGCGGCCGCCGTCGCCGTGGTCAGCGTCGGCATCAGTGGGGCCCAGGGCGTCAGCCTGATCGTCAACGGGCTCACCCACCTTCTGATGTATGGCTATGCCGCGCTGCTCACAAACAACTGGGAGTACGAGCGGCGGCGCCTGATGCGGATGAGCCGCGTCGATGAGCTGACCGGGCTGCCGAACCTCCGGGCGCTGCAGGAGCAGCTCCCGTCTCGCCTCGGCCCTGCGACGCGAGCCGGTCGGCGGATGGCGGTGATGATGATGGACGTCGACGGCTTCAAGGCGGTCAACGACCGCCTGGGACACGGCGTCGGGAACGAGCTCTTGAAGGAAGTCGCGAACCTCCTTCGCTTCGCGGTTCGGGTCGGCGACGAGCCGTTCCGATTCGGCGGGGATGAGTTCGTCCTTCTGCTCTCGGATGCCGACGGCGGTGGGGCGAAGGTGGTCGCCTCGCGCATCCAGGAGATCTATAAGTCGATGGGGCAGACGCTGCGCGGCACGGACGTCGAGGTCTCCTTCAGCATCGGCATCGCCGTCTTCCCGGAAGACGGCGGGACGCCCGAGACGCTACTGGGGAGGGCGGACGAGGCGCTGCTCCGCGCCAAGCGGACCGGCACGGGAACGATCGCCCGCTACCAACACGAGACCGCAGCGGCCTAAGGCCGGCAGGTAAACGACTGCGGCGTAACCGCATAGCCCGGAGTCGTGAACACCAGCTGGACGGTGCCAGAATCGGCTGGTCCACTCCAGCTGTCCGTAACGACACTGTGCGCCGCGGTGTCGCCCGCCGCGACCACGATGCTATACGTCGCGCTCAGGTAGGTTCCGGTGCTGTCCTTACGAGTCCAGTGATACTGCACGGTCCCGCCGGGGCCACTCGCCTGCATCCGGAAGGTGCCGGTCGACGTCACCGTCCCGAGTTTGCACTTCGTCGACGGGTTGACGTTAATGCTCACGTTTTCCTGAGCTAGCGCGATGGCGAACGGCCCAGGCGTCGGAGTTGGCGTGGGCGTCGGGGTTGGCGTGGGCGTCGGAGTGGGCGTGGGCGTCGGAGTTGGCGTGGGCGTCGGAGTGGGTGTGGGCGTCGGC
>DATNMH010000057.1:0-26561 GCA_035602395.1 Candidatus Acidiferrum sp.
TTGGCGATGTGTGAGGGATCTGCCGGCCACCGTGCCGTCACGTTTGGATGCGTACCACCCGGTCCTGACCGGCCAGGTCTTTGTGCACGCTCACATCGGCCGCCGGCCAGTGCCCCTGCACCAGCCGCACGATGCGGCGCGTTTGCGCCGGGTCGCACTCGAACAGGACGAGGCCACCGGGTTTCACCGCCGTTGGCGCCTGCGCCAATGCGGTGCGAATCAGATCCAACCCGTCCTTGCCGCCGTCGAGCGCGAGCGCCGGCTCGTAGTCGAGCTCCTTGGGGCGCACGCGGCGCAGGGCGTCGGGGATGTACGGCAGGTTGGCGAGGATCACGTCGGCTGGTTTGGCGCCGCGCAGCAAGTCGGCCTTGACGGTCGTGATCCGACGACGGAGCCGGTGGTGGGCGATGTTGTCGGCTGCCACCCGCAGCGCTCGGGCACTGACGTCGCGGGCCTCGATGCGAACCTG
Organism: Candidatus Acidiferrum sp.; assembly: GCA_035602395.1. Lineage (GTDB taxonomy): Bacteria > Chloroflexota > Dormibacteria > CF-121 > CF-121 > CF-13. Next base: position 470 of record DATNMH010000057.1, read on the forward strand.
CGGAACGGCCTTGGCCACCGAAATCGCGACCGCGCCGCTGCCGGTGCCGAGGTCGATGACGCGCCGTGCGTTGGGATGCGGTTTCAGCCAATCGACGGCCAGCTCGACGAGCAGCTCGCTCGACGGCCGCGGAATCAACACCGCCGGGGTCACCCGGAACATGTGGCCGAAGAACTCACGCTCACCGACCAGGTAAGGCACCGGGACGCGGGCGGCTCGGCGGCTGGTCAACCGGCGCAGCCGAGCGCGCTGCGCGACCGTCAGCAGCCGGTCGGGGTGACTGTGGAGCCGTTCGCGCGAACTGTGGACGACGTGCGCCACCAGGATCTCGGCATCGAGCCACGGTAAGGGGATCCCGGCCGTCGCCAAAGTGGCGCGGGCCTTAGCGAGTTGCGCCTTGACCCGGCCGGCGTCAGTTGCGGGCGGCGCCATTGGGCGGCTCGCTGAGGCGATTGCTCTGGTCCCAGGCGATCAAGCGATCGATCACCGGGTCGAGATCGCCCGCCTCGACGAACTGGGGGAGCTTGTAGTACTTGAAGTCGATCCGGTGGTCGGTGATCCGTCCTTCCGGATAGTTATAGGTACGGACTTTTTCGCTGCGGTCGCCGGAGCCGACGGCTGAGCGCCGAACTTCGGTCAGGGCCTCCTGCTGCTGCGCCATCTGGCGGTCAAGCAGCCGGGCCATCAGCACCTTTTCCGCCTTTGCCTTGTTCTTGAGCTGCGAGCGCTCGTCCTGGCAGGTGACCACGATCGGCGCACCTCCATCCTCAGGCGTGTAGGTGAGGCGGACCGCCGAGTCCGTGGTGTTGACGCTCTGCCCACCGTGCCCACCCGAGCGGTAGACATCGACCTTGAGCCGTTCCGGATTGATGACGACGTCGACGTCCTCGGCCTCGGGCATCACCACGACCGTGGCCGTCGAGGTGTGAATGCGTCCTTGCGCCTCGGTCTCCGGGACGCGCTGTACGCGGTGCACACCGTTCTCGAATTTCAGCCGCGAGTAGGCGCCGCGGCCGCGAATCTCGAAGACCACCTCCTTGAAGCCGCCACGTTCGGTCGGGCTCTCGGAAAGCAGGTCGACCTTCCACCGCCGCGACTCGGCGTACCGGCTGTACATCTTGAAGAGGTCGGCCGCAAACAATCCCGCCTCGTCCCCACCGGTCCCCTGGCGAATCTCGACGATGACGTCTTTGTCGTCGGTTGGATCTTTCGGCACCAGCGCGATCTTGAGCTCGGCTTCGAGGCGATCGCGCTCCGCCTGTTGCTTGTCGAATTCCTGCCGGGCATAGGCCTGCATCTCGGGATCTCGCTCCTGCTCCGCCAGTTCACGGGCCTCGGTCATCCCGCGCTCGGCACGACGATAGGCCTCATAGAGTTGGACCAGGTCGCGAAGTTGCGCCTGCTCTTTACTGAGCCGCTGGAGCTCTTTGAGGTCGGCGTGAACCGCAGGATCGGCCAGCCGCTCGGTGATCGCGTAGTACCGGGCCCGAACGGCTTCGAGCTGTTCGAACATCAGGCCGCGGCCTCTTTCTCCTCCTGACGGGCTCCGTTGAAGGCCGCCAGCGCCACCTCGATCTGCCGGTCGTCCGGCTCCCGAGTCGTCAGCTTCTGCGTCAGCAAGAACGGAAGGATGAGCACCTTGATGACCGCATTGTTCCGGTGCCGACCGGCAAACCGAATGAACTCGTAGGCCAGCATGGCGATCACAGGGATCAGCACGATCCGCGAGAGGAGTAAGAGCGGCAGCGCCGGACGACCCACCAGGCCAAAGACGAAGGCGCTCACGACCATGACCGCCAGCAAGAACCCGGTGCCGCAGCGCGGGTGCAGCGTGCTCTGGGTCCGCACGTTGGGCACGTCGAGCGGCAGCCCGGCTTCGTAGGCATTGATCGTCTTGTGTTCCGCGCCGTGGTAAGCGAAGAGGCGAGCGATCTCGGACTTGAAGGAGATGGCGTAGAGATAAATCAAGAGCAGCCCGATGCGGACGAGGCCATCGACGACCCCGAAGAACAGGTTGCTGTGGCCTCGACTCAGGAATCCGGCGGCGACCAGCGGGACGCCGAGGAAAAAGAGCAGCGCGCCGAAGATGGCGATCCCCATGGTGACGCGGATGGCGTTCGCGCTCAGCTCGACCTGCTCGGCGGCGGCCTGGATGTTCGCCGACCACATCAACGCCTTCATGCCGAGGTGGAGCTGCTCCCACAACCCGGCGAGGCCGCGCAGCAGCGGCAGCTTCCAGATCGGGTGGGTGTAGATGATCGACAGCAGGCGCTCGCGCAGGACCTGGATCTCGCCGTCCGGCTTGCGGACCGCGACGGCGTAGGTGGTGCGGCCGCGCATCATGACGCCCTCGAGCACGGCCTGCCCGCCGTAAAAGAACTTGTCCTGGCTCACAGCCGCGCTCATGCTAGTCCCTGCGCGATGCGGTGGGCCACAGAGAGCCCAACGACGGCGCGGCTTATCTCTTCCGCTGCTGGCGCTGCTGGAACCGGTCGACGCGGCCCTGGGTATCGACGATTCGCTGCTGGCCGCTGAAGAAGGGATGGCACACCGAGCAGACCTCGGTCTTGAGCTCTTTCTGCGTCGAGCCGGTCGTGAATTTATTGCCGCAGAGGCAGGTCACGACCGCGTCATGGTAGTAGGTGGGATGGATGGTGGCTTTCATTGGGGTCCTCTATTCTATCGCAAGATTGCCGAAGTTTGGAGCATGCCGAGCCCCAGCGCGAGGAGTAGCGCGAGGTAAAGCGATCCGACGATGACCTTGGTCTGCGCATCGACGGCGTAATACGCGGGATTGAGTTGCGTTGACCGAAACCGCTGCCAGGTCGAGAAGGCGCCGAAGATCAAGACCAGGAAGAGTACCGGGCTCACATTGGTCCCCGTCTGCGTCTCGAAGAGCAGCAGCCCTGCCGCGATCACCAGCCCGGCCACGTTGAACCATTTCGAGAGCAACGACGTCACGCGGCCGCCGTCGAGCGGCGTCAGCGGGATCAGGTTGAAGAGGTTGATCAGGAAGCCGAAGTAGGCCAGCGCCCGGAGCAGCTGACCGGTACTCGAGTCCGGCATGGACAGGTAGCCGAGGTAGCAGAGGCCCGCCGCGATCGACCCGAGAACCGGACCGCCGATCGCCATGATCGACTCCTGGGCGACGGTGCGCGGCTGTTGCTTCATGCTGACGAAGGCGCCAAGGAACGGGATCATGACCGGAAGGGTGACCGGCATGCCCATGATGCGGGCAACCACGACGTGACCACTCTCATGGATCAGGATGAGGAGGACGATGCCGACGCCGAAGGCCCAACCGAAGAGCTGCGCATAGATCAACGCCGTCACGCCGGTGGAGACGACGGTGAACAACAGGCCTTTGAACTTGAGGGCGAACAGCCCGATGTAAGACAGCTTGCTGAGGATGAGTCCGAGGAACGCGAGAAAGCCCGCCGCGACGCCATTCCGGCGGCCGCGGTTGGTGCCCGGCTGTGCCGGGATGTCGGCCTGCACCGGTCGATCGGTGCCGTGGCCGTAGTCGGCGCTCCCCATGTGGGGGTCGCTCGGCGAATAGAGGTCAGCCATTAGCTAAAAGCATGCCCAGCGGATGCCGCTTTTAATCGGCCCGCGGCCTCACGAACCCGCCACGGCCGGGTGAAATTCCCCAGCGACAACCCGGGGCAACGTGCGGTGAGTTCCCGGACAAAGGCTCGCATGCCGATGCCCCGCGTCGGATCCGGGATCTGTCCCATCAGCCAGTGCGGATCGACGTTCAGGCTGCGCAGCTGCACCTGGTGCACGCCGTGCTCCTGGACGAAAGCGACCAGCGCCTCGAGCTCTGACGGCGCGTCGCTGATCCCGGGGAAGGTCAACAGGTTGATCGTGACCTGGCCGCCTGCCGCGGCCACCAGCTCCGCGCACTGCGCGACCTGCTCCAGCCCGTACCCCACCGGCCGGTAGTAGGCGCGGAATCGCTTGTCGTCGAGGCTGAAGATGCTTATCCGGACGGAGTTGAGTCCGGCGTCGACCAGGCGGCGCAGCACCGCAGGACGCGACCCGTTGGTATTGATATGGATGGTGGCGTGCGGCCAGGCCGATCGGATGCGGCGGGTCGCGTCCACCAGGACGGCGCCGCGGGTTAGGGCCTCGCCCTCGCACCCCTGGCCGAAGCTGATGAAGTTCGCCCTGCCCGCGCTCAGATGCCAGGCGGCGAGTTCGGCGATTTCGGTGGCGGTCGGCGCGAAGCCCAGGCGCGTCTGGGGGGAGGCCACATCGCCCCACTGCTCGGAGATGCAGCCCAGGCAGGCCGCGTTGCACGCGGGCGAGACCGGGATCGCCCCTTCACCACGACGCAGAAAAACGTTCTGCGCGGTCAGGCACCGATAGTCGGTGGCGCAGGTCTCGAGGTGGCGGAGCAACCGACTGTCAGGGAGGGCCCGCTGGCCGTCGCGGATCCCCCGGTCGACGTGCTGCCGGTCCTCAGCCTGCGGGTCCCATGCGATCCAGCGATCAGTCCGCAGGGCGGCGACGTGGGGCTCGCCATCGACGACGGCAACCGCGGCGTATCCAAAGAGGGGCAGCACCGGGGGCCGGCCATCATCCTCGTAGGCGGGCAGCCAGGTCCGCAGGTATCCGGGCGGCAGGACCGCGGCAACCGCCACCGCGCCCTGCTCGTCGACACGCACCGTCGACCCGGCGGCCGTTCGTCCCAGCGCGAACCGACCGGGCAAGTGCACCAGCGTGGTTCCGGCCGGCATCGGAATCAGCCGATCGGCTGCAGCGATCTCCCAACCGGTGCGGGCGACCGGCTCGAGGGAGCGATGCACGCGTAACCGCCCGGTGGCGGAGGCATAGAGGAGCCGCTGCACGCCCTCTACCTTATCGACACGCGCACTATGGAAGGAGGTCGATCGGGTTTTGCGGGACGCCCTGGTAGCGAATTTCGAAGTGGAGGTGCGGGCCGCTGGCACGTCCGGTCGCGCCCATCAATCCGATGAGCTGGCCCTGCGTCACCGTATCGCCGGTCTTGACCATCACCGCGGACATGTGGCCGTAGACCGAATGGAAACCGTCGCCATGGTCGATCTCAACGTAGATCCCATATGAGCCCCAACCGGCGAAGACCACCTGCCCCTCAGCCGTCGCAACCTCCTGGGTGCCGACGCCGTTGGCGATATCGATGCCCGGGTGGTATTGCCAGAAGGACTGGGTGATGACGCCGTGGGTCGGCCAGACAAATCGGATGACATGCTGACGGCTGCCCCCGGGATCGGACGCGGTTGCCGGCTGCGTGAGGGGATCGACGTTGATATCCGCGGCCAGTCCATCCGTGGTCCCACCCTGGTGATGGCCCACCGCCAGAACCGCACTTGCCTGCTCGGCCGTGGCAGGGTAGCGGAGGGCCGGCTCGCCCAGCCTGGTCCCCATGAGCGGCGGGCCGCCGGCGGTTGCCTGCACCTCGGCGATCGGATGCTTGAACGCAAGCGGCGCCAGCAGAAGCACAAGGCAGGCCAGCGCGAGCGCCCAGCCGTGGGCCGCTAGCCTTGGGATTCCCCTTGCCAAAACTCGGGCAGTCTAGCCGACTTTTGGTCTGGCCGTCAACTGAAACACCACCATTTGCACACTTCGCACCGATCGCTAGCGAACTTTCCGGTGTGCGCCCTCGACCGACTTGAGAGCGTAATGGTGCTTCGTATTCAGGTGGCGGACCGTTCCGCTCTTGCTGCGGAAGACCATCGACTCGGTCTCGGCCCAGAAGTGGTGGTAGATGGCCCCGTGCAGGAACTCGCCGTCGGTGACACCAGTGGCCGCGAAGGCGACGTCGTCGCCCCGGACGAGGTCGTCGACGCCGTAGACGCGTCGCAGATCCGTAAAGCCCGCCGCGCGCGCCTTCTCCTCTTCCTCGCGGGAGCGCAGCCAGAGCCGGCACTGCAGGTCACCGCCAAGACACTTCAGTGCGCAGGCGGCCAGCACCGCCTCCGGCAAGCCGCCCACACCTAGCATCACGTCGATCCCGGTGCCTTCGAGCGTCGCCATGATGGCGGCGGCGATATCGCCGTCACTGAGCAGGGTGATACGGGCGCCGACCTGCCGGACCTGGTCCATTAGGGCCTCGTGGCGGGGGCGGTCGAGCATCACGATGGTCAAATCCGAGACCTGAACCTTCTTGGCGAAGGCGACTCGCTGCAGGTTGTTCTCGACGGAATCCGTCACGTCGACCGAACCCCGGGCGTCGGGGCCGACCGCGATCTTCTCCGCGTACATGCCGACCGGGGCGCGCAGCAGCGACCCTCGCTCGGCGGTGGCAATCACTGACACTGCGTTGGGAAGCCCCTTGGCCACCAGGGTCGAGCCGTCGATCGGCTTGAGCGCCACATCGCATGGGTCACCGATGCCGTCGCCGGCCGGTTGACCGACCGCCAGGGGCGCCGATGCCGGCTCCTCGCCGATGACGATCGTGCCCTTCATGTGCACCCCCTGGAGTGCTTCGCGCATCGCCTTCCCGGCGGTTGCCCGGATGCCCTCGCGGTCGAGGTTGCCCATCCAGCGACCCGCCGAGAGAGCCGCCGCCTCGGTCGCGCGCACTAACTCGAGCCCGAGGTTCGGTTGGACGGTGCGCGGCGCAGCGATGCCGCCCGAGGAGGGTGTCGAGACGTCAGATCTCACGCGGTCTGTGACGTCATATCCGTGGAGACCGCCGGCTTCGTCGCCGCCCCGTCGGCCGGCAGCGCGCCCGCCTTGACCGCGGCGGCCGCGACGAAGTCCCGAAAGAGTGGATGTGGACGGTTCGGCCGGGAGCGGAATTCCGGGTGGAATTGCGAAGCCACGAACCACGGGTGGTCGCGCAACTCGATGATTTCCACCAGCCGGTCATTGGGCGAGGTGCCGGAGAAGATCATCCCAGCCTCCCACATCGCCTCACGATAGGCGTTGTTGAACTCAAAGCGGTGCCGGTGGCGTTCGTACACGACCGGCTCGCCATAGGCCTCCGCCGCCAGGGTGCCGGGCTGCAGCTTGCAGGGGTAGAGGCCCAGACGCATGGTGCCGCCCTTGTCGGCGACGTCGCGTTGCTCGGGAAGGAGGTCGATGACCGGATGGCTGGTGAAGGCGTTGAACTCGGTACTGTTGGCGTCCGGGTCACCGAGCTTGTCGCGGCCGAACTCGATGACGGCGCATTGCATCCCGAGGCAGAGCCCCAGGTAGGGCGTCAATGAGGTCCGGGCGAATCGGGCCGCGGCAATCTTCCCCTCGATGCCGCGATGACCGAACCCGCCCGGAACCACGACGCCGTCGACGTCCTCGAGCGCCCGCAGATCGCCGGCCTCCAGCGTTTCGGAGGCGATCCATTTGATGTCGACCCGCAAATTGTGATGAACCCCCGCGTGCCGCAAGGCTTCGGTGACGCTGATGTAGGCATCGGGCGCCGGCAGGTACTTTCCCACCACCCCGATGCGGACGCTGCCGGCCGGATGCTGGATGCGATGGACCAGCTCTTTCCAGTCGCCGAGGTCGGGCGCCGAGGCCGGCGCGTCCAGCGCCTCGACGATCACGTTTCCAAGACCTGAATCTTCGAGCATGAGCGGCACTTCGTAGATCGAGTCCGCATCGGGAACCGAGATCACGGCCCGGCGGTCGACGTCGCAGAAGAGGGCGATCTTGTCTTTGAGCGCGACACTGATCTCCCTCGCCGAGCGGCAGACGATGGCGTCGGGCTGGATCCCGATGCTGCGCAGAGCGGCAACGCTGTGCTGGGTCGGCTTGCTCTTGAACTCCTCGGAGGCTTCGATGAAGGGCACCAACGTCAGGTGCACATAGAAGACGTTCTTGCGACCGAGGTCGTTCTTCAATTGCCGGATCGCTTCCAGGAAGGGCAGCGATTCGATGTCGCCGACCGTGCCGCCCACTTCGACGATCACGACATCGGGGTTGTCCTCCCAGGTCACGCGTGTGATCCGTTCCTTGATCTCGTTGGTCACATGCGGGATAACCTGCACCGTGCCACCCAGGTAATCGCCGCGACGCTCCTTGGCGATGACCTCGGCGTAGATCTTGCCGGTGGTGACATTGCTCGCCTTACTCAGGTTGGCGTCGATGAATCGCTCGTAATGGCCCAGGTCGAGATCGGTCTCGGCCCCGTCGTCGGTCACGAAGACCTCACCGTGCTGGTAAGGCGACATCGTGCCGGGATCGATGTTGATGTAGGGGTCCAGCTTTTGGAGGGAGACGTTGAGGCCGCGGGCCTTCAGGATTGTCCCTATGGACGCCGCCGTGATCCCCTTACCGATCGAGGAAACCACGCCACCGGTTACGAAGACGTACTTCGGCACCGGGACTCTATTCTACGACGGAAACGCCGTCCTCCGCGAGCCGGTTTTAGCGGCGCGTGACGTTGGTTCGGTTAGACTCGCCGTTCTCGTACGTGCGAAGTGTCCTCCACGTTCTAATCTGGGTAAGGCTGTGTATCCGTACGGACTGATCGGTAATTGTGAAACCGCCGCCCTGGTCTCGACCAGCGGCGCGATCGACTGGTTCTGCTATCCGCGCTTCGACTCGCCCTCCATCTTCGCGGCGATCCTCGACCGGCAGCGCGGCGGCAGTTTCCGGATTTCTCCGGTCAACCCTGTCCCGACTGGTGAGCATGCCTACATCCGCGACACCAATATCCTGACCACCACCTTCCATCGCGCCGAAGGGACGCTGGTCGTAACCGATTTCATGCCCTGCTTCAACGAAGGCGAGCGCTTCCTCTCGTTGAAGCGGATCTGCCGCGGCCTCGAGGCGCGCGGCGGACCGGTGGAGGTCGAATGCATCCTGGACCCCGCGCCGGCCTACGGTCGCGCGCGCACCAGCTTTGCCGACCGTGAGGGCATCGTGATCGCCTCCGGCGGGTCGCAGGAAGTGATCCTCTCCTCCACCATGCCGCTCCATGGCAACGTCGAGGTGATCGATGGGCGACCGCGCTATGTGTTCCGTTTCACCATCGAGCCCGGCCCGCAAGTGTGGCTGACGCTCGGGTTCGGCGAGCGCTACTTCGCCCTCGGCCGGAAATTTCCCAGCAGCAGCGATGCCACCGAACTCGCCGAGCGCACGCGCGCCTTCTGGGTCGGCTGGCTCGCGCAGTGCCTCTATCAGGGACCATTTCAGGATGCCGTTCGGCGATCCGCGCTGGTGATCAAGTTGCTCACCTACGCACCAACCGGTGCGCTGTTGGCCGCGCCAACCACGTCCATCCCGGAGGATCCAGGCGGCGATCGCAACTGGGATTACCGCTACTGCTGGCTCCGCGACGCGTCCTATGGCATCGCGGCGCTGTTTCGCGCCGGCTTCGAGCAGGAGGCAGTTGACTTCATCAACTGGATCCGGGACCGTGCCTACGACCATGACTTTGCGATGCAGATCCTCTATCGGGTGGATGGCGACCCGCACCTGCCCGAACAATATCTCGAGCACCTGGCGGGCTTCGAAGGCGCCCGGCCGGTTCGCATCGGCAACCGCGCCGCCGGCCAGCGACAGCTCGACGTCTTCGGAGCGGTGATCGACTGCATGGCGGTATATCAGCGCAAGGGCGGCTTCATCTCGACCAAGCTCTGGCACGTGATCGAGACCTTGGCGGATGGCGTTTGGGATTTGAGCCGGGAGCCCGACAATGGGATCTGGGAGTTCCAGGGCGAGCGCAAGCATCACACCCACAGCAAGCTCTGGTGCTGGGTCGCACTGGACCGGGCGATCACGCTGGCGAAGGGCACCGGCAACACCGAGCACCTGCCCGTCTGGGAGCGGCAGGCGGCGGATCTGCGGGCGGAGATCGAGGTGCGTGCCTGGAATCCGAAGATCGGCGCCTTCACGCAAGCCTATGACGATGAATGCCTGGATGCGGCGGTGCTGCAGATGCCGGTGCTCGGATTCTTGCCCGCGACCGACCCGCGCATGCGCGCCACCATCGAGACCGTGAGCCAGCGGCTGCTCGACGGTCCCTATGTGCGCCGCTATGACTGCAAGGACGACCAGGGCTACCTGAGCGCGGCCTTCCTCCTCTGCAGCTTCTGGTACGTGGACGGGCTGATCGGCTTGAACCACCTCGATGCCGCGGAGCGCCAGCTGGGGGAGCTGATCGCGCTCTCCTCACCGCTGGGGTTGCTGGCCGAAGGCAACGACCCGGCATCGGGCGCGCCCCGTGGCAACTTCCCCCAGGCCTACAGCCACCTCGGGCTGATCGATAGCGCGGTGCGCCTGGAACGGGCCCGCGCGGCGCAGTCGTCCGAAGCTCGCGTCGAGGAGCCCCAACAGGCGACTGGTTAGCAGATCAGCGAGCCCGCAGGGCGAGCCGCGCTTTCGCGCGTAAGTAACTGTCCTTAGTCCACGGCGGCGTTTGCCGTTGCGCCGCGCGGCTCGAGGATGACGAGCTTGGTCTCGTCGACCGATGGCGTCGTTGAGATTTGCAGCTTCGGCTGTGGCGTGAGGTCGGTCGCGCCCATCTCTTTCGCGAACTTCTCCAGGCCTTCGAGGTTCTGCGCCAGCAGGGTCAGGCCGGGCAGCTTGTAAGAGATCGGGATCACGAGTTTCGGCTCGATCTGGTTGACGATTTCCGTGGCTTGCGCGGAATTGATTTGGCTGCCACCGCCGATCGGCACGAACAATACGTCGATCTTGCTGCCGATCCCCTCCAGCTGGTCCTCGCTGAGCCCGTGCCCGAGGTGACCCAGGTGACAGATGCGAAGGTCATCGATCTCGACGGTGTAGGCGAAATTCTTTCCCCGTTCCGCGCCCTTCTTGGCATCGTGATACGTCTGGGTGCCGGTCATCGCCACCCCCTTGATCTCGAACTCGCCGGCACCGGTCACGATGTGCGGCTCGCCGGACAGTCCCTGAAGGCTGAAGTGGGTCGGATCATCGTGCGTGAAGATGACGATTTGCACGTTCAACCGGACCGGTGAGAGGCCGAGCTTGGGCTCGTAAGGGTCGATCATCACGGTGGCCTCGCGGCCGCGGAGCCGCACGGCGTTCAGGCCGAAATAGGTGATTTCCATCGGCCCGTAGTCTACATGCGGTCGGGCGCCGAAACGCCCATCAGCCCGAGCGCGTTGGCGATCGTCACGCGAGCGGCTGATGAGAGGAGCAACCGGGCCGCGGTCAGCGGCACATCGTCGGTCACCACGCGGCAGTTCTTGTAGAAGCGATGGATCGCGGCCGCCAGCTCATCGGTGAAGAAGGCAAGGCGATGCGGCTCGAGGGCTTCCGCCGACTCGCGGACCACGTCCGGCCAGCGCATCATGACTCGCATCAGGTCGAGCTCCCATTCCGAGCTCAGCCGCTCGAGGGCGGGCGGCCCGGCAACTTCGCCGCCGAGCTTGAGCACGTTGGCCAGCCGCGCATGGGCGTACTGCGCGTAAAAGACGGGGTTCTCACTCGATTGCCGGCGTGCCAGCTCGACGTCAAACTCCATCTGGGCGTCGGCCGAGCGGAGCAGAAAGAAGTAGCGCACCGCATCGGGGCCGACCTCGTCGAGCATTTCCTTGAGGGAGATGCCGACGCCGGCGCGGCGCGACATCCGCACCGTTTCCTCGCCGCGCTTCACCGATACGAGCTGGACCAGCAAGACCGACAGCCTCACCGGATCGATGCCAAGTACGGCGAGCGCCTCCTTGACTCGTCCCACCTGACCCTGGTGGTCGGCGCCCCAGACATCGACCACGCGGTCGAAGCCCCGCTTCTCGAACTTGTCGCGGTGATAGAGGATGTCCGACCAGAAGTACGTTGGATACCCGTCGCGTTTGATCAGCACCTCATTCTTCTCGCCGTCCGTTTTGAACCAGGTCGCGCCATCCTTCTCCTCGATGCGTCCCAGGTCACGCAGCTTGCGCATCGTGTCCTGGTCCCAGCCCATGTACAGGCTGCTCTCCGAGAAGAAGTCGTCGTGACGAACCGACAGCCGCGAAAGGTCGTCGGAGATGCGCTGTTGGACCCATTTCATGCCAAATTCGGCAAGGGCCGTCGGTTCCGCCGTCAGCCCTTTGCCGGCGGCATCGCGGGCAATCTCGTCGATGTAACTGCCGCTGTATCCGCCCTCGGGCACCGGCAGCGCCTGCATGCGCGCGGCAATCGACTCCCCAAACAGCCGCACCTGCCGACCCTTGTCGTTGATGTAGTACTCGCGCTGGACGCGAAAGCCCGCCGCATCCACCACCCGGGCGACGACATCGCCGACGACCGCCCCGCGCGCGTGACTGAAGAGCATCGGCCCAGTCGGGTTGGAGCTCACGAACTCCACCTGCACGCGGCTCCCTTGCCCGAGCTCACTCCTCCCCCACCGTTCGCCCGCCTCGGCGATGGACGCGAGTTGTCTCTGTAGCCAGGCCGGCTCCAGGGTGATATTGATGAATCCCGGCGCCGCCAGGGCGATGCGGCCAAGCGTCGCCGGCAGGGCCATCGCGGTTGAGAGCTCGGTCGCGATCGCCATCGGCGACCGATGGAGGGTCCGGGCAAGCTTCAGGGGCAGGGTGACCGAGTAATCGCCGTGGGCCGGGTTCTGGGCTCGCTCAACCAGGACCGCGGGCAACGTGGTTCCGCCCGGCCAGCCGCTGATCGATGTGACGGCCTGACGGACCGCCTGATCGATGATCGACGATGGAGAGCTTGGCGGTGACGCGATCAGGGGTGGGTTCCGAGCGTGACCTGAAGCGTCTGGCTCTTGCCGCCGCGGGAGATCGTGACACTGACCTTCGTACCGGGCGCGTACTGGCGCAGGACGTCCTTCAGCGGATGAGAATCGTCGATCGACTGGTCATTCACCTTGGTGATGACGTCGTTGACCTTGATCCCCGCACGATCGGCTGGCGACCCGGCCGTAATCGCCGTGACGACGGCGCCGACAACCAGCCCATTGGCGGCAGCGGAGGTCTCGTCGAGTTGGTTGTAGGTCACGCCCAGGAACGGCCGGTTGACGTGTCCGGTCTGGACCAGTTGGTTCGCGATATCCCGGGCAGCGTTGCCGTCGAGGGCGAATCCGAGCCCTGGGCCGGCCTGCGCCTGCTCGATCGCAAAGTTCACGCCGACCACCTGGCCGGCCGAATTCAACAGGGGACCGCCGCTGTTGCCCGGGTTGATCTGGGCGTCCGTCTGGATGGCGTTCAGGATGTCTTCCGCCACGCCCGTGGTCGCGTTCGGGATCGAGATGAATCGGTGGAGCGCACTGATGACTCCCTTGGTCACGCTGTTCTGCTGCCCGAGCGGGCTCCCGATCGCGATCGCGAGCTGCCCCACCTTGAGCGCGCTCGAGTCAGCCCAATTGAGGACGGGCAAGTCCTGCGCATCGATTTTGATCACCGCGACATCGTCTTCGGGACTGGTACCAATGACCCGCGCGTCGTACTTCTTCGCCTGGTCCCGCAGGATGACCTGAAGCTGACGGGCGTTTTCGACGACGTGGTTATTGGTGACGATGTAACCATCCGACCGGACGATGAACCCGGACCCGATGCCGTGCTGCTCCTGCTGGATGAACATGTCGGGCGACGTGATCGTGGTCTTGATCTCGACCACGGCCTTTCCAGCCTGGGCAGCGACGCTGATCACGGCCGATTCCTCGGTCAGGTTATTCGTGATCGGTGCGAGCGGGGCAACCACGGTGCCTGAAGGCGTCACCTTGATGAACCGCGGGGCCAGCATGATGGTGGCGGCCGAGCCCACCAGGCCACCGATGATCGCGCTCGTCAGCACGATCCCGAGCACGCCCATCCGGCGGCGTGGTTGGACCGGTTTTTCTACCGGCACGGGCGATAGGGGCGCCGGTTCGGGCGCTGGTGGGAAGAATTGAGGTTCGCTCGCCATCGAACTCAGCTCAATTCTACGCTCGAATCTTTCAGCGACCGGGCAGTGGAAGCCACGTAAGGACCAACTGCTCGGTCCGTCGGAATCCTGCCTCCTCGTAGAGGCGCACCGCCTGTGGGTTGTTCTCGCGGGTCCAGACGGCGGCAAAGGTGACATTTCGTTGACGAAACAGATGCACGGCTTCGCGAAGCAGGCGGCCACCGATCCCCTGTGACCGGAAGGCGGCATCGACGTAAACTTCGGCCACCTCTGCTTCGAGACCGGTGCCTGGATTGAAGAGCACGCACCAACACAGCCCCACGACCTTGCCGGCCGCCCGGGCCGCCAGGATGATGTTCTCGCCGCTGAACCGCGGGCCGGGTGCGGTCGCAATGTCGTGCTCGATCTGCTCCTCGCTGAGCTGCGGGTGGTCGTAGTGCCGTTGTTCGTCGAGCATCAGCTCGCGCAGCAGTGGGCGAACCAGCTCGTGCTCAGCCGGATCGAGAACGGCGATCGAGATATCGGTCGCAGCCGGCCGGTCTATGTCTTCCCGCCCGCGGGGGCGGCATCGAGCACGCCGCGGATCGCCTGGACGGCGCCCAGCAGGGCCGCGGTCTCCACGGGCACGACGATCTTGGTATTCTCGCTGTCCGCGAACTTCGACAGCGTGTCGAGTTGCAGGATGGAAACGAGCGTCGGATCCGGGGCCGCGGCTTTGATCGCCTGGTAAACGGTGGCGATCGCCTGTGCCCGGCCTTCCGCCTCGAGGATGGTCGCCTGCCGGAGGCCCTCAGCTCGCAGGATGGCCGACTGCTTGTCGCCTTCGGCGGTCTTGATCTGGCCCTGCTTCTGGCCGTCCGCGATGTTGATCTGCGACTGCTGCTGACCTTCCGATTTCAGGATGAAGGCACGCTTCTCCTGGTCAGCCGTCTTCTGAAGAGCCAGAGCGTTGAGGATCATCTGGGGCGGGGTAATGTCGACGATCTCGATCCGGTTGATGCGGATCCCCCACTTGTCGGTCACCGACTCCATCTGCGCCTGCAGCTGGGCGTTGATCCGCTCCCGCTGACTCAGAGCATCGTCCAGGCTCATTCCGCCGAAGATGGCGCGCAACGTCGTGCGCGAAAGCTGATCGATGGCGACGAAATAATTGCTGACGCTGAACAAGGCGAGCTTGGGATCGACCACCTGGCTGAAGATGGTGGCATTCACGCTGACGGTGACGTTGTCGCGCGTGATTACGTCTTGCTTATCGCCGGTGCGTGGGGTTTCTCGAATGTCGACCGTGACCATTGAGTCGACCAGGGGGACGAGGAACGTCACCCCTGGCTGGCGCACCGAATGGAATTCGCCGAGGCGCTTGACGATGCCCACATAACCCTGCTGGATGATGTTGACGGTGCGGGCAATGATGACGAAGGCGAGCAGAACGAGAACGGCGACGACGATTAGCGGTGCTGACATCTCTCTACCTCTTCTCAGACGGACGGCATTGACGGGGACGATGCAGGCGGCAACGACGCCGCGCGGACAACGAGAACGGTGCTGCGCAGGTCGGTCACGATCACCGGGGTGGCAACCGGCAACGGACTGCCGTCTTCGGTGATGGCGGGCCAGAGCTCGCCGGCGATCTTGACGTGACCCGGTTGGCCTGACGCCAGGATCGGATCGGTCAGCACCGCCCGCTGGCCGACCATGCTCTCCGCCCCGGACTGCAGGCGTCGGCGGCCGATGTGCAGGCGCTCCACGAGGAACGGGCGGGCGGCGAAGATGCCGACGACCCCGATGACGCCCAGCACGATGGCTTGCACCAGCAGGCCGAACCCGAGCAGGCCGACGACCGCCGCTGCGAGCGCCCCGATGCTAAGAAAGACGGCGAAGAACGCGACCGTCATGACTTCGGCGATCGCAAAGGCAACGGCGACGATGATCCAGAACCAGAACGCCGTCATCCGCGGCCATTCTACGGCCTACGGAACGGGCCCGTTCAGGCGGCTTCGGCCTGCAACCGGCCGCGCGCATGGCGCTCGACCGCCACCGGCACGATGCCGGCACCCTGAATCACCTCGAGCACGCGGGTCAGCCCGACTTCTTTGCGCCCGGCCGGGAAATCGATCCCGATCACCGACATCGCCGCATCGCAATCAGGGCAGCTCGTGGCGCTGACGGCATCGGCCGGGTCCCAGACGCGCTGCGCGATAGCTCCGCAGCCACGACAGATGAGATCGAACACCATCCCCGTCCCCGCCGCCATAGGCGCGTGGTCCCCACCTCGCTCCACGTAGGTACAACCCAAACTCTCCCTCCCTCTTGCGTGCGCAGGGTGCTCAGGCGCTGAGGGCGCTCCGCCAGCGTGAGGGCACGCGGCCGTCGTAATCGATCGCACTCGCGCCGACGAACGAAGCGAGCTGCGCAATCGCGTCTTTCGTCGAGCGGGCCACGCTGACGTCCTCGCACCCGGGTTCGATGGTGACGGCCCGGATCGACAGTCGCTTCGCCGTGCGATCGAAGGCGGGGTCGATACGCGCCACCAATCGATCCTCGTGGAGCACGGGCATGACGTAGTAGCCGTATTCCCGCTTCAGCGCCGGCACATAGATCTCCAGTTTGAAGTCAAGCCCGAACATCAGCCGGGTCTTGGCTCGATCGCGGATCAGGTTGTCAAATGGCGACAGCAGCGTCGTCCGCGGGGTCCACCCACCCGCCTCGATGCGATCGAGCAGGGCGAGATCGTCGGCGTGCACATACCAGGTTGCCGGCCACGATCGGTCAGTGTCCTTGACCTTCATGGGCACGATGCGTCCCTGCTTCTCGAGCATGCGCAGGCCAGCCGCGAGATTCGGATAGTGCCCGGAAATGAAGTGGCTGCCGATGTCGTCGGCACGGCCCACGCCAAGGGCCCGCAACGAGATTTCCGCCGCCCAGCGGACGATGGCAGGCTCGGACAGTTTGGTGCGTGGCGTCCAGTCAGGAAGGCAGCCTTCGGGGAAGTCCCAAAGCTTCTGAGCACCCTGACGGCCTGCCACCATCAATTGTCCAGATCGCCAGAGGATGGCCAGCATCATGCCAACGTTGCGACCGCCGCTCCACCCGCTCGACCGCCAACCGACGCTCGAGGCATCCTCGAACGCACGCGACGGCAGCGGCCCATGTTCGCGTAACTGGCGGATGATGCCTCGGCGGAGCGCGTCGTTGGCCTTCACCCACGCCAACGCTCGCGGGGTCCAGCTCCATTTGCCCGATGCGTAGCTGCGCGTGATCCAGCGATGAATCGGGTAATGCTCGGTGAGCACGATCGAGGCGGCATTGCCCAGGCTTCAAACAGGCGTCGTTCTTCCCAGAGCAACGTGTCGAGGTGTTTTCGTTGGTAAGGTCCAACCCGGCTGAAGACAACGAGTTGGTGGCTCGGCGCCACCACACTGGTGGGGTCGAGTTGCAGGCAGCCTAGATCCCGGATGACATCCAGGATCCCCTCGACATTGGGTTTGCTTCGTGGTCCCGCCAACCGCTGGCGCGTGATCGCCAGCCGTCGCGCCGTCTGCGCCGAGATGGTGCGCACCGACGAAGCTTAGAGAAGGAGTAGAAGGAAGCCGCCTCGGGGATTCGAACCCCGGACCGATGGTTTACGAAACCATTGCTCTACCGCTGAGCTAAGGCGGCTCGCCAGCGCTCGGCTATTTTACGGTTCCGAGCCGTGTGACGAACCGGCGGCGGCAACGGCAGGTTCCCGGGCACCCGCTTTGCGCAGGATCAGCTCGCCCTTCTCGGCGTCGACCAGGACGGTGTCGCCCTCGCGGAACTTGCCGTCGAGCACCGCCATGGCGAGCGGGTCCTGGATACGGCGCTGGATGACGCGCTTGAGCGGTCGGGCCCCGTACGTCGGGTCGTAGCCTTCGTTGGCGATCACCTCGAGGGCGGCCGGCGTCAGCTGTAGCGTGATCCGCCGCTCGCCGAGCCGCTTGCGGAGCCGCTCGAGCTGGATGTCGACGATGTGTTTGATCTGGTCCTTGGTCAGCGGTTTGAAGATGATGATCTCGTCGACACGGTTGAGGAACTCGGGCCGGAAGTTGTGCCGCACCGCTTCCAGGACGGCTCTCTCCTTATCCTGCTCGGTCAAGTTCGGATCCTGCAGGATGTGGCTGCCGAGGTTGGACGTCATGATGACCACGGAGTTGCGGAAGTCCACGGTACGGCCCTGGCCATCCGTCAGACGCCCATCCTCGAGGAGCTGCAGCAGGATGTTGAACACATCCGGGTGCGCCTTCTCGATCTCGTCGAAGAGGATGACGGCGTACGGTCGGCGGCGTACGGCCTCCGTGAGCTGCCCACCTTCTTCATAGCCGACGTAGCCGGGTGGCGCCCCGACGAGGCGCGCGACCGTGTGCTTCTCCATGTACTCGGACATGTCGATCCGAATCATTGCCTGCTCGTCGTCGAATAGGAATTCCGCTAAGGCGCGGGCCAGCTCGGTCTTCCCCACCCCGGTCGGTCCCAGGAAGATAAAGGACCCGATCGGTCGATTGGGATCGCTCAGTCCGGCGCGGCCGCGGCGAACCGCGTTGGCGACGGCCATAACGGCCTCGTCCTGGCCGACGACGCGCGCGTGCAGCCGCTCCTCCATCTTGATCAGCTTCTGGACTTCGCCCTCGAGCATCTTCTGTACCGGGATGCCGGTCCAGCGCGACACGATCTTGGCGATATCTTCTTCGTCGACCTCTTCCTTGAGCAGGCGATGCTCCTTCTGGAGGGCCACGAGCTCGGTGTTCTTGGCCTCGAGGTCCTTCTGAACCTTGGGCACCTCGCCGTACTTCAAGCGAGCGGCCGCTTCGAAATCCGCCATCCGCTCGGCGCGCTCGGCGTCGGTGCGCAGCTGCTCAAGCCGGGCCTTGAGCTCACGGATCGACTGGATGAGCGTCTTCTCTTGCTGCCACTGGGAGCGCATCACCTTGCTCTGCTCCTGCAGGTTGGCCAGCTCCTTCTCGATCGCGTTGAGGCGATCCTTTGAGGCGCGGTCCTGCTCCTTCTTAAGGGCCTGCCGCTCGATTTCGAGCTGTCGAATCTGACGCTCGATCTCGTCGAGCTCCTGGGGCAGACTGTCGATTTCCATGCGCAGGCTCGATGCGGCCTCGTCGATCAGGTCGATCGCCTTATCGGGCAGGAAGCGGTCGGTGATGTAGCGATGTGACAGCACGGCGGCTGACACGATGGCGGAGTCGGTGATCCGCACCCCGTGATGGACCTCGTACTTTTCCTTGAGACCGCGGAGGATCGAGATCGTGTCTTCGACAGACGGCTCGCCCACAAAGATGGGCTGGAAGCGCCGTTCGAGCGCCGCGTCTTTCTCGATGTACTTGCGGTATTCGTCGAGCGTGGTGGCGCCGACACAGCGAAGCTGGCCACGAGCCAGTGCCGGCTTCAGCAGGTTCGACGCGTCCATCGCACCTTCCGCCGCGCCGGCGCCGACCAGGGTGTGGAGCTCGTCGATGAAGAGGATGACCTGGCCGTTGGACGACTCGATTTCTTTCAGGACGGCCTTCAGCCGGTCCTCGAACTCGCCGCGGTACTTGGTGCCCGCGATCAACGAACCGAGGTCCAGCGAGTGGACACGCTTGTCCTTGAGGGATTCGGGCACATCGCCCTGCGCGATCCGCTGGGCGAGCCCTTCGACGATGGCCGTCTTGCCGACGCCGGCCTCGCCGATCAACACCGGGTTGTTCTTGGTGCGGCGTGAAAGCACCTGGATGACGCGACGGATCTCCTGCTCGCGGCCGATGACCGGATCGAGCTTGCCCTCGCGGGCGAGGGCGGTCAGGTCGCGGGTGTACTTTTCGAGTACCTGGAACTTGGACTCGGGCGAGGCGTCGGTGACCCTGGTCGAGCCACGCACCTTGGTGAGCGCCTCGAGCACCTTCTCGCGCGTGACGGCGGCGTGTTGCAAAATCTTGGCGGCCTCGCTGTTCGACTCATCGGTGATGGCGAGGAGCAGGTGCTCGGTGGAGATGTACTCATCTTTGAGCGCCTCCATCTGGTTCGACGCGGCATCGAGCAACCGTCGCAGCCGAGAACCGAGGTAGGTCTCGGCGCCGTAGACCTTGGGCAGTCGGTCGAGCTGGGCTTTCACCTCGGCCTCCACCCGCGCGGGATCGACGCCGATCTGCTGCAAGATGGGACGAACCGTGCCGTCCTGTTGCTGCAGCAACGCAAACAACAGATGCTCGGGCGTGATCTCCTGGTGCTGGGCTTCCTGCGCAAGCGACTGGGCTTGCTGGATTGCCTCCTGGGTCTTTTCGGTTAATCGGTCAGGGCGAAACGGCATAGTGTGGGTCTACCCGACTCAGAATATCCCTTAAACGAACTCTGAGACAAATGCCGCCCCCACCCTGCCCTCCCCCAGAGGGGGAGGGGAAAATCTCCGCCTCCCGCATGGGGGAAGTAGCCGCTTGTTCTTTAGACCTCTTTGAAGTCGGCGTCGACGACGTCGCCGTCGCCGGACTTGCCGGATTTCGGGCCTTCGGTGCCGGTGCCCGACTGGGCTCCGGCGCCCTGCGCCTGGCGGTAGACGGCTTCACCGATCTTCTGCATGGCGGTCGCTAGCTCCTGGCTGGTTGACCGCATGCGCTCCACGTCGTTGTCCTTGATCGCCTGCTTCACCGGCTCGATCTTGCTCTCGACCTCGGAGCGGACGGCAGCGTCGATCTTGTCGCCATTGTCCTGCAGTTGCTTCTCCGCCTGGTAAACGAGGCTGTCCGCCTGGTTGCGGGCCTCGACTTCCTCGCGGTGCTTGCGATCCTCCTCGGCGTGCGCCTCGGCGTCCCTCACCATCTTCGAGACCTCGTCCTTGTTCAGGGTGGTGGAGGCGGTGATCGTCACCTTCTGCTCCTTACCAGTCCCAAGGTCCTTCGCCCGCACGTTGAGGATGCCGTTGGCGTCGATGTCGAACGTCACCTCGACCTGTGGCACGCCCCGTGGTGCCGGCGCAATCCCGTCGAGGTGGAACTTGCCGAGCGTCTTGTTCGCCGACGCCATCTCGCGCTCGCCTTGCAGCACGTGGATTTCGACCGAGGGCTGGTTGTCCGACGCGGTCGAGAACACCTGGCTCTTCGAGGTCGGGATGGTGGTGTTGCGCTCGATGAGCTTGGTGTTGACCCCGCCGAGGGTCTCCAGGCCAAGCGACAGCGGCGTGACGTCGAGAAGCAGCACGTCCTTGACCTCGCCCTTGAGCACGCCCGCCTGAATGGCGGCGCCCACAGCCACGACCTCATCCGGGTTGATGCCGCGATGGGGTTCCTTGCCGTTGGTCAGTTTCTTGACGAGCTCCTGGATGGCGGGCATACGGGTCGCGCCACCGACGAGAATCACCTCGTTGAGGTCGGCCGGGGTCAGCCCGGCATCCTTGAGCGCCGCGTTGAACGGAGCGATCGTCTTTTCCGTGAGGTCCGCGGTCAGCTGCTCGAACTTGGAGCGGGCGATCTTGATGTCGAGGTGCTTCGGGCCATTTTGATCGGCCGTGATGAAGGGCAGGTTGACCTCGGTCTCCATGCGGCTGGAAAGCTCGATCTTCGCCTTCTCCGCGGCCTCGGTCAGACGCTGTAGGGCCTGGCGGTCCGAGCGGAGGTCGATCCCCTGCTCCTTCTTGAACTCGTCGGCGATGTAGTCGACCAGCCGGCGGTCGTAGTCGTCACCACCGAGGTGCGTATCGCCGTTGGTCGCCTTGACTTCGAAGACGCCCTCGCCGATCTCCAGCACCGACACGTCATAGGTGCCGCCACCGAGGTCGAACACGAGGATCTTCTCGTTCTCCTTCTTGTCGAGGCCATAGGCGAGCGCCGCCGCGGTGGGCTCGTTGATGATGCGCACCACGTTGAGGCCGGCGATCTCACCGGCGTTCTTGGTCGCCTGCCGCTGCGAATCGTTGAAGTAGGCGGGCACGGTAATGACCGCGTCCGTGACTTTCTCGCCGAGGTAGGCCTCGGCGTCGGTCTTCAGCTTCTGGAGGATCATCGCCGAGATCTGCTCGGGCGTGTAGCGCTTTCCCTGGATCTCGACTTCGACCCGGCCGGCACTGCCGGTGACGACTTTGTAAGGCACCATCTTCCGCTCGCGCTCCACCTCATCGCCTTTGCGACCCATGAAGCGCTTGATCGAGAAGACGGTGTTCTCGGGGTTGACGGCTGCCTGCCGGCGGGCCAGCTGTCCCACCAGGCGCTCGCCGGACTTGGTGAAGGCGACGACGGACGGCGTCGTCCGACCGCCTTCCGCGTTCGGAATGACCACCGGCTCGCCGGCTTCCATGACGGCGATAACTGAGTTCGTGGTTCCGAGGTCGATGCCTACGGTCTTTGCCATCTCGTAGTACTCCTTAAAGTATGTGCTGGCCCCAGCGCCCTTCGTGCCCGGGCAAGCTGGGCGGTATATACCCTCGCCAATTCGGCGCTAAACGATATGAACCCTAGAATAGTTTCAGGTTATATGCGTACGGTGATCGTGGGCTGCGGACGGGTCGGCTCCAGCCTGGCCCGGCAGCTCAGCCAGGAGGGGGATGACGTGGCCGTAGTGGATTCCAGTGAGGCGGCCTTCAATCGCCTGGGCGAGGATTTTGCCGGCGAGATGGTCTTCGGCTCCGCCGTCGATGAGGACATTCTCCGACGCGCGGGAACTGACCGTGCCGAGGCCTTCGTGGCGGTGACCAACGCCGACACCACCAACATCATGGCGGCCCAACTCGCCCAGCATGAGTTCGGAGTCAAGAAGGTGATCTGCCGGATTTACGACCCGGCGCGGGCTGATCTCTACGCCGACCTGGGCATCGAAACCATCTGCCCGACGACCATCGGCGCTGAAAAGGTCACGCGCTTCTTCGAGAATTAGGTGGGCGCCGTGGGCGACACGCCGAGCAGCACGATCGGGGCCAGCGAGCTCCGGCGCGATGTCAGCGTCTGGGGCTCCTACATGTGGGGCTACGCGGATGTCGGCGCCGACATCTATGTGGCGCTCGGCATCGTCGCGCTGGCCGCCCTTGGCTTTACGCCGCTCGCCTTCCTGGCGGCCGGGCTCGTCTACGCCATGGTGGGCCTCTGCTACGCCGAGCTGGCCTCGGCGTATCCCGTGGCCGGCGGCGGCCAGTACTTCGCCTTGCGCGGGCTCGGCGACCTGTGGGGTTTCGTGGCGGGCTCCGCCCTGCTCCTCGATTACACGATCGACATCGCCCTGTTTACGGTGATCTCGTTCGGCTACTTCAACTTCTTCATCCCCTTCGCCCAGTCGCTCACCGTCAAGGTCGGCCCGACCCATGTCCAGTGGTTCTGGCTGCTCGAGACCGTCGCCGGCATCGTGGTCCTGATCTGGATGAACGTGCGCGGCATCAAGGTGTCGTCGACCTTCAACAATTTCCTCGGCGTGGTGGCGATCGCCGGCCAGGCGATCATCGTGATCGCCGGCTTCAGCCTGGTCTGGGACCCGGGGCTGGTCGTCCAGAACTTCACCCACTACCCTGCCAACCTCGGACAGTTCGCGCTGGGCTCCTCGCTGGCCATCATCTCGTTCGTGGGCCTGGAGTCGATCTCGCAGGTCGCCCAGGAGACCCGCCGCCCGGCCACCATCATTCCGCGAACGTCGATCGGCCTCATCCTGTCGGTCCTGCTTTTCGCGATGGCGTTCTCGATCCTCGCCGCCGGCATGTTCCCACTCGGCCAGGGCCCGCACAACGGCTTCTACGGCCACAGTGGCGATCCCGTCGCCCTGATCGCCGGCCACATCCCCGTCATCGGCATCGTCGCGGCGCCGCTGACCGCCTTGATCGGTGGCGTTATCGTGTTCATCTCCGCCAACTCCGGCGTGGTCAGCGCCTCGCGCCTCACCTACTCGATGAGCCTGTTCCGGCTCGTGCCACGCTGGTTCAACAAAGTGAACAAGCGATACGCCACCCCAACGCGCACCATCATCGTCTTCAGCTGCGTGGCGATCGTACAGACACTGATTGCGTTCCTCACGCCGGGCGGCTCCGGTTCCTCGGACAACGCGGCCATCGAGCTGCTCACCGACCTCTACGCCTTCGGGGCGACCACCGGCTACCTCATCGTCTTCGTCTCCTTGATCACGCTTCGGTTCAAAGATCCGTACACGCCGCGTCCCTACCGGATGCCGCTCAACATCCCGATCAAGGTCAAAGGGCGGACCGTCGACTTTCCCGTGCTGGGCGTGCTCGGCATGATCGGGGTGGGAATCACCCTCTTTGAGGTCGTGCTCACGCACCCGCTGGGCCGGATCGCGGGTCCAGGGTGGATCCTGCTCTGCGGCGTCCTCTACCTGGTCTACCGCCGCCGGCAGAAGCTGCCGCCGCTGGGCAACGTACCTCGGAACTGGGAAGAGGCGCAGAAGCGGGTGCTGCGTGAGGCTGAGGAGTTCGAGTCGCTCGAGGAATATGAAGGGGTCCTCGCCGAGCGCGACGCCGCCGGGAACAAGCCGGAATGACGCCCTATCGCTACACCCGAATCGTGGCGTTCGCGTCACTGCTGGTCGGGGTCCTGGTCCTGCTGCGCGACCTGATCCAGGTACATTCCGTGCCCTACGGCATTGCCGGCGTCGGCCTGCTGGCCTTCGGCGCCTGGCGGCTGCAAGCGTCGGCGCGGCTTCCCCATTGAGCCTCACGCTCACCCCGCTCGGCATCACGCTGGCGGTCACCTTTACGGTCGGCCTGGCCGGCACCCTTGGCTGGATGCTCCGCGTGCCTCCGCCGGCACCCCGGGGCGCCACCAGCACGGTGCGGTCGGTGGAGTCGATCCGCAAGGTATTGGTCCCCATCCTCGACCTCGGCGCCTCGGTCCGCGCCGTCGAGCTGGCGGCTCGTCTGAACCAGGGCCACAAAGCCGAAATGTTGATCGTTTATGTGCACGAGATCCCGCTCCAGGCGCCGCTCGCCATGCCCGAGAAAGACCCGCGAATCCAGCGGGCGCTCAATGCAGCCGCGTTCATTGCCACGCAACACGCGATCCAGCCTCGGACCAAGGTCAACGTCGCCCGCCAGGCCGGCCACCGCATCGTCGAGATTGCGCGGGAGGAGAACGTGGACCTGATCGTGATGGGGATCAGCCACCAGAACCGGCCGAATGAGAGCCCACTGGGCCGGATCGCCGAGCACGTGGTTCGGAACGCGCACTGCGAAGTGGTCGTCGATCGCGTGCCGCGCCAGAAGATGGCGCTGATCCCGACCGAGATGGACTAGCGCGACAGCAGGGCGTAGACGGTCACCGTCCCGACGGCGTTGTTGAGGCCGTGCAGCAGGACGGTGTTGGTCAGTGAACCGGTCCACGCATAGACCACGGCGAGTACGACGCCCATGTACGTGAAGACCGGCAGCAGCGCGAAGCTGACCGTGGGACTGGCATGCGCAAGGCCAAACGCCATGGCGCTCAGGAGCACAGCTGCCCAGAGCGGGAGGCGGCGGCGGAGCAAGCGGAAGAGCATGCCCCGAAAGAACGCCTCCTCGCAGAGGGGCGCCGCAACCGCCGTCACCAAGAGGGCGAGCACCAGGATGCCAGGGCCGTGCGGATGTTGAATGAAGAGCTGGCGTGTGTTACCCGGAACCACGCGGCCGCCATTCAGGGCCGCGGATGAGAGCGCGGTGACGACCGCGATGCCGACGTACCAGGGAACCACCAACGCCAGGGTCAGGCCGAGATCACCCGGCGTTGGCCAGCGCAAACCGAGGAATGCGAGCGGTGAACCCAGGCGCCGCAGCGCGACGGCGATTCCGGCGCCAAAGGCGAGGTAGATCACAAGCGTCGTACTCAGAATGATCGTCTCGATGTTGTCGTGCGTGAAGGAACGCTCCAGGCGCGCCAGCACGGCCACCCCGGCAATGACCAGGATGACGCCCAGTAGGGTGAAGACCAGCACCGGGAGAAGGTCGAGCCAGCGAAGCGGCCCCTCGGTCGGTTGCGGCGCGGCAGGAGCGACGCCTTCCATCGATCAATTATGTGCAGGCCAACGTGGTTAGCTGGCAGTCCGCTGGCTGAGCCGCTCGCCGTATGGCAGGCCCAGCGTCGCGCGGATCTCGTTGCTGAGCCGCGTGAGGGCCACCTTCGATTTCAGAAAGTAGCGCTGAACGTTGGGGGCGGTGTGCCACCATAGATTGTCCTCGGGCATGGTGTTGCTCAGGATCCAGATCGGAATCGCACCGGAGACTGGATCGCCGGCCCAGTTCTCGACCAGTTCCCGGCCATCGACGTCAGGCAGCTTGAGGTCGATGAGGATCAGCGCCGGCACCCGGTCACGGACGAACGCATTCGCCTCCTCCCCGGTG
>DATNMH010000058.1:0-9329 GCA_035602395.1 Candidatus Acidiferrum sp.
GATCGGTGCATGCCGCTTGAGAAGCTCGGACAAAAACAGCGCGGCGGTCTTGTCATCGATCTCGGTGAAGATCACGTCGGGCCTGGCCTGGATCAGCGCATCGACTTCCGCCGCATACGACCCCTTGTCCGCCTCCAGCGATTGATTGAGCACGATGGTGCCACCGAGCTGCCGGAACCCTTTCAGCAACGTGGGCACGTTCGCCTGGGACGTGACATCGCTTCCAAAAAGCGCGACGCCTCGTCGATAGCCTTGTTTGTAAGCCCAGATGGCCATGGCATAGCCCGCAGCGTCGTCAGATGGGACGAGCCGCCAGAGGAATCGATAGGTGGACGTGTCGTACACTGCTTGGCCGGCCTCGGGAAAGAATGGGATGCGAGCGCGATCGATCAGGGGAATCGTCGTTAGCGCCTCGTTGGAACCAGGGCCGGAAACAGCGACCAGGTTTGGTGTGGAGGCCAGCATCGATCGAGCCGCCTGCTCACCGGCGACCTGTTCGCCCTGGCTGTCGACCTTGATGCAGTCGAGGGAATGGCCGAGCGCGCCGCCCGTGCGATTGATGAGCTGGATCGCCGCGTAGCATCCGGCATACTGCTCGGGCCCGAAATCGGCATTCGGACCGGAGAAACTATTGAAGTTGGCAACGACGACGGTTCCGGTCATCGTCCGGGGCGTTGCCTGACTGCTCCCACCGCAGGCGCTGGCGGCGATGGCGATCCCCGTCATCAGCATCGCCAGGCGCCTCATGACGCCAGCCTCGACCGCTGTTTGGCCTGGTACATCGATTGATCCGCGGTTGCCATCAAGGCCTCGAGCGTTACCGGATGCGTTGAGTCATAGACGGCCACTCCCAGGCTGATCGAGAGACGCCAGGGAAAGCCACTGTCCTGGTTGAATGCCGCGAAATTAGTCCGCACCCGGTCGAGAACGATCTGCATCCCTTCCGGGTTGATCTCGGGCATCATGATGATGAATTCATCGCCTCCAATCCGCGCCACGACGTCGGACCGTCGGAAGGTTCGTTGCAAAAGGCGCGCCAGTTCCTTCAAGGCGCGATCGCCCTCTTCATGTCCGAAGGTATCGTTGATGCTCTTGAAGTGATCGATATCGACAAAGACAAGGCTGAGTGCCGTCCCCTTGCGGTCGGCGAGGCTGCGTTGATGTTCGGCCAGTAACAGGAACCCGCGACGATTCATGAGCCCGGTGAGTTCATCGTTGACCGCCAGCTGACGGACTTGCTCGAGCATTCCGTGACGCTCGATCGCGTAGCGGATAGCGCGGGGTAGTAACTCGCTGTCCACCCGGCTTTTTCGCAGGAAGTCCTGAGCGCCTTCATTGACCGCCTTGAGCGCGATGCTTTCGTCATTGAGGCCGGAGAGCACCAGAACCGGGACGGCTGGATGCCGAGCGTGAATCGCGCGATAGGTCTCGAGCCCCTGGCTGTCCGGAAGCGAGAGGTCGAGTAGGACGACATCCATCGGCTCCGCGGCCGGAGTGAGACGCTCGAGCGCCTGCTGCAGCGAACTGGCGACCTGCACCGCGAACTCCTCGGGCGCGCCCTCGTTGAGCGCCTCCCGAACAAGGCGTGCATCGCCCGGGTTGTCTTCGACCAGCAGGACCCGGGTTCGTTGCTTGATCACATCATCTACTGGGCGGGCAGCTTGACGATCTCCACCCAGAACTCCTCGATGGATTTGACGACCTGCAGAAAGTGATCGATGCCGACCGGTTTGGTGACGTAGCAATTGGCATGCAGCTCGTACGCCTTGGCAATGTCGGTCTCGGCCTCGGACGAGGTCAGCACGACGACCGGGATCCGCATCAGGTCCGGGTCCTTCTTGATTTCCGCCAGCAGCTCGCGACCATCCATCCGCGGCATATTGAGGTCGAGCATGACCAGGTTTGGCCTTGTCGCGTCTTGATACTTGCCCTGCCGCCGGAGGTACGCCAGCGCCTCGACGCCGTCGCCAACGACCTGTAGGGCATTGCGGAACTTCGCCTCCTTAAGCGCCTCCTGGGTCAGGCGTACGTCCCCGGGATTGTCTTCAACGAGCAGGATGCGGACGATTTCGCGGATCTCACTCATGCTGCGATTTGCTGACCTCCTGTGGCCGGGAGGGTGAAGAAGAACGTCGTGCCCTTCCCCGGCTCTGATTCCAACCAGATGCGACCACCGTTCCGTTCGACGATCCGCTTGACGACGGCGAGACCGATACCGGTCCCGGGATATTCGCCTTGCTGGTGCAAGCGTTGGAAGATCAGGAAGATGCGGTCCCGGTACTGCGGATCGATCCCGATGCCGTTGTCCGCAACGGAGAACACCCATTCCGCCCCGTGTTGCTCCGCCGCGATCCGCACGATCGGCCGATCCGCCTTGCAAAATTTGAGAGCGTTGCTGATCAGGTTTTGAAAGACGCGAACGAGCATGCCGTGATTCGCGAGGACCGTCGGTAGCGGACCCCTCGACACCAGCGCCGAGCGTTCCTCGATCGCGGTTTGGAGGTTGGCCAGCGCCTGATCGACCACGACCTGCATATCGACTGGCTTGGCGGCGACATCCTCGCGGCCAACCCGGGAGTAGGAGAGCAGATCGTTGATGAGCGCTTGCATCCGATTGACGCCGCCGATGACGAAGCCAATGAATTCGTCGGCGTCAGCGTCAAGCTTGCCGGCGTAGCGCCGCTGGAGAAGGCCGGTGAAGCCACTGACCATGCGAAGCGGCTCCTGCAGGTCGTGCGAGGCGATGTACGCAAACTGCTCGAGGTCACCGTTGGACCGCTTCAGCTCGCCAGCCTGTTGATTGAGCGACCGCACCATCGTCGACATCGCGCGTGAAAGGCTCCCGATTTCATCGCGCCGATCGGTGAACCCAGGCTCTACCATCTCGCCTGCCGCAATCCGATCGGCGGACATCCGCAACCGCGCCAACGGCCTGGAAATGCCGACGGTCACGGCGATGGCTACCAGCAATGCAACCGCCAGACCAAGGAACGAGACCAAGATAACGAGCTGCGTCGAGTCGGAGGTGGATTTCTGGGCGTCAGCCGCCGTAATCCGAATGTGCAAGCCGATCTGGTCACCAATGCCGGCCGCTGTCGCCCGCACCGTGTCGACCAGGACGATCTCCGCGGCATTTTCCGCGCCGGGAGGGAGTCCTGACCGAATCGAGGCGATCTCCCGGCTTGATTCCGTTTCGACGGCTTGAATCTGAGTGCGGAGAAGGGTGATCGTCGGGATCAGTGCCGCAATGCTGGGGTCGTTTTCGAAGAGACCCAGCGCAGCGAGGTCGCCGAAGATCTGATCATGGGCCCGGAAGTAGGGTTGAAGCAGATCTTCATTACCGTGAGCCATGGTGTCCACCGATCCCTCAAAGCGGGTGAGGGCGATTTGCTCATTGAGGATCTGCACCCTGAGATCGTCGATGAGTTGCAGCTCGGGGACAGCCTGCCGGCTGAGGTTCTGCGCGACTGCAGCGGTATCGTGCAGACGGACGAGGGTCAGCGCGGCGATGCCGAGCATCACGACAAGAATCAACCCGTAACCGGCGGCGATACGGACGAAGAGCGGCAGGCGGACCGGCCGGAGTTTCAACGTGCTTCCCGCATAGATCAGACGGGATCGCCTAGGCGATCCATGCGAACCGGACCCGCTGGACAACGATCTCTGCAAATGCAGGTGGCCGCGTCTGTTAAGACAGAGATGAATCATGCTGGCTGAGCCGAGAACCTGGCAGCTCGAGGTCGCGGCGGTGCAGGACCTCACGCCGCGGATGCGCCGCGTGCAGCTGACCAGTCCCGACCTGGATCGCTTCGACTACCTCGCCGGCCAGGACATGGCGCTGACCTTCCGGCGCGGCGATTCCCCACCGGTTCGCCGCCGATATACGATCCGCCACTACGACCGCGACCGGCGGCGTCTCGACCTCGACTTTGTGTTGCATGGCGACGGTCCCGGGATGCGGTGGGCGCAGGCCGCGCGGCCAGGTGACGCAATCGAGGTGGTCGGGCCACGGGGCAAGATCACCCTGGTCCGCGAGGCCGCCTGGCACCTCTTTGCCGGTGACGCCACCGCGGTCCCGGGTGCCCTGGCGATGATGGAGGCGCTTCCTGGCGTTGTGCCGGCGGTCGCGTTCCTCCAGGTCGACGGTCGAGAGGAGCGCCAGTCGGTCGACGGCGACCGCCGGGATCGGATTACCTGGGCCTACGAGCCCCAGGCTCGGGATGGTGCCCTGGGACTTACCGCGGCGCTGGCCGGCGCCGCGTTACCGTCGGGCCGCGGCCATGCCTATCTCGCCGGTGAGGTCGCCCTGGTCACCGCTCTAAAGGCGACGCTCGTGTCGCGTGGTTGGGCGACGGACGACATCTCGGCGAAGGCGTATTGGAACCGCGGGCGGGCGAATGCCGGTCACGGCGAGCCAGAACTCAAGGCCACATAGCCAGTAGGTCACCCCGCCCTTTCCACGCCGGGGGCGGCTCATGCGCGCGTCTGCTCCTCGCTCACCTGCCAGAGCCGGCGGGCCGTGTCGTGATTCTGCGCCGCCAGCGACGGCTGGACCGCACGCCGGTCGAAGACGTAGGCGCCATTGAGCTGGCTCGCGTCCTCGTCGTCCACCAGCCAGACCAGCGACTCGGCACCTTTTTGTGGACTCCGGGCGAACGGCCTGGAGATCGCCATGCCGAGGCGCATCAGGACGCCGTTGTTGCGGTTGAAGCCGGTCGCCACGAACCCGGGATGGAACGCGTTGGCGGTGACGCCCGTGCCCTCGAGGCGGCGCGCCAGCTCCGCGGTGAAGAGGATGTTCGCCAGCTTGGTCTCGCCGTAGCGCGTGAAACCGGCGCCGCCCCATGACCGCTCCGCGTTCAGATCATCGAACGGGATGCGAGCGCCTTCATGCGCGCCCGACGATGTGGTCACGATCCGCGCCGGCTGGCTGGCCTTCAGCCGGTCGAGCAGCTGTGTCGTGAGCAGGAAAGGTGCGAGGTGATTGACGGCCCAGGTCAGCTCGATGCCGTCGGCGCTCACCTGCCGGCGGGCGTAAATGGCGCCGGCGTTGTTCACCAACACCTGGATCCGGGGATATCGCGCCAGCAGCTCGCTGGCCAGCTGTCGAGTGGACGATTGTGACGCCAGGTCGGCGAGCAGGACATCAGGGGCGCTGCCCGTCGATACGGCGCTGATCCGACGTACGGCCTCCGCAGCCCGCGCCTGATTGCGCGCGACCAGCGTCAGGTCCGCGCCCCGGCGCGCCAGCTCGATGGCGGCCGCCAGCCCGATGCCGTTCGTGCCTCCCGTCAGCACCACGCGCTTGCCGCCAACGCCACCCCAGGGCGCCATCAGAAGTCCCGGCGCCCCTCGAAGCTGGCGGCGGCGCCCGGACGCGTCAGCTGATAGACCGCGATCCGCTGGCCGCCTGGCGCATGGAACGAGCAAATCGGCCCGTGGGGAATTTCAAAGCTCGCCGCTTCGCTCCAACCACGCCGCTTCAATTCCGTCAGCGCCTTGCGAAGGTTCGCCACGCGATAGACGAGGATGGGCGCGTCCCCCTCGACATGGTCGGCGAGCAGGAGCAAGGGTGGCGGCGGCGCCAACTCGATGGCTGCGACTCGCGCCCCCATCCCCTCCACGGCAAAGTGGAGGCGGCCGCCGAGCACATCCGTGAAATACGCCAGGTCACGCACGATGTCGTGGCTCGGGTGGTAGACGAAGTCCAGGGACTCGAAGGCCACCCGATCATCCCTTCGACGCGGAGCTGCGGTCCTGGATTTCCCAGGCGTGGTCCAGCGCGTGCCAGGCGATGCGGCGCGCGGCGTAGCGTTGCGGCCAGCCTTTCTCGACGAGCGCCTTGCCGTTGGAGGGCTTCCCGAGCACGTCGGCGATCGCGGCCCGAAATTCGGCGATTCCGCGGTGATCATCCCGAGTCGGTGGCGTGAGGCGAAGCCCAAGCTTGCGCACGTAGGCACCCTCGGCACCGAGCACGTGATCCGCGATCTGGTCGCGATCACGGCCGCCCCCGCGCGGACCCTTGCGCAGCTCCGTCGGTGCGCCCGCGATCACCTCATCGAAGATGGTCCAGGCCGCGTTGAGGAGCGCGGCGATCCGCTTGGCCTCTGGCGAGGCGAGCGGCGTGGTGTCGCGCGTTGCCACCGAGTCCGGCGCGCCGAAATCGGTGGTGGCCGTGCCCGGAAGGTGCTCCACCACCCGAAACGCCGTGGCCGATTTCGGGTCGAACGCCAGGCGCGCCTTTTTCGCAACTGGCACGTAGCGCGGGGCGTAGTCACCGAGAGCGGCCAGCGCTGCAGCCTCGTCCTTCCCGGATCGGCACCAGCCCGGCCAGTCGAGGGCGAAGGCGAAGGCCCGCTTGTTGCCTCTCTCGATCGCGACGTCGGTCATAGTGGACCGGCTAGTTGACCCGCTCGACAATCATCGCCATGCCCTGCCCACCACCGACGCACATGGTCTCGAGGCCGATCGTCTTGTTGTCGGTGGTAAGTCCGTTCAGCAGCGTGCAGAGGATGCGGGCCCCCGTCATGCCGAAGGGATGGCCGAGCGCGATCGCGCCACCATGCGGATTGAGCTTGTCACTGAAGGGATCGATGCCCAGTTCGCGCGCCGAGGGAATCACCTGAGCGGCAAAGGCCTCGTTGATCTCGACGATGTCGATGTCGTCGATCGTCATCTTCGCCCGCTTCAGCGCCTGTCGTGAGGCCTCGATCGGGCCAAGGCCCATGATCTCCGGCTCGAGCGCCGACACCCCGGTAGCAATGATCCGGGCCAGCGGTCGAAGGCCGAGCTCCTTCGCCTTGCGGTCGGACGTGATCACGACGGCCGCGGCGCCATCGTTCAGAGGACAGGCATTGCCGGCGGTGACCCGCCCGTTCTCGCGGAACGCCGGCTTCAGCGTCCCGAGCACCTCCATCGTCGTGTTCGGGCGCGGCCCATCGTCCTTCTGCAGGGTGGTCCCATTTTTGAGCGGCACCGGGATGATCTCGCGGTCGAAGAATCCGCCGTCGCGCGACTCGACGGCCCGTGTCTGGCTCTTGACGGCGAACCGATCCATTTCCTCGCGGCTGATGTGCTTCAAGTCGGCCACGTTCTCCGCCGTCTCCCCCATCGCGATGTAGATGTCGGGGTACTCTTCGCTATTGCCGCGCTGGAGCCGCGGGTTCTGGGCGTCGGGCTGGTCGGCGAATCCGTTCACGTACCTCGAGACGCATTCCACTCCGACCGAGAGAAACGCCTCGCCCTCGCCCGCCTTGATGGCGTGGAAGGCCATCCGGCTGCTCTGCAGCGACGAGGCGCAGTAGCGAGTAACGGTCGTGCCCGGCACATCGAACCGGGTCAGGATGCTGACCGCTCGCCCCAGGTTGAAGCCCTGCTCGCCGGCGGGCAGACCGCAGCCGCAGATCAGGTCGTCGAGCGTGGTGGGGTCGAGTTGCGGGACCTTCTGCATCACCTTGGTCGCGACGTGCGCGGCCAGGTCGTCGGGCCGCATCTCGACCAGCGACCCCTTATTGGCGCGGCCAATCGGCGAGCGACCATAGGCAACGATCACCGCATCAGGCATGGACCCTGTTCAGATTAGCGCGATCGGTCGCGATGCATGTGCAGGCGGACCGTCGTCCCGCTCGAACACGAGCGGATCTGCACCAGGTCGCAGAGCTGGTTGGCCAGCCACAGGCCACGCCCACCGTCCTGGCCGGGCGCCGGTCGACGCCGGTCGGCAAGCGGATCCTCGAAGTGTCCGCGGTCACGAACCTCGCAGACGAGGACGCCGCCATCGCGCCAAATGCGCAGGGTGCCCGCAGCGCCGCCGTGCTGCACGCTGTTGGTGGCGACCTCATTGGCCGCCAGCACCAGGTCGGCGATCGATCGCGTCATGAAACCGGCGCTCGCGGCTTCCCGCGAGACCAGTCGGCGAACGGCGGATAGCCGCTTGGCGTCGAACGCGAGCGTCGCTCGGAGCGCACTCGGCTCGGGGAGCGGCTTATCGTACGGTGCCACCGACGCGGCCACGCCCGGGTACAAATCGCTCCAGCTGGTTCCATGGCCATCGGCGATGACCGGATGGGTGCGGTGTGCGGTCTCGACCACCGACGGGTCAAGCGCTTGCGTGTTGTACGGACAGAGCAGCCAGAAGTCCGGCTCGCCATCGAACGCCGCGTTCAGCAGTGCTTCGTGGCGCTGCGATTCGACCAGCTCGGAGGCGGTCCGCTCGGGGTAAATCGGTTCGCCAATGCCACGCAGGCGCCGGCCTTCGCCGGCATGGGCTTCGACAAACGTGTGCCACGCCGGGATGATCCGGGCCGGATTGGCCCCCACCTCCGACATGTCGCGGAATTGCACCCGATCCGCGTCCTTGCCCACCGCGGTGCGAAGTGCAGCGATTTTCTGCCGGCTGACGACCACCAGGATCGGCTCATCGGCTTCCAGCGCGCCCGTGATGAAGGGCGTGGTGCGGGCCACAAACTGGTCGATGCCGGCGTAGAGGAGCGCCTCGTGGCGGAATCCGCGCTCGTTGGTCACCATCGTTGCCGTCATGGCCTTTCCACACCGGGGGCCGATGATGCGATGCTCAGGTTCGGCAGCGGCGCCCAATCGACGATCTCCAGGGCCCGTTCGAGCTGCCGCGGAACCCCGTGGAGCACGAGCCGCCGACCCGGTTCGAGGGCCTGCGCGGCGCGCACGATCGCCTGCAGCCCGCCGAGGTCACAAAACAGCAGGCCGCTCAGATCGAGGTGGACGTCGCCGCTTGAGGACGGCAGACCGGTGAGCGCTCGCAACACCGCCTGAACGTTGGAGGCCTCGACATCTCCCACCAGCGCAATGCCGGGAGGGTCCACCGTCGGCACGATCTGCAGCATCGTATCCGAGTAGATTGGACGATCCCAGAGCCGCCGGGTCCATTCCGTGGCGGGTTCGGTCGGCAGGCCAACGAAGGCGCGGACGGGGTTGGCGAATGCGTCGGGGGGAGCGTCGGTCATCCGCGGCGCCGCCATCTCCGGCGTACGCACCCAGGCCATGACCCATTCCCTGATCAGCAGGCGAAGCGGCTGGGTCGGCAGCCCCACATCAAGAAATCGGGCCTGGTTGGCGTTGAGGAAGCGGTCAATCACCTGCAGGAAGCCATCGATCAATTCCTGCGTCTCGGCCTCCATAGCTCGCGACCGAGATCCAGCGTGAAGCCGGGAGCGAGCCTCAGAGAGTTGCTTTCGGTGAGGCAGACTGAACCCATCGAACTCGTCCTGCAGGGCTCGCACGACATCGAGGCGGGCCGGGCTGACCTGCGCCAGCCACTGCAGACGCTGCGGCCTGGTGCCCAGGGCGCAGCG
>DATNMH010000059.1:0-27249 GCA_035602395.1 Candidatus Acidiferrum sp.
CCTAGCGGAACACCTACACCGACTCCAACAGTAACTCCGACGCCAACTCCGACGCCAACTCCGACGCCAACTCCGACGCCAACCCCGACCCCTACCCCGTCACCCTCACCGACGCCGAGCCCGACGCCAACACCCACGGCGACGCCGGATCCGACTGCTGCGCCCGTGATCGCGCCAGCCGTCGTTGGGGTTCCGAACGGCGGCGGAGGTGCTCCCTTGCCCGAAGGTGTTCCCCGCC
Source organism: Candidatus Acidiferrum sp. (assembly GCA_035602395.1). Lineage (GTDB taxonomy): Bacteria > Chloroflexota > Dormibacteria > CF-121 > CF-121 > CF-13. Next base: position 239 of record DATNMH010000059.1, read on the forward strand.
ATCAGGGTTTCCGGCTAACCCTGACGCTGGTCGGTGGCGGCCTGGCTAGCGGTGGTGCTCTCGGCGCCGGCTATACCATCCGAGGGCGATGGACAACCGTGCGGAGGGAATAGCCGTCAGGTCCCGGCGTCCTTTACTGAACCGACGGCACTGAGAACGACTCGGTCTACGAGCTCGGCCGCCTGGAATTCGTGGTGCTGGTTATCCCGGCCGAGGCGCCTCGTCAACCGGAGAACCGCTACCTGTCACAGGTCGCAGTTCGAACACCGGGTGATGGAGCGCAGCGCCTTTCGGATCGGTCAGCATCTCCTTCGCGCCGAGGACCGAACCCAGCATAAAACGGCCGAGGCCGAGCGGGATGTGGCTCACGAATGGCGCCAACGTGTCGCGATAAAAGGCCTCTGCCTCCGTCGTCGACAATTCCCGGGAGGCAACCGGTTCGGCTCGACGATTGATGGTGATGGTGGCCCGCCCGGCCGCTCGAAGATTCCGGGCCCAGTTCGTGTCGCCAAAGGTGGCGAGCACCCAGCGGCGACCGTCAATCGCGACCACGGCGACCGGTGTGGATCGGTCCAGGCCGCTCGTGCGGCCGCGGACGGTGAGGAGGGCATTGGGACCCATCGGCACGCCACCGCGGAGCAGCCGGCGGGCGATGGGATTGAAGAGGCCGACGAAGAAAGGCGGGCGCGCCGGACCGTTGTCGCCGCGCGGTGACGGATGATTTATCTGCTGAGCGGGCATGGCCATGGGAACCTCCGAGGAAATGTCAATCAGATGATTGACACCAGCATAGCAGATCGGTCAATCAGTTGCTTGAGACGCTCCTGTGCCTTTTCGGTGCGGCCAGCCCGAGCCACCGTTCCAGTTGACGGAAGGCCCGATCGGTTCGATCGGCGGATGCGGTGCTCGGAAGGGTCATGCTGGTGAGGGTGGCCATGATCAGGGCGGCGACGTCGTCATTGTCAAGGTCGGGTGCCAGGTGACCGGCACGGGCCGCTCGCCGGAGCAGCCCGCGCAGTGTCTGGTGCCAGGCCTGGAACGCCTCGGCCATGATCCGAGCCAGCGCAGGATCACGCGCCGAACGCAGCGCGAGCTCACCCATGACCGCGCCGACCTCGGGCTCGTCGCGCAATAGTTTGCGGACGGCACGCAGGTGATTACGAAGCTGATCCGCCGGGGAGCCGTGTGGCGCCAGTGTGGAGCGAAAGCGATCCATGGCGTGTGCCACGACGCCCCGGATCAGCGCTTCCTTGGTGGGGAAGTAATAGTGCAGGGTTGCGATGTTCAGGCCGACGCCCGCCGCCACTTCGCGGGTCCGTAGTCCCTCGAAGCCCCGCTCAGCGATCTGGATGAAGGCCGCATGGACGAGCGCCTGCTGGCGGTCTTCTTTGCGGGAGCGGACAGGATGCGCGGCTGGGCTCACTGGAAGTTCAATTAAACACTTGATTGGGTCTTTCAGTGCTATGCTCGCGATCAAAAGAGGAGGTGGCGAATGTTTAAGCCATTGCGGGCCGGGGCGACGCTTCCGGCGCAGGATCTCGAGAGGGCGAAAGCCTTTTATCGCGACAAGCTGGGGTTGAGCCCTACCCTTGAGGGCGGGTTTGGCCTCTTGTACGAGCTGGCGCCGGGCACGGGCTTTGGGGTGTTCCCCAGCAGCGGGAAGGCATCCGGGACGCACACACAGATGGCGATCGATGTAGAGGACGTCGAACGAGCCGTCAAGGATCTCCGGGCCCGGGGCGTCCAGTTCGAAGAGTACGACACCCCAACGCTCAAGACCGTCGATGGCATCGCGGACTTCGGCGGCACCAAGGGTGCTTGGTTCAGGGACTCGGAAGGCAATCTGATTGCGCTCGGCGTGCCGGTGCCAGTAGCCGCCAGGTCGCGCGCCTGATCTAAACCGGATCGGCCGGCGAGGCGGGCCGGCCGATCGCCTTATTCATCGCCGCTCGAGTCTGCGCGTTCCTTTTCCCGGATGCCACGACTCGACCACCAACCTGTCGCCCGCCTGATTCAGGCGGGTTAACACGGCCTCGGTGATGTCGACCCGGAATCGGCGCCCACCCGCGACGGGTGAGTTCGGAGCGTCGACTTCGATGGCGACCCCGGCGAGTTTCGCCTCGCCGGCCCAGCCTTGCGGACGTCCATCCGGTGGATCCTCACTGGGACTGTGGAGGGCCAGGCGTGGATCGCGCTCGAGGTCATGCAGCTTGAGCGAGCCCGGCATCATGCCCAGGAACAGCTCGCCATCAGCGAATTCCACCTCGATGCCGCTGATTCGGGGCGAGCCGTCCTTGCGCAGCGTCGCGAGCGTCTTGTGCTTCCGGATCCGGAATCGCTCCTCGACCTGGCGGGCGAGTGCCGGCTCGGCCGTGGCGAACTCGCTCCAGCTCGCCATCAATCCGACCCGAACCACTGGCGCCGCATCGGGTAGAGGTAGCGGTCGGTCAGAAAGTTCAAGATCCGGCGGGCGGCGGCAAAATTCTCGCTCACCTCGGTGAGCACCGCGGCAATCGGCGCGCCGCGATCCGCGCCCTGCTGCGCGATCCGGTAGGCGCGCCGTCCGAGCTGCTCCAGGAGCCAGATGCCATCGTGGCCCTCAGCCTGTTCCCGATCGGCCGGCCGCAACGCGCGCTCCAGCCCGCGGCGATCGCGGTCGGCGACCAACCGCTCAGCGGCGTAATCCGGGAAGATGCCCGTCAAGAACAGCGACAGGTCGCCCAGCCGGCGGTAGACGGAGGGGCGCTCGAGCTCTGAGACCAGCTCCGCAAGCTCGATCAGCCGCATCGGATCGAGCTCACTGAAGCGCCGGCGCCGCCAGCCTCGGCTGGTCTTGACCAGGATGCTGCCACTGGCAACGTTCGTGTACGAGGCCAGCAGCTGGATGAGGAAAAAGCGTCGCAGCGGGTCCGCACCGAAGTCGTTGAGGCCCACCGTGTCGAAGACGGGCACCCGCCGCCGAGGGCCGACCCATTCTTCGACGAAGGATGCCTGGCCGAGGTCACGGATGACGCGATGGATCAACACCGCGAAAATGAGAAACGGCGTGCCTCGAAGCAGGGGGTCTCGACCGGGCACGCTGAAGAGCTGACGGAACGTGGCGGGATGGTCGACCAGCGCCTCGAGGCCGGTGGGATCGCGCCGCACGTCAGTCCGAGCGTCCGTTGCCGACGTAAGCAGCTCGAGATCGGAATCGGACAGTTGCTCGAGATAGAGCGAACCGACCACGCGAAAGGCTAGGTTCGGCCCTCGCTCGCTTCGGCCTTGCGTGCGAGGCCCTGCAACAGCGCGGGGAAGGTCTTGGCGATCTGGGAGCCCATCACTCCACCCACCACTCCGCCCAGTGGACCGCCGACGCGGATCGCCTGGCTGATGGTTGTCTTGTCGGCCGCCCCGGCCGCGATCTGGCACTCGAACGCAAACCGCGTCAGCGGAATCACGCTGGTCTCCAACCGAAATGATCGTCCGGGTACGACCTCGGCCAGTTGAACTTGCCGGGTCCCTTGCTTGGTCTTCATCGTCCCCGTTGTGCCGGCTGCGAAGGGTCCATTGAGAGCCATCGACTGTACGTCGGGATTCCATTCCGGCCAGGTGCTCGTATCCGACCAGATCTTCCACACCGCTGCGGGGCTGGCACTGGTCTCGACTGAGCGCAGGTTGTCCGCCATCCTCATCCTCCTCGAGTCGTCAGCGCTGCGGCGCTCGACCCCGATTCAGAACAACGTATACCACGCCGCCTACGAGGAAGCCGATGAAGTAGCCGAAATCGGCGTCGCCGAACCATGACGCGAACGGTCCGTGGGCTTTCAGGCCGAGCACCTGGAACTGTTCTGAGATGAAGAGAAGCGAAACAAGGAGCCCGATCACGAAGGCGATCAGACCGGCCGAATTCCAGTCGGGGGCACTGCTGAAACCCATCGGCTCCCGGTGTTTCAAGAAGTAGAAGTCGATCAACACGACCGCCAACCAGGGCATGATCCAGTAGTCCAGCACGATCAGAAAGTTCTGGTAGTTCTGGGTGAAGTTCTGGTAGCCGATCAAGGCGACGATGAACGCGAGAGCGCCGCCCAAAATGGCGAGCTGCCAGCGGGCCAGGCGGATGTCGAGGACTTTCGCCGAAATGGTGTTGGAGTAAAGATTGAGCACGTTCGCAGTGGTTGCACCGAGGATGACGGCCACCACGGCGAAGGCGCCGAATCCGCCCATCGCCGTCTTGAGCGCGGCGATCGGGGTCGACGCTCCCGGGGCGAGGATCGCGACCAGCATCCCGACCACCTCCGTCAGGAACGAGGCCACCACGGCGCCGATGAAGACATAGATGGCGATGTAGGAGCGCGACGTGATCTCCGGCAGGTAGCGAGAGTAGTCGGACGCGTACGGCGACCAGCTCATGATGTAGGAAAAGGAGACGGCCAGCACGATCGCGAACAGGGCGAGGGTGCTGCCGACCGGTTTCGGATGCCACGCGGCGATTGCCGACCCATGCGTCAGCGCGATCACTGTTGCGATGGCGAAGAGGACGCCGAGGATGAGGGCCATGTAGCGCTCGAAGGCCTGGATCAGGTTGTGGCCATAGATGACAAGGAGCGTCTGTATCACGACTAGGACGGCCGCCGCGACGGCGAACGGGACTCCGGGGATCAGTAACTGGATCGCAAAGCTGCCGAGGATGGTGTTGACGGTGAACCAGCCGGCGGTGCTCAGCCAGTTCAGGGCCGCCGGAATGTAGCCGCCGACCCGCCCAAAGGCGCGGCGACCGATAAACATCTGCGGGTAGCCGGCGGCGGGGCCCATGGCTGCAGACCAGGCGAGCACCAGCCCGCCGAGGATGTTGCCGACGGCCAGCGCGATGATGGTGGGCCACAAATCGAGCCCCAGAATGCGCACCGGCAGAAACCCGATCGCGTAATCGGCAATCGTCAGGTTGGCGGCCAGCCAGAGCCAGAGCAGCTGGCGGCTGTGACCATGGCGGTCGGCAAAAGGGATGTGCTCGATGGAATAGGGCTCGGGGATCGCGACCCGATCCCCGTAGCGAGCCGACTCAGCCACGGGCTACAGCCTAACAAGGGAGCTGTTCGGCTAAGAGGGTCCGGTGCTTGGACGACTCAAGAACCGAGTGGTACACCGAGGTATTGGGCAAGATCCCGCAAGCCGTCCTTACGGTAAAGGTATGCGGACGTCGAAAAGGCGTCAACGCCATCGCGCCGTCGAACGTTCAGGGTCGGAAACCGCCAAAAGATGAAGGTGCCGAACTGGTCCCCGTGGCGCACGAGGCGGATCTCTGCAAACTCGGCTCTGGGGCAGGTCCGGATGCCACCGAGTGGACCCACCGCGCCAATTAGCTCCGGGGTGGCGAAGAGCCTCACGTTCCGGCCGGCAACGATCGTGAGCAAGAGGAGAGTCCCGAAGGCTAACGAAAACAGTAGGCCGCCGGTTGCACCGGCCGAATCGTTGATGGCCACGGCGCCGACCCAGGTCAGTGTGCTGATGACGGTAAGAAGAAGGGACGCAGCTCCCATAACTAGAAAGAGTCCACCACTCCGTGCCTCTACCATTGGCGCGAGCCGAGTGCCAGGTGACTGCACGTTAGGAAAACGGACCGCCATCCGCGCTCTTGCCTACCATGTCGATTCGGACACTTCCTTGTTCGTCGTACTGTACAAAGCGGGCAGGTCCGCGGAACATCAAGGAGGAGCGCAGACGATGAAATACGTATTGCTGTTCGGCGAGACGAAGGAACGGGCAAAGCAGTGGGAGGCGATGCCCGAGGCACAAAGGATGGCGGCCTATGCCCCGATCAACCAGTGGTTCGAGAAATACTCGGGCAAGATCACCGGCGGACACGAGCTCCAGCCCGAGCGCACCGCAACGACTGTCAAATTCAACAACGGGAAACCGGTGATCACCGACGGGCCCTTCATCGAGGGCAAGGAATCGATCGGGGGCTATGCCGAAGTCACGGTGGCTGACCTCGATGAGGCGCTGGAGATGGCCAAGGGTTGGCCGACCGGCGGCCCCGTCGAAGTCCGCCCAGTGGTTGATCGGGGCGAGCCGCAGCGCTAGACCAGAACCGTTCCGCGACCGACGCCGCACTGACCGCGGTCTTCCGGGAGGAGACCGGCCGGTTGACCGCGGCGTTGGTCCGGATGTTGGGCGACTTCGACCTTGCCGAAGAGCTGGTGCAGGAGGCGTTACTCGAGGCGCTCCAGCACTGGCCCACGGAAGGCATCCCGGAGAAGCCCGGCGCGTGGCTTCTGACGACCGCACGACGCAAGGCGGTCGACCAGCTACGACGCCAGGCTCGCTTCCGGGACAAGCTCGCTCAACTGGAGGGAGACGTCATGAGAGATGACACGGCGGAGGGAGACGATCGACTGCGGTTGATCTTCATCTGCTGCCACCCGGCGCTATCAAGGGAGGCGCAGGTCGCGCTCACCCTTCGGGCGGTGGCCGGCCTGACCACTATCGAAATTGCGCGCGCGTTCATCACCAGCGAGGCCACCATCGCGCAGCGCATCGTCCGGGCTAAGCGCAAGATCGTCGACGCGAATATTCCGTATCGCATGCCCGCGGAGCGGGAGCTGCCCGAACGGCTCGATGAGGTGCTGGCGGTGCTCTACCTCATGTTCAATGAGGGCTATCTCGCCACCGCCGGGGAGCAGGCATCGCGGCGCGACGTGGCGGAGGACGCGGCCTGGCTGGCGGGGCTGATGGTCCGGCTGATGCCCGACGAGCCAGAGGCCCTCGGCCTTCTGGCGCTGATGCGACTGCACCTGGCCCGCGCCGGAGCGCGGTTCGACGCCGCCGGCAACCTCGTCCTCCTGCAAGACCAGGACCGCGGCCGTTGGGAGCAGGAACGCATTACCTCCGCGATCGTTCTCTTGCAGCGGGCCGCGGCACTGCGCCGGACCGGGCCATACCAGCTCCAGGCCGCGATCGCCGCCTGCCACGCCGAAGCACGAACGTGGGCAGAGACGGACTGGCCGCAGATCGTCGCGCTCTACGATGCTCTCCTCGACCTGATGCCTTCGCCGGTGGTCGAGCTCAATCGCGCCATCGCCCGCCGCTACCAGGATGGCGCCGACGCCGCGCTGGACGATGTGGAGCGTCTGGCCGAGGCGCTCGACACCTATTACCTATTCCATGCGACGCGGGCCGAGCTGCTGCGCGATCTCGGACGCGAGCCCGAGGCGCGAGCCGCGCTGCGGCGAGCCCTGGAGCTAACGGCCAATCCGGCCGAGCGCGTGCTCCTGCAACAACGCCTCTCCTAACCTCCATGCGCCGGATGCGTTGGGCTGGCATAGGATGGAGGCGCCGAGCCGATGGGGAAACAAGACGGCTATCCGCTGAGGAGTCCTCGTAACCGTACTCACGACCTGGCGGCTAAGGCCATCGACCAGGTCGAAGATGGCATCTATGTGATCGTGGCGGTCTTACTCGTGGTGGCTGGCGTCTTCGCGCTTTGGGGCGGCCTTATCAAGCTGGTTAGCGACATGGGCCAGAGGCCCTTCGATGCCCTTGCGGTTGTTACTCACCTCCTTGACAACGGGCTCATTCTTTTCATCATCGCGGAGCTTCTCCATACCGTTCGGGTCACCATCCAGGAGCGCACGCTCGTGGTCGAACCATTTCTCATCGTTGCGCTGATTGCTGGCGTCCGCCGCCTTTTGCTGGTGACCGCGCAGCTGGCTACGGGCTCTCCTGTTTTCAGCTGGGGCCGGCAAGGCATTGAGATGACCGTCTTGCTTGCCTTGATACTCGGGATCACAGTCGCACTGGTGCTCTGGCACCGATTCCATATCCAGCCCGCAGCTGGCAAGTAGCGGGGTCGCGAGCCGAATCGAATGAGTGAGGTCCCAGTCGAAACTATCCCGCGCGGGCCCTTTGACCTCGAGACAGAAGCCACGCATTTCGGTGGATGGCCGAAGTTGGGGGATGGGATCGTCATGGGGTTTCCCGTCGAGGGCTGGAACAGCTCGGCCGCCGTCGTTATGCGGCAGCGGGGCGACATCATCACCGGTGAGGTCCACGGCGCCAGCGCAGGGGACGGTGAACGAGCCTTGCTGCAGGCCCTGGCAACCGTCTCACTCGATGTCGACGGTGCAGGATTCGTCGACGTGGGACGCCGGGACGCGATCATCGGGCGGCTGCAGTCGGCGTACCACCATTTGAGGCCGGTGCTCTTTCATTCGCCGTATGAGGCCGCGTGTGCCTTCATCATTGGCCACCGCATCACGATCCTCCAGACGCGCCGCCTTCGTCAACGGCTGGCTGAGGAGTATGGGGCCAGGATCGCGATTGACGGCACCCCGTTCAGTGCGTTTCCCGATCCCCGAACGTTGCTTCGGCTCGAGACCTTTCCCGGCATCGCGCCCGTGAAGATCGAGCGCCTGCACCATGTGGCCCGGGCGGCCCTTGAAGGGATCCTGGATCGAGCGAGGCTTCGCTCCATGCCGGAGCTGGATGCTCTGACGCAACTGCGAACCCTTCCCGGAATCGGCGAGTTCTTTGCGCAGGGCATCTTGATGCGGGGCGCCGGCCTGGTGGACGCCGTTACGGATGACGACCTGACGCCACGGGCGATCCAATTGCTGTACAACCTCATTGAACGACCCGACCGCGCCGCGGTTTTGAAACGGGCCGAGGCGTGGCGGCCCTTCCGTATGTGGGCCATCGTGCTGCTCAATGTCTGGGTGCGCAACCAGCCACGCGAGGTCGTCGGTCCGCGCCAGATCCGCAGCCGCCGCAAGTGAAGGAACAGGTCCCCCGGTACCCGCCGATCGGCGATTACGGGATGATCGGCGACTTGCGCTCGGCGGCGCTGCTCAGCAAACAGGGCTCAATCGACTGGATGTGCCTGCCGCGCTTCGATAGTCCCTGGATCTTCGGCCGGCTGCTCGATTGGGACCGCGGTGGCTATCTCGAACTCTGCCCGCCGGGCGAAGCGCTCGCCTACCGGCAGTACCGCCGTGACTCCAACGTGATCCAGACCGCCTGGAGCAGCCACCGTGCGCGCATGCGGGTAGTCGACTGGATGCCGATCGCCGTCAAGAACAAGCGCCTGAGACCACCGGAGTCGTTGCGCCTGATCCGCATGATGCAACCGATCGCTGGGTCGACCGACTGGCGACTCACGTTCAAGCCGCGATTCGATTACGGACGCCAGCTTCCGGTGCTCACGCCGGTCCGGCCCGGAATGCTCATGGCTGAAGGCGGCGAGGGCAGGGTCTTCCTCCAGTATCCGGAGGGGGCGCCTCTCGAGCTAGCCGACGGCGTCGCCGTGGTGACTGGACGTGTGATGCCGGGGCACCGTGCCGCCGTGCTGCTGCATTACATGGAGCGCGGTCGCAAACCGCCGAGCCCGATCTCGGTGGACGAAACCCATACCTACCTGCATCAGACCGACGACTACTGGGTCGACTGGCTTCGGTCGTCGACCTATCGCGGGCGGTTCGACGAACCGTTGCACCGATCGGCTCTGGCGCTGAAGCTGATGCAGTACCTGCCAACCGGCGCCTTCGTCGCGGCACCTACGACATCGCTGCCCGAGAGCCTGGGCGGCTCGCTCAACTGGGACTATCGCTATACCTGGATCCGCGACACGGCCGACCTGGTCAACGCCCTCCACCAGCTGGGATTCGAAGATGAGGTGGATGGCTTCCTGCGCTGGGTCCGCCTGGCGCACGATCGCCACCCCCGACACTTCCAGATCATGTACACCGTCGACGGCGAGGACCGCGTCCCCGAGTTCGTCCTCGACGACCTGGAGGGATACCGCGGATCAAAGCCGGTGCGCATCGGCAACGCCGCTGCGGAGCAGGTGCAGCTCGACATTTACGGCGAACTGATCCAAACCGCGTACACGGCGTGGCAATCCAGGAAGCAATTGCCCAAGCCGCGACGAGCGATCCTGCTCCAAGTCGTCGATTACATCCTCGAGCATTGGCAGCTGGAAGACTCCGGCATCTGGGAATCGCGCCGCCGGCCGCGGCGCTACCTGTATTCCCAGGTGATGCTCTGGGTTGGCCTCGACCGGGCCCTGAAGCTCGACCGCCCCTTGCGGATGGGAAAGGTCCGCAAAGCCGCCGTCCGACGAACTCGAGATCTCATCAAGCGCCAGGTCCTCAAGCTCGGCTACAACGCCGAGATCGGCGCCTTCACCCAGGCGCTGGGGTCGAAGGACCTCGATGCCACCGCGCTGGCGGTGGCGATGTACGAGATGCTCCCGGCCACGGATCCGCGAGTGGTCTCGACGGTGAAGGTGCTCCAGGAGAAGCTGAGCAACAACGGCTTCCTCTACCGCTACATACCGGAACAATCGGAGTTTCACGAGCCAGAGGGCGTCTTCATCATTTGCACCCTGTGGCTGGTCAACGTGCTGGCCCAGATGGGGCGGATCGACGAGGCGGAGGCGCTCTTCAGCCGCGTCACCGAAACCGCGAACGACCTCGGGCTGTTTGCCGAGGAATTCGATCCGCAGACAGGGGAGATGCTGGGCAACTTTCCCCAGGCGCTGACGCACCTCTCGGTGATCAACGCGGCCTTGAATCTCGAGGGCCGGCCGTCCGGCAAGGGACGACGTTCGGGCAAACGGGACGGCGGATAGAATCGACTCGCTGCGGAGCGGTCGCCTAGTCTGGTCGAGGGCGCGGCACTGGAAATGCCGTAACCGGCGTACCCGGTTCGCGAGTTCGAATCTCGCCCGCTCCGCCACCATATCCGGTAGCCGCCGAGCCGCTAGCCGCTAGGTCTGGTGACATGGTCGAGTGCCGTGGGTGGGCGAGGCCAGGCAGCCGAGTGCATCGAATAGGTGTTCACCGTATGTGGGACGGCAAAAGGCACGCCGGCCACGCGGCCCATTCGTAACTGTGGTGGAGACGACCGCCTAAGATCGGGCGGCAAAGGAGTTCACTGGACTTCGGACGTTCCCTGACTTCCGGTGCCACCTTCCGGGAGTGAATGCAGAGCGGTTCACGCCGGGTGAACACCGTCGTGAATGGGTATAGGTGCGCTAAGGCACGTCGGGGCGCTTTGACGTCCCTCCCTATCCTCAGGGTTGAGCCTGAGCTTGGTCCTTCAAGTCGATACCTCAACCGGTCACGACTTGCGACAGGAAGTCGGACAAGGAGGACATCACATGTCAGCAGAACAGAATAAGGCCAACTCGCGCCGTTTCTACGAGGAAGTCTGCAACAAGGGGAACCTCGACCTCCTTGACGAGCTTGCCGACCCCAACACCCTCACTCACCAGCCGGATGGCGGCAATGACATTCGGGGTCGCGAGGAGCTCAAACAGTTCGTCAAGATGTACTACACCGCCTTTCCTGATCTCCGTTTCACCGTTGAGGATCAGATCGCCGAGGGCGATAAGGTGGTAACTCGTTGGTCAAGTGAGGGCACCCATAGGGGCGAGCTGATGGGGATTGCGCCCACCGGGAAACACGCGGCGGGGGTGACAGGGATCAGCATTGACCGCTATTCAGGCGGAAAGTTTGTGGAGGGTTGGACGAACTGGGATACTCTCGGCTTGATGCAGCAGCTCGGTGTTATCCCCGCGGTCGGACAACCTGCCGAGGCGCGCCGCTAAGCGCTCACTCGCATTCGCGTTAGAGGAGGCGCGGCTGTCGTCGCCGTCCGCTAGTCCTTCGTTAGCCAGCTAGGCCGGCCCACCTGGGCCGGCCTATTCGGTTTCTAGTCAATCGACGCCCACCCGATCTAGCTAGGGAATCAGTTCCAGGAGCCGGACGTCATCGGCCGAGCCCCTTGTCGAATTCGTCCATGGCATCGGAACCGAGCCGGCCAACGTCCGATTCGTCCAGCGTCTGGACTTCACCCCACCTCTCTGTTTGGCTCTTTGCCATCCCAACCATCTCGTCGGGGACCCAGCGAACAAAAAGGCCGGTCATGGTGACCAGCGCTGGCTTGGGCTCCCGCCTTCCGTCTATCTTGATGTACGTCAACCGGCGGGCCCCGAACCCTTTCGAGGGATCGTCGACCGCCAGGACGTTCTTCTCAAACTCTTCTACTTTTTCTTTGATTTCGGCCACGTAATGCGCCCTGAGAGTCTCAGGCTCGAGGGCGGCGAAGATTGCGGCAACTTCAGCATCGCTCTTGCTCGCCAGCTCGTTGTCGACCTTATCCGTGCCAACCAGGGCATGGTCGTAGAGGACGTCGACCCAGTCCTCGCCTGCCGATTGCCCTGCCACCTGCGGCGTCTCATTCTTTTGCCCAACGCTATCTTTGGCCGCCATCAGTCCGCGTTTGAAGGCGCCGTCAACCGTCTTTTCCACGAAGCTCTCGGTGAGAATGACCTTTGCCGCCGACTTGAATTCCTCGGTCATGCCCTTGACTTCTATAACCGCATCAATGCCGTGGTGGAGCGCCTTACTGATGAGCGGCCCAGCGAAGCTGAAGCCGATTTCGAGAAGGAGCGACAGCATCTCGGCCTTCTCAGCAAGTTCCGCCTTGATCCCGCCCTTGACCTGGACGCAGGCGTAGTGATATGCATCCAGCGCCCGGTTCAGCCGATCCCCCGTTCGTCGAACCAGCTCCGCGCGGTCGGTTGTCACCGGAACGCTGGCGCCAGTCCCGGAGTGCCCGGCTTTGCCCCAGGCGGCCAGGGCTTCGAGGGGGGCAAATCGCTGAACGGCCGAGCTGACACTCGCGTTGCCCGCGGTCTTCTGCAGATAGTGGATGTCGCTCGGCCCGAGGACGTCGGTGCGACCCCCGGCTAAAGCCTCGCCGGCAAGAGAATTGGGCTTGGTGGCCCCGGACCGACTGGGACTACGCGATTCCTTGGATTGTCCGAACTTTTTCTCGCGGGCCTGCAATCGATCCTCCGTTTGATGGCATGGTGAAACCAGACCTGCCAGCGTTAATCAAACCTCGGCGCTAGCGGATGGTCAACGGCTCTCAGCGCAGGTGGCGGGGCAGACGGCCTTGCCCGGAAGGGCAGCCTATGTCACGTGCTCCAGGTCGCGCTGGCGTTTGCGTACTGCGGGCGCCCGGTGGGCGGTAGATCTGGATCGTTACCCCCTTCGGGGTGGACCGCGAGTCGACCAGGTCGAGCGCTGCGTCAGGGCCGGTGTGGGGGAACAGCCGCGTGCCCTGGCCGATGACCGCGGGGCAGACGAACAGGGTGATCTCGTCGACAAGCTGGTTGGCGAACAGCCAGCGGATCAGAGCGCCGCTGCCGTGCACCTGCAGCTCACCCTCCCGCTTGGCTTTCACCTCGCCGATGGCCGTCGCGACGTCACCGGAGAGGACGGTGGTGTCAGCCCAGCGCGCTTCGGTGAGCGTGGTCGATGCGACGTACTTAGGCTGCGAGTTCAAGGCCCCTGCGATGGGGTGGCTGCCCAGATCTATCCCAACACTTGCGCGCCATTCCACCGAGCCCCAGGATCTGGCGAAGATCTCGTAGGTCCGCCGGCCGAACAGGAAAGCGTCGGCGCGCTGGAAGACCTGGTTGAGAGACGCCGTGGCTTCGTTGTCGAACAGCGGCGCGACCCATCCTCCGCGCTCGAATCCGCCCCTGCGGTCCTCGTCCGCCCCGCCGAGCCCCTGCATCACTCCGTCGACGGTGACCATCGTGACGGTCGTCAGTTTCACGGTCGTGTCCTCCTCTAATGTGGCGGGCCCCTATGGTGAGCCCTTGTCACCGTGACGTCGAACGAGACCCGCGATTCTCGACATGGAGGGGGACGGCCCAGGCAGAAGCCGCAGTTGCTGCCGTCAGCACTGCGGCGAATCTCGTGCGCTTTGTGTGGAGGTTCCCGGACTTACGCGCGTCGCGCCAGCGCGTCTGCACGCGCCCGGAGCATCTCCTTCTCTGCCTCGTTTCTGGCGAGATGGATGGCCCGGTCCAGCTCGGCGCCGGCGTCATCGATGCGGCCCAACTGAGTGAGCAGGTCGGCACGGACAGCGGGAAGCAGGTGATACGTGTCGAACGCCGGCTCCTCCACCAGGTGAGCGAGAGCATCGAGCCCAGCCTGGGGGCCGCTGGCCTTCCCGACTGCGACGGCGCGATTCAGTTCGATCACCGCCGACGGTGTCAGCGCGAGCAAGGCGTCGTAGAGGGCGACGATGCTTTCCCAATCGGTGTCCTCATACGTCCGCGCGGTGGCATGGCATGCGGCGATAGCGGCCTGGATGCCGTAGGGGCCGAGGCCGCTGACGGTGGCGGCGGCTCGGTCAAGCGCGGCGAGACCGAGGCGGATGAGGAGGCGGTCCCAACGGCTGCGGTCCTGATCGGGGAGCAGAACCGGGCGACCGTCGGGACCGTGGCGGGCCCGCAGCCGCGATGCCTGCAACTCCATGAGGGCGACGAGGCCGTGGACCTCGGATTCATCGGGCAGCAGCTCGGCGAGGACGCGGCCCAGCCGCTGCGCGTTGTCGCAGAGCTCCGCCCGCGTCCATGAGGAGCCGGAGGTGGCGGCGTACCCCTCGTTGAAGATCAGATAGATGACCTCGAGCACCGAGGCAAGACGTTGGCGACGCTCATCCTCGGGCGGGAGCTCGAACGGGACCCGCGCCGCGGCGAGGGAACGCTTGGCGCGCGAGATTCTCTGTGCCACCGTCGATTCCTGGACGAGGAAGGCGCGGGCTATCTCGTCGGTGGACAGTCTGCCGAGGAGTCGGAGCGTGAGTGCGACACGCGAGTCCGGCGACAGCACCGGGTGGCATGCGATGAAGATGAGTCGCAGCAGATCGTCTTTGACCGCGGTTGGTTCGCTGGCATCATCTTCGTCCGACGCGGCCAGGGTGGGCAGCTTCTGCTCGAGGGTGCGATCACGACGGATGCGGTCGACGCCGCGACGCTTGCCCACCGCCATCAGCCACGCGGCGGGATTGCGCGGCACGCCGGTCTCCGGCCACTGCTCCAGCGCGGCGACGAGCGCCTCCTGGGCGATGTCTTCGGCGACACCGACGTCACCGACGGACCGGGTGAGCCCGGCGATGAGCCGGGCCGCCTCGATCCGCCACACCGCCTCGACTTCGCGACGGACGGTGTCTGCCGTGGTCATGGTGTTCGGGGTCCTGAAATGCGGCCGGCTAGACCCGGGGCGCTTCGGCGGCGGCGCGGACCTCGGGTGGGAAACCCGCCTCCCCGGCGATCTGGCGCAACTCGATAAACGCGTCACCGCCGAGCGGGCAGCGCTTCGCCCACTCCACCGCCTCGTCCTTGGAGGCGCAGTCGATGATCCAGAACCCACCCACGATCTCCTTAGCCTCTGTGAACGGACCGTCCTTGACGGTGGGCACGGGGCCGTTGAAGTGGATGCGGGCACCGCGGTCCGGCGCGAGCAGGCCGTCGAGCGCGAGCAGGACACCCGCCTCGCTCAACTCCTTGTTGTAGCGACCCATCGCGGCGCCGGGGGTGTCGGCGCTGGGCATCCACTCGTCGCTGGTCTGGGGGATTTCGGGGTAGATAAGCATGAGAAACCGCATGGTCGTGTCCTCCTCTGGTGTGGCGGGCCCCTATGGTGAGCCCTTGTCACCTTGACGTCGAACGAAACTCGCGATTCTAGACACCTGGCACTGGGAGTACAAGAGCGCGGGTCGCTAATCTACGATGCGCCGGCGCAGGTAATGTAGGAACACAGATGGCTAGCGACGAGCTCGTGGTGAACCGGGTTCACTCCGCCAGCACCTCGATCCCGGGCCGTGCCCTCAACAAGGTGCGTAATCACGAACTCGTGATCGATGAGCCGACGCACCTCGGCGGGCCCGGCGAGCAAATCACGCCGGCTGAAGCCTTTCTCGCGGGCGTCTCCGCCTGCGGCGTGCTGCTGGTGCAGGGCCGGGCGCGGGACTCGGGCGTTCGCCTTGAACAGGTCGAGGTCAACATCGAAGCGATCCGGCATCGCAGCGACACCTCCGTCTTTCAGCGGATCGACATGCTCTTCCGGCTTGCCGGCCCCAGCGAGACAGAGGCGAATGATCTCGTGGAGCATTACAAAACGCATTGACCGCTCTATAAAGCGGTCGCGGTCGCGACCAGCGTGCGGGTGAGCATCGAAGTCGCTCCGTAGCAAGCGGCCCCCAAATGGCCGAGTCCGGCCACCTGCATTCGTTGGTGTCATCGAGGCTGATCTTCACCGTCGCTGCGAGGACCCTGTGGCTTCGAAGGATTACACGGAGCGTGGGCTTGGAATAGTCATGAGCCGCCGAACGGAGAAGCGGCCGTTGCCCAGGCGCCCGCCGGTTGGTCGGGGAGGGCGAGTCGTGTATCGGGCGTCGACGCGGCGGTTCGACGCCGGACGCCTTCTCACGTCGGCGCGGGAGACGGTCCGGTTCAAGCTTCCCCTGCTGGCCGCGGTCGGGCCGTGGTTTGCAGAGCGTGTGCATCGTCTCGGCGGTACGCGGCAACGCCCTGCGTTCCGCGTGCTTGCGGTCGCGTTCTGGGCAATCACCACCGTCAGGCTCATCAGCGTACATTCGGGCGGCCAACTCCATGTCAGCTTTGTCTCGGCGTGGGCCATCCCGGCGGCCGGCTTCGTGATCGGTGTCATCTGTTGGGGGCTGCCATGGCTGCGAGTTCCGACCGACCACTTGCTGGCGGCGATCGTTGTCGGGATCGCGCTGCCACTGCTGTACTTGAGCTTTGCGGGCAATCTGCAGGGCGGCGATTTGCTGCCGGTCTACATCGCTGCCGCCGTTTTCACCGCGGCCCTTTTGCCGCTGCGGATCGCAATGGCGGTCGCGGTACTTGGTGCTGTCGCCGCCTCCGTCCCGCTCCTTTTGGGTTGGTCGGCTCTCTATGACCGCTCGCTGCTCGTCCTGGTGTCCGTGGTCGGCCTGCTGACCTACACGCAGGCGCGCATGCTGGGCAACATCGGCCGCAAACAACATGAGGCGGAGGGTCGAAGCCGGCAAATCGAGGACAGTTTCATGGCGACCCTGGGCGCGCTCGCGGCATCGGGCTTTGGCGAGGACCGGCCCATCGAAGCCCATTCCCGTGGCACCGCCTCGCTAGCCGTGGCGGTCGCGCACCAGCTCGGCCTCAACGGAGATCCCTTGCGGCAACTCGAGCTCGCCGCGCTTTTGCACGACGTCGGCAAAGCCGGCCTTCCCAGCGAGCTATTGAACAAGCCCGGACCACTGACCAGCGAGGAACTCGCCATGGTCCATGAGCACCCCGTAGTCGCCGAGCGCATTCTGTCCAGAGTGCCCGCCTTGCAGTCGATCTCTCCCATCATCAGGGCGCAATACGAACGATGGAACGGCAGTGGCTACCCGGACGGGCTGGCCGGCGAGAAGATTCCTCTGGGTGGGCGGATCATCCATGCCTGTGCCGCATTCCATGCCATGGCCTCGGAGCGTCCCTACCGCCCCGCCATTCGGCTCGACCAGGTCATCAACGAGCTGCGCCGGCAGTCCGGCTCCCAGTTCGACCCGCAGGTCGTCGAAGCTGTGATCGCCGTGGTCGAGCAAGGCGAGGTGGATCTCGCCAACATCCGGCTCGAGTCGGAGGCGCCTCCGTCGACTTCGTCGCGACGATGGCAGAAGCAGCTTGAGACCATCGACCAGGTTGGGTTGCGCCTGGGCCGGGAGAGCAGTGTCCAGCAGATTTGCCGGATCACCGCCGAGGTTGCCGCCAGCCTTCTGCCCCATGACCAGGCGCGCGTTTACCTGGTGGCCGACGACAAGCGGCGCCTGGTGCCGAGTTACGTGAGTCCCCCTGATCGGCAAGAGTCGTCGCGCACGGCGCTCGAACATCGGATCCTCTTGCCCGGGGAAGGGATCGCCGGGCAGGTGTTCCAGAACCGGCACGGCATTCTGCTGGGCGATGCCGATCCGGGGTTGGCCGGCTTCGAAGCGCCGGCGATGAGCGTATCGGCGGTGGCGGTGCCGGTCATGCTGCACGACGACATCGTCGGTGTGATCGAGGTCGTCAAGCTCGGCTCGAACCAGTACTCCCGAAGCCACCTTCGCGTGCTCAAGATTCTGGCGAACCAGATGGCCCTATCAGTGGCCAACGCCCGGTTAATCGACCGAATGGTCGCCTGACGCGAAATAGGGTTTAACCGGCCTCGATTTCGAGGTATAGGTGGTTCATGGCTCCGCGTCGATCTCTCGAAAAACTCTCTCGGCGGGCCGGTGTTGAACTCGGGCTCAAGGGGGCTCGCCAGGTCGCCGGCAAGAGCGCCCACACCCGGCGGCCGTATCCGCCTGGGCAGCAGGGCCGCGCCGGTCAAACGGGTCGCCGCCGCAAGCGCGATTCGGAATACCTGACCCAACTCAGGGAGAAGCAAAAGATCCAGTGGTTCTACGGCGTGGCGGCCGGTCAGCTCCAGCGCTATTTCGACGCCAGCCGCCGCCGCCCGGAGGCGACCGGCGACGAGCTACTGCGCTTGCTCGAAGAGCGCCTGGACAACGTCGTCTACCGTCTGGGCTTCAGCGGCACGCGGGCGCAGGCTCGCCAATTCGTCACCCATGGTCACGTGCAGGTCAACGGCCGCCGCACCGACCGACCGTCGTATGAGGTCCGGCCAGGTGACACGATCTCGATCAAGCCGGGCAGCTCGATCGAGCCGTTGGTGCGGGACGCGATCAGCCTCGGTTTCCGGGTCCCCGAGTGGCTGGCGTCGGATCAGCAGGCGCTCACCGGGAAGGTGTCGCATCGGCCACAGCGCGCCGAAATCGATGTCCCGGCCGACGAGAATCGCGCCGTCGAGTTCTTCGCGAAGTTCTAGCGCGAGGGCCGGGCCGGCAGCCGGCTCGGTCCAACATGTGCGTCGAGCCAGTTGGTCAGCGGCTTGCTCGCCTTGATCGCGTCGCGAACCCGTTGTTCCGCTTCGACGGTCTGCAGCCAGGGACCGGGCTTCCAGTTCCGGCTTGCCATCAGTCCCTTGCACCGTAATAACTCGCCGCGCGGGTGATCGGCGGGGTATCCGGCGGGCACGCGCTTAAAGCTCGGCTCGGTGACCTGGTAACTGTCCTTCTGGAGGGCGGCGACGATCCGAGCCAGCTTTTCGCCCTCCTTGCCCGCGACCGCGTCGCGAAAGCGGGTCAGCTGATCGGCAGCCATCTCATGGGAGCCGATGGCCACGTAGAGCCCGTCGTCCGAAATCTGGAGATAGAGGCCGCCGGCTCGCGTGTTGGACAGATAGGCGCCGAGGTGCTCCTTATACGGGCGCTTATCTGGCGAGAACCGCAGGTCGCGGTTGAGGCGGAAGATCTTGACCTCGTTCCCCGGCCCCAGGTCCTGCTCGAGCTCATTTAGGAGCGCTTCCATGGGCTGTCGCACCTGTTGCTCGTAGACAGATCGGTGGGCCTCGAAGTAGGTCTTGCTGTTGTCACGCTTCAGGCCGTGAAAGAACTGTAACGCCGGCCTGGGCCACCCCTCGAAACGAACTCGGACCGGTGTGCTCGCTCGCGCCTTCATCGAATCCCTCCTGATACGTCACGCCGCCTTTTCCACGCCGGAGGCGGCTATTCACGCCCGCAGGGTTTAGGTGGATCGTAACGTTTCACTGGCATGACCCTCCTTCGTATTGTCCTGAGCGTCTTCGCGATCCTCAACGTCGTCTTTTGGGCGCTGCTCGCGTGGACCTGGGCTGTCAAGCCCGCGTGGGCTGCGCGCCTACCGCTCGGACTTGGCGACAAGCACTACCAGAGTACGGTCCCGGTGTGGGGGCGGCTTGCGGCCGCGATTGCTGGGTTCTGGGCAGTGGCGTCGGTGCTCTACCTGACGGTCTACTCGGGCGACCGGTTGGCCTTCGTCGCGCTCTTCACGATGGCCGCGATCTTCCTCATCCTCGCAATCGGCGCAGCCGCTCGCGTGTACACGGTGCTGCAAATGCCTAAGGATTCGATGATGGGGATGCCCCGGCACCAGCAAGCGCGCTAGACCGCCGCGTCGCCAGTACCGATCCGACGAGAATCAGGCCGAAGCCGACGATGGCTCCCACGGTCAACGGCTCGCGTAGCAACGTGACGCCCAGCAGCAGCGCGACCGCGGGGTTGAAGTAGGTGATCACGGTCGCACGCACCGGGCCGACTTCGCCGATGAGCGCGAAAAAGAGCAGGAAGGCGATCGCCGTGCAGACGATCGCTAGGATTCCTACGGCCAGCAGGACGCGTCCGGACGGCAGTGTCCGTGGTAGTTGCGGCAGCGCCAGGGGCGCGTACGCGATCGCCGTCAAGGCGAGCGACGTCGCCACCACCCCAACCGCCGGCAGTTGCGGCAGCCGGCGAGCAATGATGATCGGCCCGGTCGCGTAGCCAATCGCAACCAGCCCGACCTCGCCGACCGCGCCGAGGTCCCTGAACGACACGTTGAGCCCGACCAGGACCGCGACGCCAACGATGCCTACCACCAGTCCGGCGAGGCGTCCCGAATCCATCCGGTCATCGCCGCGCGTCAGGCGCTGCAGGACGGCGCCGATCAGGGGCACGGCCGCGATCAAGAGGCCGGTGAGCGAACTCGATAGCCGCCGCTCCGCGTCGGAGAGCAGGAACCACGGCAGCGACACCTCGACGACGGTGTAGGCGATCACCCATCGCCAGTAGGGGAGAAGCGGGGTGAGCCAGCCGCGGGCGGCGGCGATCGGCAGCAACAGGACCGCGCCGCCCGCCGTTCGGAGGAGGACGAGGCTCGCGGGCGTCAGCTCGCCGACCGCGATCTTGATCAGCAGGTAGGGGATGCCCCAGATGACGGCCATCGCCGCGAAGAGCGCCCACCCGCGGCGGGTCACGCGGTCGGCGCGATATCCAGCTCGACGTCCTCGGGGAGGATGTCCTCGCCCGTGTATGCCGAGGCCTGTAGACGGAACAACCGCGCGTAGCGCCCGTTGAGTCGCATCAGCTGCTCGTGGGTTCCCTGTTCGACGAGGCGGCCGTGCTCGAGGAAGAGGATCCGATCGGCGCGCCGGACCGTCGAGAAGCGGTGCGATATGTAGACCGCGGTGCGGCCTCGTGTCAGCGAGTGGATTCGTTCGAACAGCTCGTACTCCGCCTGGGCGTCGAGCGCGGAGGTAGGCTCGTCGAGCAAAAGAATCCGCGCATCGCGCATGAAGGCGCGAGCCAGCGCAACTTTTTGCCACTCGCCGCCGGAGAGGTTGACGCCGGCATCGAACCACTTCCCGAGGGCGGTGTCGTAGCCCTGTGGAAGACCGGCGATCAGCTGGTCCGAGCCGGCCTGCCGGCTGGCGCTGCGAATGGCCTCGCGGTCGCTCAGCGCGCCGAGGCTTCCCAGCCCGATGTTCTCGGCGGCGGTGGCCTGGTAGGTGACGTAGTCCTGGAACATTCCGCCGATCTGCGCGCGAAGTTCGGGTGGATCGTAGTCACGGATATCGACGCCATCGATCAAGATGCGCCCCCCGCTCGGATCGTAGAGCCGGCAGATCAGCTTGAACAGCGTGGTCTTGCCGGCGCCGTTGCGGCCCACGATCGCGATCGTTTCGCCGGGCGACACGGTGAAGCTCAAATCGTTCAGCGCATTCTCGGCGGCCCCCGGATAGGCAAAGCTCACGTGGTCGAAGGTGATCTCGCCGCTCACCGGGTTGGGAACCGGCACGGGGTTGGCTCGCGTCGGCAGCGCACTGGTGGTCTCCATCAGCTCGAAGAGGTTGCTGAGATACAGGTTGTGCTCGTACATGCCAGAGAAGCCGCCGAGGATGCCCTGGATCGAGTTCTGTACCGATTGGGCCGCCGTCGTGTAGAGCGTCAGGTCGCCAAGGCTCAGCTTGCCAACGATCGCTTGCAACGCGACATATAGATAGGTCACCGAGGTCGCGATGGTGCTCAGGTTGCCCCAGAGAAAACCGGTCAGGTATCGGCGCACCACCTGGCGGCGCTGGCTGCCGTAATAGGCCTCGCCGATCAGGCGGTAGCGCTCGATGAAGTAGTGGCCCAGGCCGAAGAGCTTGACCTCTTTCGCATAGCTGTCCGTGGTCAGCAGGGTCACGAGATAGTTCATGCGCCGAAGCAAGCGGGAACCCCAGCGCGCGATGTTGTACCCACGCCACCCGTAGCGGGTGTCGGCGATGAAGGCCGGGACCGGGGAGAGGAGCGCCAGCAAGGCGAGCAGTGGGCTGACCAGCACCAGCAGCGCGATCATGGTCGCGAAGGTGAGCGCCGTCTGGACCAGGCCGAAGGCGGTCGAGATCATCAGGACCGGGCGGTTGATGGAGTCCGTCTGGGCGCGCCGCAAGAGGTCGTACGATGCCGGGTCTTCGTAGAACGCAAGGTCGAGCGAGGCGGCTTTCTCCATCACCATCAACTGGATGCGCATCGATACCGCGTTCTGCAGGAGCTGCTGGGTGATGTTGCGGGCCGTGCTGAGGAACGCGATCAGCGCGAAGATCACCAGTTGCAGGATGGCCAGAAAGATGATCCCGTTGACGGTCGTAAAGGTCGGCGTCTTCCATGGTCCGAAAGTGAACCGGATCGTATCGGCGACTTTGGATGGGTCGGCGTGGACCTGGATGCCCAGCACGACGGCGTTGACGAGCAGCTTCGAAGTGTAGGCGGATACCGCCGGGATGACGCCCGCGACCACGGTCACCGCGAAGAGGCCGACGGTGATGGCGGGGCTGGCATCCCAGACGAGCCGAAGCACCCTTGGGAGGGCGGCCGCCGTCCCGCGGATCGACTCCTTGAGATTGCGCCAGCGACTGCGCAGGTCCTTCGGTCCCTGCGGCTCCGGCGGCTCCTCGATCACCGGATTGCCGGTCAGGCCGCTGTTCGCAGGGCCAGAATCGGGAGGCTTGGAGCGCCGACGCCCCCACATCCAACCTATCGACGGGCCGCCATGCCCCGGCGGCATCATTCCCACGGCGCTACCCTACCGCACGACCAGGCGCCGATCGGTTTTCGAATCGAGGGCGATTGTCAGCGCGGCGCCGGAGCGCCGGCCAGCGTGATTTGCGCCTCGGCGACGAGATCGCGGACGATCTGGGCAGCGGGCTTGATGTCATGGACGACACTGCAGGATTCCCCCGCCCAAAGCGGTGCATAGTCGATGTCTCCGTCAAAGTCTGGGGTCGCCACGCCGATCGCGTACCGCGGCCATTCCCGAATCGCGCCCGATCCCATCCGCCGGTGGCCGATCGACCTCCCTTCGCCTGGCCGGCTGCCCGTTGGTGGCCGCCCCGCCGCCTCCCATTCGCTGACCGTCTTGTTGCGCAGGGTGCGGTGTGGCGCGTTTGGCCACCACACGTCGAAGAGTTCGCTGTAGACCGTATCGCTTGCCGTACTTTCGACGACACGCCGCTTGTAGGCGGGGTGGCATGATGCCTCATCGCTCGCGACGAAGCGCGTTCCCAACGACACGCCCTGCGCTCCCATCCTGATGGCCCGCGCGACGCCCACGCCATCCCCGATCCCGCCGGACGCCAAAACCGGCAGTGGCGCGATCGACTCGATGACCGCAGGCAGGAGCGTCCAAATGGAGGTGAGACCACGCACGTGTCCACCCGCCTCGACGCCCTGGGCGATAACGGCGTCGACCCCGGCTGTGGCGGCCGCCTTCGCCTCGTCGACAGAACCGATCTGGATGAACAGCCGAACGCCATGGCGGTGTGCTTCCTCGACGTAGGGTGCCGGGTCACCCCAGAAGAGCACCACGGCCGCGACTCCTTCGGCGATCGCGGCACTGACCTGCTCCCGCAATTCCGCCTTGTCCTCAGCGGAAAGATCGCGCTCGTCGATGATGATGTTCACCCCGAACTGTCGCGCCGTTCGACGCCGGATGGTCGAAATCAATTCCCGGATCGCCCTGGGGGGAAATGCAGAGGCGCCGAGCACGCCGAATCCGCCCGCCTCGGAGACGGCGGTGACGAGCTCCGGCCCAGCCGCCGTTCCCATGCCGGCCAAGAAGATCGGATACTCGATTCCCAGTTCGCCACATAGCGCGGTGCGCAAGCTCTGACCCACGTCAGTCGATAACGGCGATCGCCTCGACTTCGATCAGGTAGCCGGGCTCCGCCAGGGCCTGCACGCCGACCAGCGTTGAAGCCGGCAACGTTGCGCCGAATACCGCCGACCGCGCTTCGCCCAGCAATAGCCGCAGCTCCGGCTTGTAGTCCACGACGTAGATCGTGATCTTGGTCACGTCGGCTGGGGTCGCGCCGGCGCCCTCGAGCGCAGTACGCAGGTTTGCGAACACTTGCTTGACCTGGCCGGCGAAATCGCCGGGCGCGACCAGCTTGCCGTCGGCATCGATCGAGACCTGGCCGGCCAGGAAGACCATCCGCCGCCCGGTGGCGACAACCACCTGCGTGTACGCCGCGGGTTTGAATAGGCCGGTCGGTGTGAGCCGCTGCAGTCCCATCAAAACAATCTTAGATCTCCCTTAATGGTCGCTCAGAAACACCTCATCTCGACGCGGTTCAATGCGAGGACTGTCATGCTAGGGAGGATCTCATGATCAATCGACCGCTCGTCGCTCGCGATGAAGCCGCGAGCCCGACCCAAGCCGCCCGGGAGCTCGCGGCCCGCGTGCCGGCGCCGATCGAACAGATCCTGTTCGAAGTCAAACGCTTGATCGTGGGTCAGGACCGCCTCCTCGAACGCCTGCTGATCGCGCTGCTCTCCGGTGGGCATGTCCTGCTCGAAGGCGTTCCCGGCCTCGCGAAGACCGTCACGGTGAAGGCCTTCGCGCAGGTGATCGGCGGTGCCGCAGGCCGGATCCAGTTCACCCCTGACCTGGTGCCCGCCGACCTGATCGGGACAAGAATTTATAACCCGGGGCGCGGCCAGTTCTCGACCGAGCTTGGCCCCGTGTTTTGCAACCTGCTGCTCGCCGACGAAATCAACCGCGCTCCGGCCAAGGTGCAGTCCGCGCTGCTCGAGTCGATGCAGGAACGGCAGGTCACGATCGGCAAGGAGACCCATCATCTTCCTGATCCCTTCGTCGTGTTGGCGACGGAGAACCCGATCGAGACCGACGGCACCTATCCGCTGCCAGAGGCGCAGCTCGACCGTTTCATGCTCAAGGTGCTCGTCGACTATCCCACCTTCCAGGAGGAGGTGGTGGTGGTGGAACGCATCACCGGACCCGAGATCGAGCTCCGGCAGGTGGTGACGCTCGATCAGCTCAAGGAGATGCAGAAGGCCGTGAGCGAGGTCTACGTCGACCCCGCGGTGCGGACCTACGCGGCCACGCTCGCCTATGCGAGCCGCCCGGGAAAGGTGAAAGGCCTCGAGGACCTGGCCCCATCGATCGCCTACGGGGCGAGCCCACGCGCATCGATCAACCTGGTCATCGCGGGGCGGGCGCTGGCCTTCATGCGCGGGCGCTCCTACGTCCTTCCCCACGACATCAGCGAAGTCGCGCCCGAAGTCATCCGCCACCGGCTCGTCCTTACGTACGAGGGAATCGCCGCCGGCGTGAACGCGGAAACCGTCGTCAAGCGCGTGCTGGAACGGTTCCCACCGCCCCGCATCGACCTCGGAGATCGGGTTGCTTCCTGACATCGCGAGCGGTATCGCCGTCGACGACCTCCTGCGACGGGCCCGCTGGCCGGTCTTGCGCCGTCTCGGGTTTCATCCCGGCGGTGACGAACGCTCGTCGTTCCGTGGCACCGGCCTGGAGTACAGCGACGTGCGCGAGTATCAGGCGGGTGACGACCCCCGCACCATCGAATGGAACATCACGGCACGCTCCGACCGACCCTATGTCCGAGAGTCCTTGCCCGACCGCGGCCTCGACGCCTGGCTGCTCATCGACGTCTCGCGATCGCTCGACTGGGGTACGGCGCGCTGCCTCAAGCGCCAGCTCGCGCTCGAGTTCTCGGCCGTCGTCGGCCAGCTGTTGATCGGGCGCGGCAACCGGGTGGGCGCGTTGCTCTTCGACGAGCGCGTACGTGCCATCATCCCGCCGTCGGCGGGCCGCACTGCCCTGTTGCAACTGATCGCTCGGATCGGACGCGCGGCCGAGAATCCTGCGGACGGTTCCACCGACCTCGGCCGCGCCCTGATCGAGGCGGGCCGCCTGATCCGCCGGCCCTCGCTGATTGTGATCCTCAGCGACTTCCTGACGCCGGTCGGCTGGCAGCAACCGCTCAGCGCGTTGGCCATGCGCCACGAAGTCATCGCGGCCTGGATCACGGACCCGAGAGAGCGCGAGATCCCGGACGTGGGCGTCGTCACCTTCGAGGATCCGGAGTCCGGGCAGCAGATCCTGGTCGACACGGGGAGCGCGCCCCTGCGGGCACGGTTCGAGGACGCGGCGAACGCTCAACGTGCGACCATCCGAGCCGAACTCGTGCGGGCTCGGACCGCCGTCGCCGAGCTGAGCACGGCCGCGGACGTCGTGCCACAACTGGTCACGTTCATCAAGCAACGGGAGGCGCAGCGCGGCCGGCGGCTGGCGCCGGCAACCGCATGAGTTTCCGCTCTCCCTGGCTCCTGGTCGGCCTACTGGCCATTCCGCTGCTGGTCGGTTTCTACCTCTCGAGCCAGCAGCGCCGCCGCGACTACGCGGTGCGCTTCACGAACCTCGCTCTTCTTGGCCAGGTGATGGGCAAGGGACCCGGATTCCGCCGCCACCTCCCCGCGATCCTCTTCATCGCCGGTGTCGCCGGGCTCCTGCTGTCGATCGCTGGGCCGCAGGCCACGATCCGAATCCCAAAAGGTCAGACCAACGTCATGCTGGCAGTCGACGTCTCCGGATCGATGGCCGCCACCGATGTGCAGCCGACCCGGATCGAGGCGGCGATTGCGGCGGGACGCACGCTGATTGACAAGCTCCCGAGCAATGCGCAGGTCGGTCTTGTCATCTTCAACTCGCAAGCCCAGGTGCTCGCTCCGCTCACCACGGACAAGGGCTCGGTGAAAGATGCGCTCGGCACCCTCGCCCCGGGTGGGGGAACGGCGATCGGTGACGCGATCCAGGTCGCCGTCGCGCAGCTCGCTAACGTCGCAGACCCCAATGGCCCGAAGTCCCAGAACTATGCCAGGGTCGTCTTGCTAACGGATGGCTCGTCCAATACCGGCATTGATACGGTGACCGCCGCCGCTAACGCCGCGAAGGCCAAGATCCCGGTCGAAACCATCGGCGTCGG
>DATNMH010000060.1:0-2613 GCA_035602395.1 Candidatus Acidiferrum sp.
TAGTCCCGCTGCCGGCAGAGTAAAACTCGGCCACTTTTGCCCTTTCTGTCAGCAGGGAGGGCGGGGGCATTATCACCGTGGAACTGTATCTGAAGGTCCGTCTGGCGTTGCGGGACGGGATGAGTGCGCGCGAGGCGGCACGTCATTTTGGGATTTCGCGCGAGAGCGTGAAG
The DNA here is from genome assembly GCA_035602395.1 of Candidatus Acidiferrum sp. Classification (GTDB taxonomy): domain Bacteria; phylum Chloroflexota; class Dormibacteria; order CF-121; family CF-121; genus CF-13. The sequence goes on from DATNMH010000060.1 coordinate 174, forward strand.
AAGATGGTGAGCTTTTCGGTACCGCCGGGGTATCGGCGGACGGCGCCGATCAAGCGTCCGAAGCTGGATGGGTTCACCGAGATCATCGACCAGTGGCTGGGCGACGATGTCGGCCAGCACCGCAAGCAGCGCCATACGGCCAAGCGGGTTTTTGATCGGCTGCGGGACGAGCACGGGTTCACCGGCGGCTACACCATCATCAAGGAATACGTGCGCGAGCAGCAGCGCCGGCGGCGGGAGATGTTTGTCCCGCTGCACCATGAGCCCGGCCACGCCCAGGCTGATTTCGGCGAAGCGCTGGTGGTGATCGGCGGGATCGAGCAGAAAGCGCACTTCTTCGCGCTCGACCTGCCGCATAGCGACGCGAGTTATATTCGGGCCTATCCAGCGGCGACGGCCGAGGCTTGGATCGACGGCCACGTTCACGCTTTTGCATTCTTTGGCCGGGTGCCGCTGTCGGTGCTCTACGACAACGACAGATGCTTGGTGGCGCGCATCCTGCCGGATGGCGTGCGCAAACGCGCCCGCCTGTTCAGCGGGTTCCTGTCTCATTACGTGATCCGCGACCGCTATGGCCGTCCCGGCAAAGGCAACGACAAGGGCAGCGTCGAGGGTCTGGTCGGCTGGGCCCGTCGCAACTTCATGGTGCCGCTGCCGCGTTTTGCGTCTTGGGACGATTTCAACGCCTGGCTGGAAGAGCAATGCCGCAAGCGTCAGGCGGCCATCCTGCGGAGCCACACCGAGACGATCGGACAGCGGCTTCAGCGGGATCTGCAGGCGATGGCGGACCTGCCGCCTGCGCCCTTTGAGGCCTGCGAGCAGGCGACAGGCCAGGTGAGTTCACAGTCGCTGGTGCGCTACCAGACCAACGATTATTCGGTGCCCGTCGCCTATGGCCATCGCGATGTCTGGGTGCGAGGCTATGTTGATCAGGTCGTGATCGGCTGCGGCGGGGAGGTCATCGCCCGCCATCCTCGGTGTTATGACCGCGAGGACATGGTCTTCGACCCGGTCCATTACCTGCCTCTCATTGAGCAGAAGATCGGCGCGCTGGATCAGGCGGCGCCGCTGGCCGAATGGGACCTGCCGGCGGAGTTCCAGACCCTGCGGCGTCTGATGGAAGCGCGGATGATCAAGGCCGGCCGCCGAGAATACGTTCAGGTTCTCCGGCTGCTGGAAAGCTTCGGGCTGGAAGACCTCCATGTCGCGGTCAAAAACGCGCTGCGCATGGGAGCGATAGGGTTTGACGCCATCAAGCACTTGGTGCTGTGCCAGGTGGAGAAGCGACCGCCGAAGCTTGACCTGAACGTCTATCCCTACCTGCCGCGCGCCACTGTCGGCAAGACCTCGGCCGCCAGTTACCTGTGCCTGGTGTCGAGGGGTGCCGCATGACTGACACCCCCAAACTTCTTCTGGCGCATCACCTCAAAACGCTGAAGCTGCCGACCGTCCTGCGGGAATACGACAAAGTGGCCCAGCAGTGCGCCGCTGAGGGGGTGGACCATGTCCAGTTCCTTGCCCGGCTGGTGGAATTGGAGCTGATCGATCGCGAGCGGCGGATGATCGAGCGCCGGATCAAGGCCGCCAAGTTCCCCGCGGTCAAAAGTCTCGACAGCTTCGACTTCAAGGCGATCCCCAGCCTCAACAAGATGCAGGTGCTGGAGTTGGCCCGCTGCGAATGGATCGAGCGGCGGGAAAACGTCATCGCCCTCGGGCCGAGTGGCACGGGCAAAACCCATGTCGCGCTGGGCCTGGGGCTGGCCGCCTGTCAAAAGGGCCTCGCCGTCGGCTTCACCACCGCCGCCGCTTTGGTCCATGAGTTGATGGAGGCCCGAGACGAGCGGCGACTGCTGCGCCTGCAAAAGCAGCTGGTCAGCCACAAGCTGCTGATCATCGACGAACTGGGCTTCGTGCCGCTCAGCAAAACCGGCGCCGAGTTGCTGTTCGAGTTGATCTCGCAACGCTACGAACGCGGTGCCACGTTGATCACCAGCAATCTGCCCTTCGACGAGTGGACCGAGACCTTCGGTTCCGAGCGCCTCACCGGCGCATTGCTCGACAGGCTGACACATCACGTCAGCATCCTCGAGATGAACGGCGACAGCTATCGCCTCGGCCAGAGCCGTGCCCGCAAGGCCCCGTTCGGGGCAGAAGCTCGACCGTAAAGATTGGCCCTGACGGGCCAAACCGCCCTGGCACACGCCAGCTATATGGGGAGCGCGCGTGCCAGGGCGCTCACCCAAGCCCGACCGTCAGAAAACACCGCCCTGAACTGGCCGACTCTGGCGCCGGCATGTGGCCTGGTTTCCCACCGCCGTTGACACCGTCGCCGGTCACGTCAGAAATTGCATCCGTTAACAGGGTTTCGGCGTAGCTGAATGCGGATGAGTAATGAACGCACCGACGCGGTCAGCGCCTATCGGCTCTCATCCGCGGACCC
>DATNMH010000061.1:0-25849 GCA_035602395.1 Candidatus Acidiferrum sp.
GGGAGCCGTGACGTTGCTGGTCAATGGGATTCCGCATCAGACGATGGAACCGGCGGCCCGCCGATTGCAAACCGTGCCGTACGGGCTGATCTATCAGCGAACGCGCTCGACCCCGAAGGACGTGCTCATCGTGGGGGCCGGCACGGGGGTCGACGTCGCCATCGTGCTGCTGCATGGCGTCCAGCATGTCGACGCGGTGGAAATCGATCCCCGGATTCATGCCATCGGCGTGCAACAAAACCCCGACCGCGCATTCGAGGACCCACGGGTGACCTCATACGTCAGCGACGGCCGGGCTTTCCTCGAGCAGAGCACCCATCGATACGACCTCATCCTCTTCGCCTTACCGGATTCGCTTACCCTGGTCGCCGGGCAGTCGTCGCTCCGACTGGAGAGCTATCTCTTTACCCGGGAAGCGATGCAGTCGGCCCGCGACCACCTGACGGCCGACGGAGTGTTCGGTGAATACAACTACTACCGCGAGGACTGGCTGGTCGACCGGCTGGCAGGCACCCTTCAAGATGTCTATGGGCGCGCCCCATGCGTCGACTCGACGGGTCACTTCGGGCGGCTCGCGCTGCTGATGGCGAGCGCCAGTCCGGGCGCGCTTCAATGCCCCAACACCTGGCGCCCCATCTCGGCGACCGTCCCGGCGCCCGCAACCGATGACTATCCGTTCCTCTACTTGCGGGATCGGACCATTCCCGGGTTTTACCTGCTGACGCTCGCCTTGATCCTTCTGTCCGCACTGCTCCTCGTGCGCGTCACGACCGGCAGGTTGCGGCCGATGGGCCGTTATCTCGACCTCTTCTGCATGGGCGCAGCGTTCCTGCTGCTGGAGACCAAGAACGTGGTGCAGTTTGCGCTGCTCTTTGGGACGACCTGGTTCGTCAACTCACTTGTCTTCCTTGGAATTCTGGTCGCGGTCTACCTGGCGATCGAGGTGGCTCGCCGGATCGATCTCGGTCCGTCATGGCGCCTGTATGCCACGTTGCTTCTGGCACTCGCCGCCGCTTGGGTCGTGCAACCGGATCTGCTGCTCCGACTCAGCGTCGTGCCGCGCTTTCTAGTAGCCACGGCGGTCGCCTTCGTTCCGGTTTTCTTGGCCAACCTGGTTTTCGCGAAGCGCTTCCGGGACGTCGCGGTGTCGAACGTGGCGTTCGGTGCCAACCTCCTGGGGGCGATGGTCGGCGGCGTCCTCGAGTATGCGTCGCTGGTCACGGGCTACCGGGCGTTGCTGATCCTTGTCGGCGCCCTCTATGCCGCGGCGTTCGGTCTCCAGCGATTTCAGGTTGGCCGTCGCGTGATGGCCGGACCGGTCGGCGCGCAGCACCAGTAGAGTCCACAGGATGTGGCAGGTCACGCTGGCCGGCGATCGGGCGCTGCTGATCACCCTCGGCACCAGCATTGACCCGGCGCTTCTCGGCCAGGTGTTGGCGCTTGAACGAGCTCTGCAGGACCGCCGGCCGAGCGGACTGCTGGGCACGATGCCTGCCTATGCCTCGCTGCTCTGCCACTACGACGCTGACGTCACTGACGCGGCTCGCCTCGGAGCGGCCGTCCGCCAGTTGGAAGGAACAGTCGAGGCGGCTATTCCGTCCGGGCCTAGCGTCGACATCCCCACCCGATACGACGGGCCCGATCTGCCGGAGGTCGCGCTCAAAACCGACTTGACGCCGGCCGGGGTCATTGAGCAGCACGCCCATCGGGAGTACCTCGTCTACTGTGTCGGCTTTGCGCCCGGCTTCACGTACTGCGGCGCGCTCCCCGATCGGCTCGCGGTGCCCCGGTTGGCGTCGCCGCGCCTCCGAGTCCCCGCTGGATCGATAGGGATCGCCGGTCGCCAGACCGGGATCTACGGGGTCGAGAGCCCGGGTGGGTGGAACCTGATCGGACGAACCGATCTGCACTTGTTCGACCCGGCTGCCGATCCGCCCGCTCGTTTCAAGCCCGGCGACCGGTTGCGCTTCGTACCAGCATCGTGATCGAGATCGTCGACGCCGGCCGCTGGACCACGATCCAGGATCGAGGCCGGCCGGGCCTCGAACGTTTTGGCGTTCCGTCCGGCGGTGCCGCGGACTGGTTCGCGGCTCGCGTCGCAAACGAGCTCGTCGGGAACCGACCAGATGCCGCACTGATTGAATGCACCGCCAGTGGCCCCACCCTCCGATTGGACATCGATCGCGTCGTCGCGGTCACTGGTGGTCGGGCCGTCTCGGCCGTTGATTGGCAAGCGGTCCGGGTCGCACGTGCCTCGAGCCTCGCGATTGGCACGATTGGCCCTGGCCTACGAACCTACGTCGCCATTCGGGGTGGGATTGACGTTCAGGTGGTGCTCGGCGGCCGGTCCTTCTGCCAGCTCGGACCATTCGGCGGAGGGTTCGGCCGGCCCCTCGCAGCTGGTGATCGACTACGCATCGGTGAGATGGTCGGGCACGAACCGGCGACGGCGCCATGGCCACCATTGCATCGTCTCCCGCAGCGTGGCCCATGGGAGGTCCGAGCCATCGCCGGGCCGCAGACGGATGCCTTCGCCGGTGACGCGCTCGAGCGACTGAGCGCGACGGCCTGTCGCGTCACGCCAGCGATCGACCGCATGGGACTGCGCCTCGACACGCCCGGCCTGCGGCTGCAGTCTGAAGAGATCCTGACGGTGCCGATGACGGCGGGCGCAATCCAGGTCACACCATCAGGAGGATTCATCGTGCTGCACGTCGATCACCAGACCAGCGGAGGCTACCCGGCGATCGCGACCGTCATCAGCGCCGACCTTCCGCTATTGGCCCAGGCTCGCCCGGGCGACACTGTGCGCTTCCGTATCGTCGACTCGACGGATGCGGCTCGCGCCTGGAGGCGGATATCCGGCTGGCTCGAGATCGACCCCTGAGCCATACTATTTTGGCGGGCCCCACACTCGAACAGGAGATGCCGATGCTCAATCACATCGTTAACCGCTTCATCGACGGGCAGCGCTGGCTCGAGCCGGTGGCCGATTTACTCCAAAAGGTTGTTGCCGGCGCCTACAAGCTGCTGGGTAAACCTGGGCACGACCTCAAGACCCTCGCTAACGGCACCTGGCTCGGCCATCCGCTTCACCCGGTCATCACCGATATTCCGATTGGCGCCTGGACGCTCGCCGTCCTCTTCGACATCATCTATGTGTTCAGGGGAACGCACGGTTGGGTCTCTGCGGCCGACCTGACGATATTCGTGGGCCTCCTCGGGGCGCTGGGGGCAGCCATAACCGGCTACACGGACTGGAGCGACACCGTCGACCGCGAGCGCCGAGTCGGCATCGCACATGGACTGCTCAACACCGTGGTGATCGTCGTCTACCTTGTCTCGCTGATCATCCGCGTCAGCGGCGGCAGTCGTGGCCTGGCCATCGTGCTTGCCCTGGTTGGCTACGGCATCGTGATCACGGCGGCCTTCCTCGGCGGCGACATGGTCTTTTCCATCGGGACCGGCGTCAACCACCACGCCTGGCAGGAGGTGCCGACCAAGTTCACCAGGGTCATGCTCGAGGGGCAGCTCACCGACAACATGCTCGTCAAGGCCATGGCCGGCGACACCCCGATCCTCCTCTTCAAGAAGGGCAATACGGTCTGCGCGATCAGCGAGACGTGCTCGCACGCCGGCGGTCCGCTATCCGAAGGCGAGCTCGATGGGAACCTCGTGCAGTGCCCGTGGCACGCTTCGCGATTCGACGTCTGCACCGGGTTGGTCAAGGGCGGCCCGGCCACCATCAGCCAGGTTCGCTACGAAACCCGAATACAGAACGGACAGATAGAGGTCCGGCGGTCGGAAGATACACTGCAACCGAACTGATGGCGAATTCAGAACCGCACGTTGGCGGCTTGCGCGACGAGGAGGACGAGGGTCGCGATTGGGAGCGCGTCAGTCCTCGGCGCATCAGCGACCAGGACTGGCGCCGCTTCGAGGGTTACATCGGCGAGATCCTTGGTGCGATGGGCTTGCCGCGCAATACGCCAGGGACGCTGAAAACGCCCGAGCGGTACTTGCGCGCCATGTTCGATTCGACGGAGGGCTACGAGGGCGACGCCAAGCTGGTGACCGCATTTCCGACCGAGTGCGATGGCGGGGCGGACTGTGAGCTCAGCCAGGTGGTTGACGGCCCGATTCCTTTCTATTCGCTCTGCGAGCATCACGCCTTCCCCTTTTTCGGTCACGCCTACCTGGGTTACGTCGCGCACGAGCACATCATCGGCATTTCGAAGCTCACGCGGCTGGTGCGCCTCTTTGCTCGCCGCTTTACCGTTCAGGAACGGCTCGGCCGCGAAATCACTGAAACGTTATCTCGCATCCTGCAGGCCCACGGCGTTGCGGTCTATCTCGAGGCGATTCACCTCTGCACCCAGATGCGTGGCGTTCGGGAGTCCGAGTCGACCACGCGAACCACATTCTGGCGGGGCAACTATGAATCGAATCCTCAGTTGCGAGACGAGTTCCTGAACATCGCGCGCTCGCGTGGAAACGGGCGTCTCAGCTGAATCGGCTCAACCGCCTCTTCGAAGTCGATGACCTGCCTGTCGGCGATCTACCGGCGCTCCTGACCAAAATCTATGACGGTGGACTGGCGATCCGCGACGGTACCGTCTACGCCAACTTCGTCAGCTCGATCGACGGCGTCGTTGCGCTGGACGGCGGCACCGCCCCCTCGGGGGGGATCATCAGCGGACGGAATGAGATGGACCGCTTCGTGATGGGGCTGTTGCGTGCCTATGCTGATGCGGTGCTCGTGGGTGCCGGCACCTGCCGTGCAGAGGGCGGCAAAGCGCTCTGGACGCCCGAGTACATCTTTCCCGCCGCCGCCGAGGCGTTCGCGACGCTGCGCCGGACGCTCAGGCGACGGGAGACGCCACGGCTGGTGATCGTCACCGCGCGCGGTGACCTGGATCCGTCTCAACGGGCACTCCAGGTCGGGTCGCTGGTCTTGACAACGACGATAGCGGCTTCGCGCCTCCGCAAGGAGCTGCCGCAGGCCAGCGAGGTCCGCGTGATATCAGACGCACCGAGCATCAGTGTCGATGAGATCTTCGCGGCGCTCAAGGCAGAGGGCCATCAAACCATCCTCACAGAAGGCGGCCCCAACCTTTTTGGCCAGCTGGTCGCCCGCAATCGCGTCGATGAGCTATTCCTGACGGTCTCACCGAAGCTCGTCGGCCAGCCGGATCGGTCCTTCGGAATCATCCGAGGCGTCGACTTTGGCCGCAAGTTCAAAGGCGGCCGGCTCCTGAGCATCCGCCGGGCCGACTCGTATCTCTTTCTCCGTTACGCGTTGGAGGATGCCGCCTGACCATGGCCGACCTCACCGTGATCCTGGGAGCGACCGGAGCACTGGGAACAGCTGTCGTCGACGCGTTCGCGAAACGCGGCGACAGCATCATCGCCGTGGCTCGGTCCCGTTCCGGTGTCTCGGACCTGGCCACGAAGTATCCCGGCATCGTCACCGGTGACACCGCCGACCTCGCCTCGCGGCAGGACGTTGATGACCTCTGGGAGCGTATCGACCGTGTGGGCATGCCGCGCTGGGTGGTGAATACGACCGGCGGCTATCGCGGCGGAAAGGTCGTGGACACGACACCCGACGACTTCACCTCCATGATGGACCTCAATCTTGGGACGGCCTGGTGGTCCTGCCGCGCCGCTGCCCGCCGCATGGCTTCATCTCCCTCCCCCCTTGCGGGGGAGGGTCGAGGTGGGGGGTGCATCATCAACGTTTCCTCCCGCTCGGGGCTTGTCGCCGAGTCAGGGGCCGCCGTCTATGCCATCGCCAAGGCGGGCGTCATCAAACTCACCGAGGTACTGGCCGCTGAGCTGAAGTCATCGGGCGTGCGGGTCAACGTCGTGGTTCCGGCCATCATCGACACGCCGGAGAATCGGAAATCACTCCCCGAGAAAGCGATGCAGAAGGCCGTGGCGCCGGCTGAAATCGCCGCCGTCATCCTCTATCTCTGTAGTGATGCCGCCGCGGCGATCACCGGCGCCGCCGTTCCCGTCTACGGCAAGTTCTGACTGTCGATCGGCCTGCCTGTCGTTCGTCGTACTGACAGACCGGCAGAGACCACCAACGTCAGGAAGGAGCGAAGATGTCAGGAATCAACTATTGGGCCGTCATCGTGGCGGCTGTGGTCGCGTTTGTGATGGGCGGGCTCTGGTATTCGCCGCTGCTGTTCGGCAAAGCGTGGGTGAAGTTGCGCGGCATGGATTCGGCCCAAGCGGCCGGTACGCAAATGCGGCCGCCAGAGATTCTCGCCGAGTTCATGCGAGGCCTCATCGTCGCGGTCGTGCTCGCCGGTTTTGTGGCCCACCTTGGGGTCGTCAACTGGGTGGGCGCGATCTATCTCGGACTAGCAGTGTGGATTGGGTTTCAAGCCACCAGTATCGTGGGCTCTGTCATCCATGAGCACTACCCGGTGAAGCTCTATGCGATCCACACGGGTGACGCTCTCACGAAAACACTCGTGATGGCCGTAATCCTTGGCGTGTGGCGTTAGACGCGGGCCCGACGCCCTGGCACCGCGGGCAGAAATAACTGAGGCGAGCCTGGTGCCCCTGGGCCCGGATTCGAATTGGCGTGCCGCAGCGCGGACATGGTCGTCCACCACGGCCGTGCACGGCATGCCGCTGCCGGGCGATTGGCGTCACCAGGTTGCGCCGCATCAGGTCCCGCGCCGCCGCGTAAAGCTGGCGAAGCCGCTCATCATCCAGCGTGGCAGGTTGCATCCATGGATCCAGGCGAAGCGCCCAGAGCGATTCGCACTTATAGATGTTGCCGATGCCGGCGCAGACCCGCTGCTCGAGGAGCAGCTCCCCCAGCGTGGGTGCACCCGAGTGGCGGGCACGGCGCATGACCTCATCGAGGTCGAAGGGATCGACCAGGATGTCCGGTCCCAGGTGTGCCACTGGTTGTCGGGCGTCGCGAACCAGCTCCATGATGGGCGCGGCGAAGCAGACCGCCACGACATCGTCGAAACTCAGAACGGCGGTGGCACGCCGCTCCGGCTGGCGCCAGCGCTCGCCCAACCCGTAGAGGTGCCAGGCGCCGGTCATCCGCATGTGCGAATGCAGCGCGAGCCCTCCCTCGAATTGCACGACCAGATGTTTCCCGTTCGGTTCGACCGACTCGACCCGCCGGCCTTTCAGTCGTCCGATCGATGCCGGACGGGCGTCAGTGACGACCTTGCCCGCGATTTGGCGCCGCAGGGCGGCCGCCGTTCGCCAGATCGTGTCGCCTTCAGGCAAGGACGGGTCGCCGCTCGGGCCAGAGGACGACGCCCTTCGGCGTCGTGCCGAACCCGGCTTCGCGCAGCAAACCTTCGAGTGGCGAACCCTTGATTGGGGCGCCGTCGATGCTCTGGATCTCCAGCTTGTCTACCCGCGCGGCAACCGCCGCCAGCGCCTGCAGGTGGGCCGGCTGCACGTCGCCAACGGTGAGCAACGAGCGGCCACCCCGCTCCAGGTACAGCCGCAGCTCGCCACCATCGAGGACGACGTAGGCGCCCGCGGCCCGCGCCATCCGCGATTCGTGTGCTGGCCATGGAATCGTCGTGCCATAGGGGCTCGCCGGGTCGGTGGCCGCCAGCGCGACGACTCTCGTGTCTTCATCACGCGTTCCGCGGAGCCGGTCGACGGCCCCGGGCAGCGCGAACTGCAGCCCGCCCAGGCCATCGATGAAGTACCCTCGCCGGATCTTGCCGGCTTCCTCCATCGCCCGCAGCACCGGGTACAGCGCGGCGAAGCCGCCGCTGATGTTTTCACCGAGCGCCGCCTCGCGGGTCAGCACCCCGTAGCGCTGCAACAGCGTCCCCGCCATCGCATGCAGGTGCTCGGTCGTCGACACTGCTGGACGGAGCAGATCCGAGACCAGCGACCAGCGACCGGCTGCCGCAGGCGGCCCGAGGCGCATTACCGGGCGTCGTGGGTTGCGCCGCGCTCGCGGTCCGAGCATACGCAACGGGAGGAAGGTGTCGTTGGTCACCTCACCGGCCCACACCATGTCCCAGAGCGCGTCCAGCACCGCGTCCTCATTGCCCGACCCGGTCGCGTAATAGAGGTCGCGGAAAAACGAGGCGCCACGACTTTGCAGGTGCTCGCGCAGACGCTCGGGGATCTCGCCGTTCGGCCGCTCGTCTGCTTCGCGGATCAGCCGCGGCGCGTCGGATCGCAGGTACAGCGCAACCCGTCCGTCGGAGCTCCCCAGCGATCCGCGACCGGCCCATACCACGTCGCCCATCGAGATCAGCTGATCGAGCAGCTGCGGCCGGTACTCGCGCATCCGCGCCGCCAGCACGTCCCGCTCGAGTACCGACGCCGGGATGGCGCATCCCTGCAGCTGGAAGACAATCTCGGCCAGCCGGTCCAATCCACTCGCCTGGATGCCCACGCCGTGCCACGCGGGGAGGAACCGGCCCAAAGTCTCGACCGGCACCGGCTCGACCTCGCGACGCAGCGCGGCCAGCGACTTCCGCCGCAACGACCTGAGCACGTCAGGGTGGCAGTACTCGCGACCTGCCTGGCCCGGCCGGAACTCACCGGCGACGATATCGCCACGGCCGGCGAGTTGCCGCAGCGTCTGCTCGACCTCGCGCAGCGGCAGGCGCCAGCGGGCCGCCGGGTCGGCGCTGAAGAACGGCACGTGCGTCCGGGCCCAGCGGACCAGCATCGACGACAGCGGGGCGTCGACTCGCTGCAGGAAGGTCTCGGGCAGACCAACTGGTAGCGTGACGCCCAGTGCCTCGCGATACCGCCCGGCGTCCTCGGCCGCGATCCATCGCTCTTCATCGGCGATACGCACCCGGATGGCTCGGCGTTCGCGTTCCAACTGCTCGAGCCACTCTTCGCGGATTCCTCGAGCATCGGCCTCCGCGGTCGTCAGGTCGCCAAGTCGCCGCAGGAGGTCGGCGGCCTCGTCCTTGTCGCGTGGCCACCGTTCCTTGAGCAGCCCCTGCAGTTCCAGCTCCAGTGCCTCGATCGCCCGAGGATCGAGCAGCTCCCGAAGCTCCTCGGTGCCCAGCAATTCGGCGAGCAACTCCTTGTCCAGCGTCAGCGCCTGCGCCCGCCGCTCGGCGAGCGGCGCATCGCCCTCGTACATGTACTGGCCGATGTAGTCGAAGACCAGCGTCGACGCGAAGGGCGAGGCGCGCTCGGTGTCGACCACGACCGTCCGCACCTGCCGCGCGCGAATGGCGGTCATCAGGTCGCGGAGGCCATCCATGTCGAAGACGTCGCTCAGGCATTCGCGGTAGGTCTCGATCAGGATCGGGAACTCGGCGTGCTTGCTCGCCACCTGGAGCAGGTCGTGGCTGCGCTGCCGCTGCTGCCACAACGGGGTGCGCTCACCCGGGCGGCGCCGCGGCAGCAACAGTGCGCGGGCTGCGTTTTCGCGGAAGCGCGACGCGAAAAGGGCGGATCCATGCAGCTGCGAGGTCACCAGCTCCCGCACTTCCTCCGGATCGAGCAACAGGTCATCGATATCCGGTGCGTGGTCGGCCTCCGGCAACCGCAGCGCGAACCCGTCATCCGTGTAAATCATCTGGATCTCGAGGTCCAGCCGCTCCTGCATGCGTGCTCGGGCCGCCAGAGCCCAGGGCGCGTGGACACGAGCACCGAACGGAGTCAGCACCGACAGCCGCCAGTCGCCGAGCTGGTCGCGGAATCGCTCGATCACGATCGTGCGGTCGGTCGGCACGGTGCCGGTGGCCTGGGCCTGATCGGACAGATAGTTCATCAGGTTGGACGCGGCCCGGTCATCGAAGCGCGACCGCTGCTGCAGCCGGGCGATCGCGGCGTCAGGTTCCATTGCAGTGAGCTCGCGCATCGCCTGGCCCATCGCGCGTCCGACCTCGACCGGCCGTCCTAGCGCATCCCCGTGCCAGAACGCGATGCGCCCTGGCTCGCCCGGCGCCGGGGTGACCATGACTTGCGAGGGAGTGATGTCGGCCACTCGCCAGCTGGTGGCGCCGAGGACGAAGACTTCGCCTGGGCGCATCTCGTAGACCATCTCCTCGTCGAGCTCGCCGACTTTCTTTCCATCGTCGAGCAGGTTCACGGAGAAGAGACCGCGGTCTGGGATGGTGCCGCCGCTGACGACGGCCAACCGTTGCGCGCCGGCGCGGCCACGGATCTTCCCCTCCAACCGGTCCCAGACGATGCGCGGGCGCAGCTCGGCGAACTCGTCGGATGGATAGCGGCCGCTCAACATGTCGAGCGTCGACTCCAGGGCGCGAGGTCCGAGGTCGCTGAAGGGATAAGCGCGATGCACCAACTCGGACAGCGCCGATACGCTCCACTCCTCCATGGCCGTCATCGCCACGATCTGTTGGGCGAGGACATCCAGGGGGTTGCGCGGTACTCGCGTCGTCTCTATCTCGCCGCGCAGCATGCGATCGACGACCACGGCAGTCTCGAGCAGGTCGCCGCGGTACTTGGGGAAGATCGTGCCTTTCGACGGCTCGCCCACCGAGTGGCCCGCCCGTCCGATTCGCTGGATGCCGCTGGCGACGCTGGTGGGCGCCTCCACCTGGATAACGAGATCGACGGCGCCCATGTCGATGCCGAGCTCGAGGCTCGAGGTGGCGACCAGTCCGGGCAGCCGGCCGGCTTTCAGCGCATCCTCTATTAGAAGGCGTTGCTCCCTGGCGATCGAGCCGTGATGCGCTCGGACTAACTCTTCACCGGCGAGCTCGTTGATGGCCGCGGCCAGCCGCTCTGCCAGACGACGGGAGTTGACGAAGATGATGGTCGAGCGGTGCTGGCGGACCAGCTCGAGGATGCGGGGGTGGATCGTCGGCCAGATGCTGCGCCGTGGGCCCTCCTGCTCCGCTCCAATCGCGGCTGCCGGCCCGCTGTACACCTCGGCGCCACGTTCCAGGTCCGCCATGTCGTCAACAGGCACCTCGACGGTGATCTCCAGCTGCTTCACCCGGCCGGCGTCGACAATGCTCACCTCGCGATTCGTACCGCCAAGGAACCGCGCGGTCTCGCTGAGCGGTCGCTGAGTTGCCGAGAGACCGATGCGCTGGGGTTCGGTCTTCGTCAGCGCGGCCAGCCGCTCGAGGCTGAGCGCCAGGTGCGCGCCGCGCTTCGTCTCCGCCATGGAGTGGATCTCATCGACGATGACCCAGCGGACCGTCGGCAAGATCTGGCGCGCCGCGCTGGTCAAGAGAAGGAAGAGTGACTCCGGCGTGGTGATCAGGATGTCCGGTGGGTGGCGTTCGATCTGGCGGCGTTCGCGAGTCGGCGTATCGCCGGTCCGAATGGCGACCGTGATTGGCGACTGCTTCAGTCCAAGCCGCTCCGCCTCCAGGCCGATGCCACGCAGCGGCGCTTGCAGGTTGCGTTCGATGTCGACGGTGAGCGCCTTCAGGGGCGACACATACAACACCCGGCAGCGCTCCGCCTCTGCCGGTAGCGGCTCGTTCGCCAGCTGGTCGATGCACCAGAGGAAGGCAGCGAGCGTCTTGCCACTGCCGGTGGGTGCCGACATCAGGGTGTGCTGGCCGGCAGCGACCGAGCGCCAGCCGCCCTCCTGGACCTCGGTCGGAGCCGGAAAGGCGCCCGAAAACCAGGCTCGGGCCGCAGGCGAAAACAGGTCCAGAAGAGTTGGCATACGGTTCAGTTTACCCATCGAGTTTCCCTCCCCCGTGCGCGGGGGAGGGCAGGGTGGGGGCTTAAAACCTGAAGTTCTTCAGTAGTTCTTCCGGGCTCTGATGGCGTCCTGTAGCGAAGACAGCACGCCCCTGTTCGAGCAATCCCGCGTTGTACGGAGTGGGGCGCCCGATCCGCTCACCTAGCGTCACGATCTCGCCGTTGAGGTAATCGAGCTCGCTGCTCGATCCTCGCTGGAAGCTCTGCAGCGTCGAGGGGCCGTAGGTGCTGTCCGGAGGAAAGTTGCCCGCAAGCCGGCCTCTGAAAATCAAGTAGCTGAGTGGCATGGGAAGCGTCGACATCAGCCGGAAGGTGCGTGCCCGGCGGCTCTGGTCGAGACCGAACCCGCCAAGCTGGGCTGTCTTGACGCCTTCTCGAATCGTCGCAATCGATAGCCGGGTGAGTCCCGGATGGCGAAGCGCCTTGCCAATCGGCCAGCCGGTGATCGCCATTATGGCGTTGTTCAGGTTGGCCATCAGCTTGGTCCAGCGAGAGCGGGCAATATCCGGGACGTACTCCGTCTTGATCGCCAGGCTGAGCAGCGCGAGCACGGCATCGACGCGCGCCTTCGACTCGGGGAAGGGAGCGCCCACCTGGAACCGGCCGGCTGTGTTCTGCTCGACCACCCCCGGCTCGAGATATGTGGCGCTGATGTTCAGCACGCAACCCACGACGCGATCCCGTCCGAGGATGTCGGCCGCCTCCTGGTCCGACCGGACGCCGTTCTGCATGGTGACAACGGTGGCGTCCGAGCGCAGGGTGGCAATGGTGCGGCAGGCGTCCTGCACGTCCTGCGATTTGACCGTCAGCAGAACGATATCGGCCGCGCCTGCCAACGTCGTTGTCGCAGGAAGCTGAACTACCCGTGATTCGTCCCGACCCTTGACACGGAGCCCCTTGGCCTGTATCGCGGCGACCTGTGCCTCTCGGCCGATTAGTCCAACGGCGACGCCGGACTCATGGAGTCGGGCCGCAACCAGACTCCCGATTGCCCCGGCACCAAATACCGCGATCGTTTGGGGCATTCCGTACAACTTACCTAGGAAGGTGACTCCTGCCGTCGGCAACCCTCAATCGGCGTACGCGTTGCCATACAATCTGCTACCATGTATGTAGCGTTTGAGCCACGCTCCGTACCCATTTGCGGGCTCATAAGGAGAACATCATGGCCGATTCATACGACCGCGAAGTCGTCCGACAGGAGACGACGACGGGCGAGCCGGTGCGGCCGGTCACCCCAGTCACGCCCGTAACGACCTCGTCGACCTCGCGGACCGCGGTCCACAGCGAGGGCGGCTACAACACGCGTGCCATCCAGGCCATCTGGTGGATCGTCGGTTTCATCGATGTCCTGATCGCGATTCGCTTCGTGCTGAAGTTGTTCGGCGCGAATCCGGCGCCCTTTGTCCGCTTCATGTACGACGTGACCTGGCCGCTGGTAGCGCCTTTTCATGGCATCTTCAACACCGCCCAGGAAGGCCGCTCGGTCCTCGAGCCGGAGTCGCTCGTCGCGATGGCGATCTATGCCTTGATCGGATGGGGCATCGTCTCGCTCATCCGCCTCATGTCCCGTCCGCGTTCGAGCACGACCGTCGTCGAGTAACGATTCTCGGTACGCCAAGAAAGAGCCGCCTTCGGGCGGCTCTTTCCTTTTTCTGGCGGCTTCGCGTGGGCGCATGCGAGACTATTCGGCACTGGAGGGGATGCGATGAGAACCGTGGCGCCGCCCGACCAAACACGGATCGCCAGCTTGCTGGTGCGCGAGGAAGACCGCTTCGCTCGCGAGCACCCCAAATCCGTGGCCCTGAGTAGCCGGGCACGCGAGTCGCTGTTGGCCGGCGTGCCGATGAACTGGATGGTGCGCTGGGCCAGCCGGATCCCTCCGTTCGTTGTCGAAGCGCAGGGTGCCCGCGTGACCGACATCGATCAGAAGACGTACGTCGACTTCTGCCTCGGCGACACCGGCGCGATGGCGGGGCACGCGCCGGCGCCGACGGTCAAGGCTGTGAGCGACCAGACTCGGCGGGGCGTCACCTTCATGCTGCCGACCGAAGACGCCGTTTGGGCGGGGCAGGAGATGACACGTCGCTTTGGTCTGCCCCAGTGGCAATTCACCTTGACCGCAACCGACGCGAACCGCTTTGCCATCCGCATCGCGCGCGGCATCACGGGTAAGCCCAAGATCCTCGTTTTCAATTACTGCTATCACGGGACCGTCGATGAAACGCTTGGGGTGCTGGATGACGCCGGGCAGGTGACCTATCGCGCCGGCAATCTTGGCGCGCCGGTGAATCCATCGGTGACGACGCGCGTCGTTGAGTTCAACGACCTCGAGGCGCTGGAGCGGGAGTTGGCCGCCGGCGACGTCGCTTGCGTGCTGGCGGAACCGGCCATGACGAACATCGGCATCATCCTGCCTGAGTCTGGTTACCATGCCCGGCTCCGCGAGCTGACCCAACACTACGGAACTTTGCTCATCATCGATGAGACGCACACGATTTGCGCCGGGCCAGGCGGGTTCACGGCGGCCGAGGGACTGGAGCCCGACATGCTGACCATCGGCAAGACGATTGCCGGCGGCATCCCGGCCGCCGCCTTCGGGTTGAGTCGCGAGGTAGCCGAAAGGGTGCTGCCGGACATGCAGGGCGACGACACCGATGTCAGCGGCGTCGGAGGCACACTGGCGGCGAACGCGCTCTCGATGGCCGCCATCCGGGCGACACTAGAGCACGTGCTCACGCAGGCGGCCTTTGATCGGATGATCAGGCTGGCGGAGCGTTTCACCGATGCGGTGAACGAGGTGATCCACCGACATGGGGCGCCGTGGTGCGTGACCCGCCTCGGCTGCCGCGCGGAATACGTCTTTCTGCCGGAGCCGCCGACCTCGGGCGGTGAGGCCGCGGCCGCCATGGATCACACCCTCGAACGCTTGATGCATCTCCACGCGCTCAACCGCGGGATCCTGCTGACCCCGTTTCACAACATGGCGCTGATGTCGCCGGTCACGACCGAGGCCGACGTCGACCAGCACACTGGCGTGTTCGAGGAAGCGGTCGCTGAGCTCTTCGACTAATTCCGGCGCGACGATGAAGGGGCAGGTTGCGCTGGTGACCGGCGCCGGAAGTCCCGTCGGCATTGGCTTCGCCGTCGCTCGCCGGCTCTATGCCGCCGAAGCACAGCTGGCGATCACGTCGACCACCGACCGCATCCACGAGCGGGCCCGGGAGCTCGATCCGAAAGCATTTCCCTCCCCCTCTGGGGGAGGGCAGGGTGGGGGCGTTCTCGCCCTCGTCGCCGACCTAAGCAACGAGGCGGCGGCGCACAACCTGGTCGACACGATAATTCGTCGCTACGGCCGCATCGACATCCTCGTTAACAACGCCGGCATGGCGCAGACCGGGGTCGAGATGCCAAGTCCCGACCTGAAGGACTTCTCCTATTCCGATTGGCGCCGGCAGATCGAAATCACGTTGCACACGGCGTTCCTGATGATCCGAGCGGTGTTGCCGGGCATGATCGAACGGCGCTACGGGCGCATAGTGAACGTGTCGTCGGTGACGGGGCCGCTGGTGACGACGAAAGGCAACTCAGCCTACGGCGCGGCGAAGGCCGGGATGGACGGCATGATGAGGGCCGTGGCTGTCGAAACCGCTGCCGATGGCATCACGATCAACTCCGTGGCCCCAGGGTGGATCGACACCGGATCGACGCTCGAGTTGGAACGGGTTGCCGCTCGCTACACGCCGATCGGCCGAGCCGGACGACCCGATGAAGTCGCGGCCGCCGTCGTGTTTCTGGCATCTCCGGATGCCTCCTACATCACCGGCCAGGCGCTCGTCGTCGACGGCGGCAACATCATCCAGGAAGAAAAGGGCCCCTGACGATCGAAATGGCTTATCGAGGCCATCTCATCTCTTGATGACGGAGCGCGCGGAAAGAGGAATAATTCAAGACTCAAAGTAGTTGGTTCGGGCGTGGCAACTGCGAGTATCGTCCCGACGAATACCAACCGAACAGCCGATCAGCTCCCACGCAACCTGAACCTTGCTCTCGCCGTGATCGCGGTAGCCCAATTGATGGTGATTCTCGACGCCACCATCGTGAACATCGCTCTTCCCTCGATCCAGCGCGCCCTCCATTTCAGCCCGACGGGCCTGGAATGGGTCATCAATGCGTATTCGCTCACCTTTGGCGGATTGCTGCTCCTCGGCGGTCGCGCCGGGGACCTGTTCGGGCGGCGGCGCATGTTTACCACAGGCATCGCGCTCTTCACGCTGGGCTCGCTCGCCGGCGGATTTGCCAATAGCGACGTTTGGCTGATCGCTGCGCGCGCGGCGCAGGGCGTTGGCGCTGCCATCGTGGCGCCGACGGCACTTTCGCTGATCGCCGACACATTCAGTGAGGGTCCCGCACGCAACCGTGCGCTGGGTGTCTACGCCGCGGTGGCCGGTGCTGGCGGCGCCCTCGGGCTCCTTCTGGGAGGGATTCTCACCGACTTTGCATCGTGGCGCTGGGTCCTGTTTGTGAACGTGCCGATCGGGATCATCCTGGCGATCGCCGCCCCGCGTGTGCTCGCGGCGTCACAGCGCCGGGCCGGACGGCTCGATCTGCCCGGGGCGCTCACCGTCACCGCCGGCATGATCCTGTTGGTCTACGGATTGACCAGCGCGGCTACCAACGGTTGGACCAACAGCACGACGCTGATGTCGCTGGGGATTGCCGCCGTGCTCCTCGTGGTGTTCCTTGTTATCGAGTCTCGCAGTGAGCATGCCCTGATGCCGTTCAGCATCTTCGCCCAGCGCAACCGGAACGGCGCCTATGCGCTGTCGCTCGTCATCGGCGTGGCCGTGTTCGGTGTCTTCTTCTTCCTGACCCAGTTCGTCCAAAACAACCTCGGGTTCAGCCCATTTCAGGCCGGGCTTGCGTTCCTGCCGATGACGGCCGGCATCATCGTGACCTCGCAGATTGTGGCCCGGCTCGTCGGGCGGTTCGGACCCCGAATGTTCATCACCGCCGGACCGCTGCTTGTCGCCACCGGCCTGTTCTGGCTATCGCGCATCAATGACCAGACGGGTTATTTCCCTGGCCTGGTTGGGCCGATGCTGATCATCGCTATCGGGATGGGCAATATCTTCGTGCCCCTGACGCTAATGGCCGTCTCGGGTGCGCGGCCCCAGGAGTCCGGTCTCGCGTCGGCGCTCCTCAATGTCGGGCAGCAGATCGGTGGCTCGATCGGGATCGCGTTGCTCGGGACGATTGCGGCTACCGTCACCAAGAACCAGCTGGTCGGCCGAGTCCCGACCCATGCGGTCGTAAATTCGGCCCTCGCCTCCGGGTATGGGGCCGGATTCGAGCTGGCCGCGGCGCTCGCGCTCGCCGGCTTTGCGCTGGCGCTCGCTGTCATCCGTGGGCGCCGTCCGCAACTGGCCGCCCGCCTCGCCGAAGCGCCCGCAGCCTAAACCCGAGCTCTGAGTACGGCTCAGCGCGCGGGAGCGCTGCCTCGGGTGACGACGCGGACCAGGGCGGCGAGGCCCCAGCCGATCAGCGAGTAGATGGCAATGGCGACCAGGGACTCGGGCTCAAAGACATTGCGCCCGTTGGCCGCCGTGTTGAAGATCCCATGGAACGGAGCGACGAAAACCTGAGTCAGGTCGTAGATGAAGGTGACGAAGCTTGCCTGGGTCGAAGCGGCAAGCAGCTTGAACAGAAAGCGGATGATCAAAAGCGCGTCGACGATTCCCGTAAGGAGCCAGACAGCCTGCTCTGCCCGCAAGCTGTACGCAGGTCGATCGGTGGTCACAGTCGTCGTGCTATTTTCGCGTGATTGCTCCATCCTTGTATAACGGACGATCCGTATTCACTCCTGCGGACTAGCGAATCTGCCGTCGCCTACAACTCCTCCGTTCAGCCGGCCTGGCGAAGCGCCTCCGCCAGCACGTCGATCCCCTCGTCGAGCTGGGCATCGTTGATCAGGATCGACGGCAGGAATCGGATGACGGTGCCGCCGGCCGGAAGGACCAGCACACCGCGCTCCTGCATGGCTTTGATGACCCGTGTTGCCGGTTTCTTCAGTTCGACCGCCAGCAACAGGCCGCGCCCGCGCACCTCGCGGATCTGATTCAGGCCGAGTTCGCGGACGCGCTGCTGGAAGCGCTGGCCCTTTTCGGCGGCCCGGGCATGAAGGCTTTCGTCGGCGAGGACTTTAAGGGTCGCCACGCCCGCGGCACAGACCAGTGGGTTACCGGAGAACGTGCCGCCGTGGCTTCCCTTGGGGACTCGTTCGCTAACCGCTTCGGTCACGATGGTCACGCCGATCGGAAGCCCATTGGCGATCGATTTGGAAAGGCAAAGGATGTCTGGAACGATCCCTTCTCGGGTGAAGGCGAGGGGTGCTCCCGTACGGAAGCCTGTCTGAATCTCATCGCAGATCAGCAGGGCGCCGTTCGCCGTGCAGAGCTCGCGGAGGCCTTTCAGGTAGCCGTCGGCGGGCACGCGGATCCCACCTTCGCCCTGGATCGGCTCGATGATGACGGCGGCCGTCGATTCGTCGATTGCCTCAGCCATCGCCGGGAGATTGTCGAATGGCACGTGCCGGACGCCCGCCAGCATTGGCATGAAGGGATCACGGTATTTGGCATCAGAGGTCGCCGACAGCGCACCGAATGTCCGCCCGTGATAGGCGCGATGGGTCGCAATGATGCCAGTTCGGCCGGTCGCGACCCGCGTGTACTTCATCGCCGCCTCGACGGCTTCCGCCCCAGAGTTTGCGAACGAGATCCGGCTCAGCGAGGGCGGCAGGAACGCGGCGAGCGCGTCGAGAAACTCCTCGCGCTTCGGTGTGTCGAAGCTCTGGTGGGCACTGGTGAGTAGCGATGCCTGCTGCTTGATCGCATCGGTCACGAGCGCGTGCGCGTGACCGAGGAGATTGACGCCGTAGTTGGTCATCAGGTCGAGGTACCGCCGGTCCTGGTCATCCCACAGGTACACGCCTTCGCCACGCACCAGGCTTATCCCTCGGCTCGCGTGCAATGGAATAGGGCTGAGCCGTGTGGATGTAGCGGTCAGGTCGTCACCCATGTGCCAGCTCCTTCGAATGCTCGCGTCAGCGGATGCTCGCCGCGGCCGTCGAGCAGGCCGACCGCCTGAAT
Organism: Candidatus Acidiferrum sp.; assembly: GCA_035602395.1. GTDB lineage: Bacteria > Chloroflexota > Dormibacteria > CF-121 > CF-121 > CF-13. Next base: position 18,819 of record DATNMH010000061.1, read on the forward strand.
GCCACGATGGATCGCCTGCGCCGCCGCCAGCAGCTTAACGCGGGCCCGGCCTTTGCCGTACTCGGCCACCTTCTCCACCTCGTCGAGGTGAATCAAGGGGATCACGCTGCGCTCGTCGCTCACATCGCGCATGAATCCCGGCGTGTCGGCAAAGATCAGCAAACGCTCCGCCTTGAGGGATGTGGCGATCTCCATGGCCAGGCGATCGCCGTCGACATTGATGGCGATGCCCTCGTGGCTGATCGCGGGCGGGGTAATCACCGGCAGGTAGTCGTTGTCCAGCAGCAGGCGCAGGAGCTTCGGCTCGAGGCGCTCGATGCTGCCGCTGTGGTCACCGTGCAGGACCTTGACCTTGTCGCCCTCTTTGATGCGCAAATCGGGCTTGCGCCGTCCGATCGCGATGCCGCCGTCCATCGCGGTCAGGCCGACCGCGTTCGCACCGAGCGCGCGAAGGCGTTCGACGATGCGCTTGTTTTGCTTGCCGGCGTACGCCATCAGGAAATGATCCATGGTGATCGCGTCGGTGAAGCGGCTGATCTCACCGCGTTCGGACGTGACCATTCGTGGTGGATGGTTCAGCCGGGCGGAAAGCTCGTTCAGTTCCTTGTTGGCGCCGTGCACCAGCACGAGCGGCTCCTGGCAGGCCGCGACATCGCGTAGCAACGGGTCGAAGTCGGTCAGGCTGCCGCCGATCTTGATGACGAGCATGGCTAGATCGGGTAGAGGCCCGGGAAATCGAGGCCGGTGCGCTCGTCCCATCCGAAGCGGATGTTGAGCGCCTGCACCGCCTGGCCGGCGGCGCCCTTCATCAGGTTGTCGAGGGCGCTCATCACGACCACACGGCGCGAGTGCGGGTCTCGCTCGAAGCCTACGTCGGTGTAGTTCGTGCCGGACAGGATCTTTGGATTGGGGTAGCGATGGATGCCTTGTGACTCTTTCACGATCCGCATGAATGGCTCGTCCTTGTAGGCCGCGCGGTAGATCTTCCAGAGGTCCTTCTCCGACAGGTCGTCTTTGAGGAACACATGGGCCGTGACCAGGATGCCGCGGACGGCCTCGACGGCGGTCGCCGAGAAGGCGATGCTCGGGCCGTGGCCGTTGGGCGATTGCAGGCCAAGTTCCTGGATGATCTCGGCGGTGTGCCGGTGCGCGGTGGGGGCGAAGGAGCGCATCTCGCCGCTTCGATGCGGATGGTGCGATGCCGGCCCCGACTCCGCCCCGCCTGCGGATGACCCCGTCTTGCCCTCGACCACGATCGGCATCGTTTGGTCGATGACGCCCGCGCGGGTCAGCGGATAGAGCCCGAGGATGGTCGCGGTCGCCAAGCAGCCGCCGGCGGCGAGTCGGTTAGCAGTGCGGATCTGATCGCGGTGCAGCTCCGGAAGCGCGTAGACGAAGTCCTTGAGCAGCGCGGGTTGTGGGTGCTCCCAGCCGTACCAGGTGGGGTAGCCGGCGGGGTCGTGCAGGCGAAAATCGGCGGACAGATCGATGATGGTCGGCGCCAGCGACTGCAGCTGGTCGATCTCGCGGCTCGTCTGGCCGTGTGGCATCGCCAGGAAGAGGACATCGACTGGCTGCAGTGCGGCCCGGGCCTGGAACTTGAGCTCCGTCCGGCGCCGCAGGTGTGGGTGCACGGTGTGCACGAATTTCCCGCCCAGGCGCTCGGAGGTGACCTGCGTGACCTCGATCTCCGGATGGGAGAGGAGGAGACGGAGCAGCTCACCGCCGGCGTATCCGGCGCCGCCGATGACCGCGGTCTTCATCGCGCCAGGTGGCTGAGGGCGGAGGTCAGCACGTCGACCCCGCGCGCGAAGTTCTCGAGGTCCATCGCCTCGTCCGGGGTGTGGTCGAGCTTCGAATCTCCGGGTCCGTAGGCGAGCGTCGGGCAGCCCCACACCGGGGCGAGGATGTTCATGTCGGAGGTTCCCGTCTTCATCTTGAACCTTGGCGTGCCGCCCGTGTCGCGGATGCCTTTGAGAAAGGCCCGCACAACCGGGGTGTTCTTCTCTGCGCGCACGGCGGCATCGGCATATTCGAAGCGTAGCTCGGCAATCTCCGCCCACGTTTCCAGCTGCTTTTGCAGCGCCGGTACGTCGAAATTCGGCGGCAGCCGGAACCCGACCGTCATCGCAGCGGTGTCCTTGAAGCCGTCGTGGTCCGCGTGGAACCGAAGAATACGGGCGTCGAGCCGCTCGAAATTCCCGAGGCCGTCGCCCTGAGCCGTGGCATGATCCTGAACCTTCCGGATGAAGGCGATGGCCTGGTCGGCCGCGCTCTCGTTGGGTCCGGCCCCGTGTCCCATGGGTTTCGAAAGCCGGTAGCGAACCTTGAGGCTGCCCTTGTAGCCCAGGGTGATCGCGTCCCAGCCGCTCGGTTCGAGAATGACCAGCTGGTCGGGAGGCTTGCGACTAACCAGGTGGCGAGCGCCGCGTGAGCTGCCCTCTTCCTCGACCGCGCCGATGATGGTGAAGCGGCAGGCAGCGCCGGCCGGCTGCCGCGCCACTGCCGTGATGGCGGCGGCCAGCGGGCCTTTGGCGTCGACCGCGCCGCGACCGAACAGCTGCCGGCCCTCGCGTCGCACCGGGATAAAGCCCGGGACCGTGTCCATATGCCCGAGCAACAGCACCTCACGCGGTCCGCTACCCCAGAAGGCGATGACATTGCCGACCTCGTCGCGCCTGGCGGCAAAGCCCATTCCGCGGAGCCGAGTCACCAGCCACTGGCCGAGCTCGCGTTCCTGCGTCGAGACGCTGGGGATCGACACCATCTCCTCCAGCATCTCGACCCCGGTCTCGGTCACGGGCTCCGTCTCAGCGCGCACCACGCTGATCACGCGGGCACCGCCTCCAGCTCGCCGACGCGCAGCACGTAATCGACGATGCGGCCAGGGATGTCGACACCGGTAGTGTCGATGCTGTTGCGAAATTCCATGGTGTAATTGACCTCGCTCACGACCATGCCGTCAGGGTGCTCGAGCAGGTCGATCGCGAGCACGCCGCCGCCCACCGCCCGCGCCGCCGCGCGCGAGAGGCGGTCGATTTCCGGGGTGACCGGGCAATTACGGGCCCTGCCACCGCGGGCCGTGTTCGTGATCCAGTGGGATGACTCTCGATAGATCGCGCAGACCGTCTCATCGCCGACCACGAAACTGCGGATGTCGCGAGACGGCTTGTCGATGTACTCCTGGATGTAGAAGATCGCGTGTTGGTATGAGCCGAGCGTGTCCTTGTGCTCGAGCAGCGCCTCGGCGGCGTCACGGTCCGAGATCTTCGCGAGCAGGCGCCCCCAGGAGCCGATCGCCGGCTTGAGCACGACCGGATAGCCCAGGGTCTCGATCGCCTCGAGCGCGGATTCCGGGGTGAAGGCGATCAGCGTGCGGGGGCTGGGAACCCCGGCGGCGATCAGCGCCGTCGTGGTATTGATCTTGTCGCCGCAGGTCAGCGCCACTTCGTAGGTGTTGACGGTCGGCACGCCCCACTGGTTGAGGATGCGCAGCGCGTAGAGCGCCCGCGAGTGGTGGAGGCAGCGTTCCAGCACCACGTCGAAGCGTGCCGGCTCCGCCGCCAGGTCGAAGACCAGCTCGCGGTCATCGATCTTCTGGATCTCGAGACGGCGGCTGGCGAAGGTCTCGAAGAGCAGCTTCTCTTCGGCCCGGATGCGGGAGCAGAGAACGCCGATCTTCACCCTACTCGCCCCAGTCTTCTTCTTCTTCCGGCGCAAGGCGCAACTGGACCGGGTCGCGCTCGACGACCTCGAGTTCCGCGCCGCAGTCGGCGCAAGTCACGATCTCGCCCTTCTCGACGTCCGCTTCAAGCTTGACGTCGGCCTCGCACTCCGGGCACTTCGCGGTTACAGCGGTTGCCATCATGACACCTCCTCGATCGCGGCCCAGCCGCGCGTTTTGATCAGGTCGATCAGCGTCCCGGCTTCCATGATGGCGACGGCCACGGGGCCGGGTGCTTCTCCTTGGAACATCTTGCCATTGACATCGATCGCGCCGGAACGGATGTCGATCGAAACCGGGTCGCCGTCGCCCACGGCGTCGTAGATCGCGTCGCACTGTATCACCGGCAGGCCGATGTTGATGGCGTTGCGGTAGAAGATCCGGGCGAAGCTTCGGGCGACGACCGCATGGACGCCGGCGGCCTTGATCGCCATCGGGGCGTGCTCGCGCGAGCTGCCGCAGCCGAAATTGCGGCCGCCGACGATCACGTCCCCCGACTGGACGGTGTTGGCGAAGTCGGGGCGGGCCTCGATGAAGCACGCCTTGCCAAGTTCTGACGGATCCGTCGTGACGTTGTATCGGCCCGGGATGATGGCGTCCGTCGAGATGCCGTCACCGAACTTGAAGACCCTGGCCATCAGTTCCTCCCTCCAACCAATTCCCACACCCTCTTGGGGAGGGCCGGGAGAGGGAGCAGGCGAGGATCGGCGATCGCGCCGGCCAGGGCGGACGCCGCGGCGACCGCCGGGTTCGCGAGGTAGATGTCGGCCTGCGCGCTGCCCATCCGCCCGGCGTAGTTCCGGTTGCTGGTGGAAAGCGCGCGCTCGCCGGGACCGAGCACGCCGTGCTGGCGGCCGAGGCACGGGCCGCAGCCCGCGTTCATCACGAGGGCGCCGGATTCCATGAAGGTCTGGATGTAGCCGCGTGCGAGCGCCTCCATGTAGATCTGTTTGGAGGCGGGGACGACGATCGTCCGGGTCCGCGGGTGCACCTGCTTGCCCTTGAAATACCCGGCGACGATTGCCAGATCCTCGATCCGGCCGTTGGCGCAGCTCCCGACGAAGACCTCGTCGAGCTCCGTCCCTTCGACCGCGCTCAGGTCCTGGACGTTGTCGATCGCCGGCGGGCAGGCGATCTGCGGTTCGAGTTTCTCCGCGTCAACTTCGATGACACTGCGATACGCCGGTGCAATCGGGTGCAGGTCGAACACTTCCGCCTCGCCGAGATAGGCCCGCGTGTGCTCGTCCGGCTCGCAGAGGCCCGCCTTTCCGCCGAAGTCAACCGTCAGGTTGGCGAGCGTGAGGCGTTCGTCCACGCTCATGGCCTCGACCGCCTCACCTCCCCACTCCACCGCCAGGTAATTGGCGCCCTCGGCGCCCAGCATGCGGATCACCTTCAGGGCCAGGTCCTTGGGAAAGATGCCGGGGGGCAGCGCCCCGCGCAGGTTGATCCGGATCGTCTCGGGAACCCGGAACCAGGTCTTGCCGGTCGCGAAGGTGACCGCGATGTCCGTGGACCCGAAACCTGCCGAAAAGCAGCCGAGCGCCCCGTAGGTGGTGCTGTGCGAGTCGGCGCCGACGACGATGCCACCAGGTCGGATGAACCCCTTCTCCACCATCAACTGGTGGCAAATGCCCTCCTGGAAAACGTGGGTGACACTGTACTCGTCGGCGAAGTCGCGGACGATCTTGTGCAACCCGGCCGATGCCACAGTGTTGGCCGGCAGGATGTGATCGAAGACCATGATGACGCGCTCGGGGTCCCAGAGCGGGACGTCGAGCTTGCGAAAGGCCTCGATGGCAAGTGGGCCGGTCACGTCGTGGGCCATCGCGTAGTCGACGGGCGCGACCACGATCTCGCCGGCGTGCACCTGGCGCCCGATCCGTCGCGAGAAGATTTCTTCAGTAAGCGTGCCCATTACTCTCCTCCAATTTCCCTCCCCTTCTGGAGGGAAGGGTGGGGGCTTCGCCCCGGAGCAGATCGTCGAGTTCGTCGTTGCTGAGCGGTCCCGCGTCGGCGCGCCGCTTGACCTCGCTCGTGAGCGTCCGCAATTCGTGATCCGTCAGGGTCAGCCCCAGCGCCGTTGCCCGGCTGGCGATCGCGTGGCGTCCGGTAAGCCGATGGCCCGCCATCACCGTGCGCTCCCGTCCGAAGCGTGCCGGGTCGAAGATCTCGTAGCTCGAGGGGTCATTCAGCACGGCATTGGTGTGCATCCCGGCCTTGTGATGGAAGGCGGTGTCGCCGGTGATGGCGGCGTTGAACGGAATGTCGATTCCGACCATGTCGGCGACCATCCGGTCGAGCTCGGGTAGGATCTCGAGCCGGTAATTCGCCACCAGCTCTGGATCCACGCTGAGCAGGCGGGCGATCATTCCGCTGAGTGGCACGATGCCGTTACGCTCGCCGATCCCCAAAACCGTCGTATCGATATGGGTGGCACCGGCTTCGAGCGCCGCGAACGCGTTGGCGATCGCGCAGCCGGTGTCGTTGTGGGCGTGGAACTCGATGTCGCAATCCACCGCCTTGCGCACCATCGACACCATTTCGAAGACCTGGTTGGGGGTGGCGATCCCGACCGTATCGGCGAGCCCGACGCGCTGCGGATGGAGCCGATCGATCGCCTGGTAGACGCGGAGCAGATCGCGCGGCTCCGAACGGAAAGAGTCCTCGCTGCTGAACCGCACCTCCAGCCCCTGCGACTGGATGTAGCGCACGACCTCGGTGCCGGCCTCGATGATCTGGTCGACCGACTTGCCGTGGGAGAACTCGCGCATCGCGGACGAGGTGCCGAACAGGACATCGATCCCGTCGGCGCCGGTGTCAACCGCGATCCGGGCGTCATCCAGGTGACAGCGAACGTGAGTGAGTACCTTCGCCCGAAGCGGCAGCGCAGCGACCGTCCGCAGGTCGGCGTCGGATTGCGGCGACGCGCAGGGTGAGGTCAGCTCGAGGTACTCGACACCGAACTCATCGAGCAACTCCGCGATCGCAATCTTCTGTGAGGGGGCGAAGTGGGCCGGGGCGAATTGCTCGCCTTCCCGCAGCGTCGACTCGATGATGTTGAACGCTTGTATGGTCATGGCACCTCCGAAAAATAAAAAGCCTTCGTCCACCGGGACGAGAGGCCTTCTCTCGTGGTACCACCCGACTTTGCCGTTCTCTCGCGAGAACGACCTCTCTGAGTCCGCGGCCCGCCGCCTGAAGACTCCAGCCCGATCACGGGGGCCATCCGGCTCGGCCTACGAAGGACTATTCCTTTTCGACCGGCGGCTCCGAGGCCTTTTTCGGCGGTGCCCTGGACTCTCCT
>DATNMH010000062.1:0-3117 GCA_035602395.1 Candidatus Acidiferrum sp.
GCTAGCCGGTGAGCTCCCGTGAAGGCGAAAGCCGCTGCTCGGGCCCCATCAGCGGCAGGTAAAGGCTGAGCAGCAGCGCCGAGAGGCCGATCACGAAGGCGGCCAGCACGATGGGGATCCCGGGATCCTTGTTGATCGTCAGATCGGTATACCGCTTGAGCCCGGTGAAGCTCAGCCGGTAGCCGTCGGGCGTGACCACGCTCTCGCCAACCCGCAGCGCCCCGCGCCAGCGCAGGTCCATGTTGCTGGTATCGAGCGCGAAGACGTTCTGCGGCCGGTCGAGGTGGAGGTCGCCGCGGAACAGCCGCACCAGCAGTATCGGGTTGCGCCATTGAGGCGTGCCCGGGGCAATCGACTGGTCCTGGATCTGCGGATCGGGCATGAAGATGGCGGTGGCCCCCAGCTGCTGATCGCCCGGCCCGGCCGAGGGCGCCTTGATCACGCCGTTGGCGAACTGTGGGTCGCCGACGAAGATCGTCGGGGTGTCCTCGACGACGCGGCCGTCGGGGGTCTCGATCTTGAGAGTCGGCGCCCAGCCGAAGCCGGCCTGGTAGATCTTCACCCCCCGGTAGTCGACGTAGTGGTTGACCTGGATGCTCTTCGACTCGACCAGGTGTCCGCCGTCGTAGATGCGAACCTGCGAGGTGAAGTCCCGGGGCGCGCCGCTCGGCCAGTAGCTGGCGCTGAAGCTGTCGACCTTCACCTGGAAATTGGCGTGCTGGGTGGCGAGGATGCCTTCGCTGAGGTTGTCGTAGTTGGCCCGCGCCTCGGTAAAGCTATCCCCCTCCACCACCGCGACATTGCCGAGGAAGCCGGCCGCCTTGCCGAAGATGACCCCGACCAGCAGGATGAAAAAACTCCCGTGGAAGATGATGCTGGCGACCTCGGCAAAAAGCCCGCGGTTGCGCTGGGCCGGGTCCATCGCACGCCGCCAGGCGGCGGGCACACGAACGAACATGCTGGCCCCGATCGAGGTGTACATGAGGACGGCGACGATGATGAAGGGCCAGGAGCTGAAGATGTCGAAGAGGCCGAGGCGGGCGAACCAGGGAGCCGTCACGGGATGACGCAGCACGTACCCCATCACGCCCCGCGGGTTCTGCGGCAGCTGCGGCAGGAGGGTGCCGACCGTCGCCAGCAGGGCCAGGATCGCGAGCAGGATGATGGCGGTGCGCATCTTGCGCAGCTCGCGCCAGCCCCGCTTTGCAATCTTCAGGGCGCCGGCAGGGACGCCCCCACGCTGCCCTCCCCCAAAGGGGGCGGGAGATCGATCCGGCGGCGCGATCATGGGCGCACGGGTGGCGCGCAGGCTCATCGGATCCTAGAAGTGTAGGGAGGCGGCCCGGGTGGCCCAATCGAGGACGAGGGCGGGGAAGATCCCGAGCACGATGGTCGCCACGGCCGCCGCACCCAACACGGTGCTGGTCGGTACGCCGAGGGGTCGCTTCTCCACGACGGCCTCATCCGGTGCCGCCAACATGACGACGATGACCCGCAGGTAGTAATAGAAGGAGACGATGGTCATGATCACGGCCACGATCAGCGGCGCCCAGATCTGGGCGTTGACCAGAGCCTGGAAGACGAAGAGCTTGGCGAAGAATCCGACCGTCGGTGGAATGCCGGCCAGCGAGAGCATGAAGATCGTCATCACGGTGGCGAGGAAGGGCCGCCGGTAGAAGAGGCCCCGCCAGTGGCTGAGGTCCGCGGTCTGCTCGCCGCCGGCGGCGACGGCGGTGACCACGGCGAAGGCTCCGAAGTTCATCACCGCGTAGGCGGCGATGTAAAAGAGCGTCGCGGAAAAGCTCTGTGCCGTGCCGGGCAGAATGCCGAGCAGGATATAGCCGGCGTGCGCGATCCCTGAGTAGGCCAGCATCCGCTTGAGGTTGTCCTGCGTGATCGCGACCAGGTTGCCGATGAAGAGCGAGAAGATGGCGATCAGCGCCAGGGGGAAGTACCACCGGCTCGAGATCGAGGGAAAGGTCGCGATGAAGACGCGGCCGACGGCGGCGAAGGCCGCCGATTTGGTGGCGACCGACATGAAGGTCGTGACGATCGTGGGCGCACCCTCGTAGACGTCCGGGGTCCACATGTGGAAGGGAGCGGCCGAGGCCTTGAAGGCCAGCCCGACCGAAAGGAATCCGATGCCGAGCAAGAGCAGGACGTTGCCTCCAGCATTCGAAGAGCCGGCGGTGGTGAAGGCCGCAATCCCGCGGAGGGTTGTGCTGCCGGTCGCCCCATAGATCAGCGCCATGCCGTAGAGCAGAAAGCCGGTGGCGAAACCGCCCAGCAGCAAATACTTGAGCGCCGATTCCTGGGAGCGGAGCGCCGTGCGCGCAAAGCCGGAGAGGACGTAGAGCGAGATCGAGAGCAGCTCGATCCCGAGGAAGATCGTCATCAAGCTGGTGGCGGCCGCCAGCAGCATCATGCCGGCGGTGGCACCGAGGATCAGGATGTAGTACTCGCCATAGTCGAGGTCAAGCGCCTGCAGGTATCGCGGCGAGATCGCCACGGTCAGGATGGTGATCGCGATCAGGAGCACGTTGAAGAAGACGGCCAGGCTGTCGGCGATCACGGTGTCGCCGAAGGCCGAGCGGTTCTGGCCCCAGAGGGGGATGGTGGCGACCAGCGCGCCGAGCAGTCCGATTACGGTCACGGCCGCCAGCCAGCGGCGCCGATCGGGTGGCACCACGAGCTCGAGGAACAGCACGACGATGGCCGTGCCGGCCACCACCAGCTCCGGGAGGACGGCGCCGTAGTCGATGCCGATGCCGCTGATGTTGATCGTCATCGCAACAGCACCGGCAGCGCCTTGACGGTGGCGTCGACCGCGGCCGGGAAAAAGCCGGGGCTGACGCCGATCACCACCATCAACGCCAGCAGCGGCGCCAGGACGCCAACATCGGCGAGCCGCAGCTCACCGAAACCGGCCGGCTGCGGCGGCGCCTCCTGCGTTGCGCCCTGGTAGAAGCGGAGCACGTACCAGGCCGCCAGGATGACGCCGATGCCGGCGCCGACCGCCATCGGAATGAACGACGACCAGGCGCCGAGCATGATGAGGAACTCGCCGACGAATCCGTTCAGTCCGGGCAGGCCGAGGGCGGCGAGCGAGATCACCAG
>DATNMH010000063.1:0-47491 GCA_035602395.1 Candidatus Acidiferrum sp.
CGGCTCGTGAAGGGCCGATCTCCGTCGACCGGCCCTTCGTTTGATCGAGAGTGGCGGGTTGGCCTACGCCCGGCCCCAGCTGCGGCCGCGGCCAGTTCCGAGGCGGCCGGCCACGAGACTGAACAAGACGACGACGATGATGGCCCCGAGGATGGCAGATACGATCGGCATCCCTTCGATAGAAAGCGTGGGCAGGATGACGAGGTGAAAGACGTCCACCATCAGCCAGGCCCCCACAAAGCCGGCTACGGTCGCCCCGATCCATCCGAAGGGCAAGGAGCGACCAATCACGCGCTCGGCGATCAGCCCGCACACCGCGGCGATCACGATCAGGACGATGAGGTGCAGGAGGGTCATGCTGCGCCTTCCGCGTGTCCCGTCCGAGTCATCATGCGAATCAGGGAGACGATGCCCCAGCCGATCAGCGAGTAGATGGCGATCGCGACCAGCGACTCGGGTTCAAGGATCGAGCGTCCCTGGACGCCGGTGTTGAAGATGCCGTGGAACGGCGCCACCAGCGGCTGGGTGATGTCGTACATGAAGGTCACGAAGCCGGACACGGTTGAGCCTCCAAGCAGCTTCAAGATGAAGCGAATTGCCAGGACGACGTCAAGGAACCCAACAATCCACCAAACCACTTGAATCGCTCGATCGTTGGAATCGCCGACGCGAGTCGATGTCACGGACGTGCGCGAGACCCGATTCGACCCGACGGATGACGCCGATGTCTCCGCCGAGGCCGCCGGCTGCGCCGCCGTAGTCTCCCGACGAACGGTCTCCTGTTCTATTACTTCAGCCATGATTCCTCATCTGGTGATGCGCGATTTTGTGCGTCGGCGCATCTATCAATCAGTGTGGCTGTCCGACGGACGCCTGTCATGAGGTTTCCTCATCCCCCGGCAGCCGATTAGTTCGATTGGACAACGCCCAGCCGTTCCAGCGCGAGTCCAGCGTCCCAGGTGGTCCAGCTCTCAGCGACCTGGCCGTCGACCACATGGGTGCGCGTGACTCCGGTTAACGTACCCGTGGTCGCGTCACCGGCAGCCTGTCCGGCGGCGGTCCAGCACAGGATCACGGCATTCTTGTCGACGGCGAGGTCGTCGACAGCGACGTGAAGACCGGGAAAGGCGGCACGGTAGAAGGCGACGCTAAATTTGATGCCTTCGGGGCCTTGGACGAGATCGGGGATCAGGCCGCCGTGATTGACGTAGGTGGGAGCGAAAAGCTCATCCGCGAGCTCGAGGTTGCCAGCGTTCCATATTTCGTCGACGACCCGTTGCAACAGGGCTGCGTTAAATACCAAAACACCGGCCTCGCAAGCCAGTCTGGCAGTCCGGCCGTGCCTTGTCATGAAGTTCCCTCATATACTTTCCGGGGGTGGCCGTGGCCATCACCCAGCACGGAAAATGCAGGGCACCGATCCCCGCCAGTTGCGCACCCCCGCCCGGGTGTTGACGGTTCTAGGCCAACCGGTCCTTGCCGAACTTGTCCGGCTTGCCCTCAGTCACGGTCAGTTCCAGACTCGCATCGCCGCGGACGAGGCCGAGGCGACGGCGATCATCGGCGAGTGGCAACCCCATCTCGCCATCATCGACATGGATGTCAGCAAAGGGGAACTCCTGGACCGCCTGAGTGCCGCCCCGACACCGGTCGGGCGTATCCCGGTCATCGCCCTCACACGGCGGGGCGACCTGCAAACGAAGCTGGCGGCTTTCGACCGAGGTGTGGACGACATTCTCGTTGTCCCTTTCTCGCCGGAAGAGCTCGTCGCTCGTACGCTGGCCATCATGCGGCGAACCTATCGGGAGACCATTGCGTTCACGCCCGTGATACGACTCGGTGAGCTGGAGGTCGATATCCTCCACCGTCGTGTAAGGTCGGGTTCGACCGAGTTGCACCTTACGTCGCTCGAGCAGAGCTTGCTCTATCTGCTGGCGGCCAACGCCGGCCGGCTGGTGACCCGCGAACAGATCCTCGACAATCTATGGGGCGTTGACTATGCGGCCGAGAGCAATGTCGTAGACCGTCACGTCCGTAATCTGCGAACGAAGCTACAGGACGACTGGCGGCGGCCACGGTTCATCGCCACAGTTCCCGGGCGCGGTTACCGCTTCCTCCCCGCGCTTACGCAAGCGACACCCTGATTACCTCATCCTCCCCGAAATCGGTAATCCCTTGGAGTGGTCTCGGGGTGCGGAACCCGAAAGGTCACCTCGGTCCCCTGCCCCGGCGCACTGCTGATCGCCACGACACCACCAACCGAGGCGGCTCGCTCGCGCATGGAGCTCAAGCCCAGGTGACCCGGGAAGGATTTGCTCGCGTGGAACCCGCGGCCGTCGTCGCGTACACGCAGCACCAGCTCGCCTGAACTCGCCTCCAGCGTGATGACAACCGCCCGCGCGTGGGCGTGCTTGGCGATGTTGTTGAGCGCCTCTTGACCTACCCTGTACAGCGCTTCTTTGATTGCGGGGACCGCCTCCGGCTCGTCGGTGGCGTCCAGCGTGATGGAAAGCTGGTACCGGGCTCGAACCGCCGCAACCTGCCTTTGGAGCGCGGCCACCAGCCCTTCCTGGCTGAGGAATTCCGGCCGCAGCTCGAAGATCAACGCTCGCATCTCGGCAAGTCCGGCCTCGGCCAGGCTGTGCGCATCCTGAAGGATGGCTTCGAGCCGAGTCGGATCGGCGCCGCCGATACGCTGGGCGGTTGCGATGTCGAGCACGATCGCATAGAGGGCCTGCGACACCGAGTCGTGAAGGTCGCGAGCCAGACGTTGCCGCTCCTGGACCGCCCGGAGCTCTGCCCCCTGGAGCGCAATGGCGAGCTGGTTGGCGCCGACCCGGACGAGCAACCGGTCGTTACTGGATGGAAAATCATCCCGTCGCATCCCGGCCACGACGACGCCCGACGCCGGCCCGGGGAGCCCGATCGACGCCGACGCCAGACCCATCGCCGCGCGGTTCGACCTGATCGGCGGCGGGAACGCGAGGCCCTCCGATGACCGGAAGGAGCGCAGCCCGCCGGCGATTTCCGATGGTGACAGGTCGCTGGCGCGAGGATCGAGGCCGACGGCTTCGATCAGGGATCCGGATTCACCCGCGGCGGGCAGTCGCGCGTAAACGAAGTCGACACCTAGCGTCCGTAGGAGCGCGTCCGTGAAATTCTCGACGATGACTTGTGGCGATTGGCCGAGCCAGATAGCGGGAAGAGCGGTGAGAGCGACCAGGTCGCGGAGATTGCGGCGGAGCTCGGCCGCATCGTCCACCGAGCGACCGGCCTGAGCCGTGATCCTATCCGCCCTCAGCGGGTTTCGCCTTCGGGTCTCAATTCAGGGCCGATGGCTCCCGGCCGTGGAGCTCCAAGAGAAACTGGTCGGGCGGGACAAAGAATGGATTCTCGTGGAGGGTCCCGCCGATGATCGCCATTGGATGGGTACGCAGGACGTCCATGACCAAGCCAGCGCTGAACTGTGTGAGGTCATAGCAGCACACGAGTGGATCGGCGTGGCTGGCCGCGAGGTAGTTGACCCGGGCCTCGTACTCGACCAGGTCATCCACGCCTGGACGATCCTGGAGGGCCCATTCCACCGTGGCCACCAGTCGCGTGAGTGGGAACCCCTCAGTTTGGCCGGCGCTCAGCCGCTCCTCGAGCAGCGTGAGCATTGCGTCCGGAACGAAGTGGCCACCCCGAAGGTAGGCTTCCTCCCAGACCCTCAGTTCCAGCTGCTGGGTTGCCGCCGCCGTCGCCGTGTCGATCCCAACGCCCTCGAGCCGGCGAATGTGTTCGTCCCGCAGCTTGGGGTCGACGATGTGCAGCGCACGCTCGTGGCGATCGAAGCCCTCCTTGATGAAGGGCAGCAGGACGGTGTAGAACTCATCCGGGCTGCGGAAGAACGCGCAGACGTGGCGGTAGCTCTGCAATGGCGAGCCGGCGAGTCGAACCTCAGCCAATACCTGTGCCATGGCCCCCTCCTTGCCGCCATCCTACTGCACGCAATCGCACTCGTCCAGTGTGCGGACCTTGTTACACCGGCTCTTTTGCCGACGACACAAGTCCAGTTCGGATCGCGTGCAGCGCCGCCTGTGTTCGGCTGGCCGCTTGGAGTTTGCCCAGGATGTTGCGGACATGGGTTTTGACGGTCTCCACCCCGACGTGCAGATCGCGGGCGATCTGCTTGTTGGACCGCCCCAGGGTCAATAACCGAAGCACATCGATCTCGCGGGGGGTCAGAGCCTGCGGACTCTCGGGCGCCTTTACCTGCCGGACTAGCTGAGCAGCCGCTTCCGGCGAGAGAAAGACTTGTCCGGCGGCAGCTGCTCTGATGGCTCGGTGCAGGTCCTCCGGAGCGGCGTTCTTGAGCAGGTAGCCGATCGCACCCGCCCGAACCGCGTCCGCCACGGACGCTCCCTCGAGCACGCTGGTGAGCGCAATCACCTCGATTTCCGGGTAGTCGCGGCGGATCGCGACGGTGGCGGCGAGCCCATCCATTTCCGGCATGACAAGATCCATGAGCACAACATCAGGTTTCAGGCGTCCGGCCATCTCGACGGCCTCGCGACCATCGCTCGCCTCACCCACCAAATCGAGCTCCGCGTCCAAGCTGAGGAACGTCCGCAACCCGAGGCGCACGACCTTGTGATCATCGGCGACGAGAACGCGGATAGGCACGAATGACCTCGCCCCTTAGTCGGTGAGCGGCTCCTCCCAAAATAGCACCGCCGACCATCGTCGGGCTCTTCAGGCGATCGTTGTTTCCAGATCATCCATCATCAGGCTGGTGCACTCGGAACACGCCACCCAGACGCGGTCCGGCTCCCCCCGCGCGTTGACGACCGCATGGAAGGTCGTGGCAGTCCGTCGCTTGCCCTGGTGGCGCAGAGTTTCACAATACGCAGGGATCTCCACAAGCGCACTCAGCAGCCGCGCCTCGGCGATGGGCAAGTGGATCCAACGCGGCTGACCGTCCTCGAGATGCTGATGGCGAACCGTTGTGTCGTAGTTCTTTGTGACCATGGCTCGCCTAGGTATTTGAGTGTCCGTGCTCAGGCCGCGGCAAACACCGCCCAACTCAGGGAAACGCGACTCCCACTTCTCAGGGTTCGAAAGCTCCCCCGTTTGGGGGAAAGTCCGACTTAACGGACTGCGATCAGAGCGACCTTCAGATCTGACACGCCAAAGTAGACGTTGACCTGCCGAGCGCTCGGGCCCAACCCCGCGTAGGCATACTCGATATTGACGCTCGCCTCGCGCAGCTTGTGGGCGACCTTACCGAGGGTTCCCGGTTTGTCTGAAAGAGCGACCATCAGCACTTCCTCTTGGGTCGTTTCCCACCGATGCTCGGCGAAGACCCGTTTCGCCGCCGCGAGCTTGTCCACGACCATCCGGATGGTGCCGCGGTTGTCAGAGACGCTGGCCATGAATCCCAGGATGTTGACCTTCTTGGCCCCCAGCGCGGAGCCCACTTCTCCCAGCATTCCGGGCCGGTTTTCGACCCACACCGTCAGTTGCTTCGCCCTCGGCATCGCTCCTTACTTATAGCGAAAGGGCTGGTGGCTTCGTAAAGGAAGCCCCCTTCGTAGAGGACTCGGCCACTTGCGTTCGTCGGTCCGGCGCGATTGACAATGCTTTCAGCTGGGCGTACGGTCAGGCCACGAGGGCCACCGTAAGCACCGCGTTCCTCCTGACATCGCTCGTCGTGGTCGTCTCACCGGGTACAGGCGTTCTCTACACCATGGCGGCCGGCCTGTCGCGCGGGGCCCGCGCGAGTGTCATCGCTGCAGTCGGATGTACCCTCGGGATCATTCCGCAGATGATTGCGGCGAATCACTGGGCTGGCGGCTCTGTTGCACACGAGCGCCGTTGCGTTCCAGACTCTCAAGTACCTTCTTTTCATCGCGTGGAGAACGCTGAAGGAGAAGGGCGCTCTGACCGTGGAGCGTGAGACTGGCCCCCGCTCCGCCACGAACGTGATCGTCTCCGGCATTCTGGTCAACATCCTGAATCCGAAACTCACGATTTTCTTCTTCGCGTTTCTACCGCAGTTCGTGAACGCCAAAGATCCGAGTGCGCTCCTCCGCATGGTGGAGTTGAGCGCGGTTTGCATGCTGTTGACGCTCGTCATCTTCGTCGGCTATGGGAGCTTCGCGGCCGCGATTCGGAAGCACGTTATATCCCGGCCTCAGGTATTGACCTGGATGCGCCGTGTCTTTGCCGGCGCATTTGTCGCCCTCGGCGCGAGGCTGGCGTGTCGCCGATCGGTGACGCCTCTTCGGTAACTAGCCCGTGGCGGACATTAATCGACCAATTGAATATGCCGAAACGACGCGAGGCGCCGCGACGCCTTTGGAGTTAGGCGCTGGCGGCCTTTGGGCGGTCTCCGGGCTGCTCAAGAAACCCGTCATGAAGCGTCTCCGGAGCGATATCGGCGCCGTCGATGGCGACCCCAGCGCGAACATGGACGGGGCCCGAAGCTTGAGCGATGACTACGGCCAGCGCCTTCGAGGAATGAGTCGAAGCAAGAGCGACGCAAGGCTCAAAATGACGGCGTGAAGCTTTGGAACCTGATTCTATTCGCGGGACTCGGACTCACGAGCATTATCTATGGATTTCAGCGGGACGACGTCTTTGACATCGCTCTGGGCGTCGTGGTTCTTGTCGGCGGCAGTCTGGGTTATATCGCGTGGAACCGTCGCTTGTGACTAAACAAGACCGGGCCAACCGTCGGGGCTAGCCTCTCCGGTCCTGTCTCGCGAGCCAAGGTTCCGATTCGCGGAACTTTTCGCGTGAACCAGCGTCCTTCAATCAGGTACCGCGTGAACACGCCTCCCGGACTGCGCCTATCCGCCTGCATCGGCATTTTCATTGCTGTGGCAAGCTGCGCAGGCCAGAGCGGCGCATCGACATCCGAATGCCAGGGGATAGCCACCTTAGCGATGAAACCGGTGGTCACCGAGATCGACGGCGGACGCTGCCTCAAGCTGGTAGTGGGTCGCACGGCGGAGTTGCGGTTAACAGGGACCTATCGCTGGAATACCCCGCAATTTTCGGGAAACGCGGTTGAGGTGATTCCGATTGCTTTCCTGCGAGACCCGGGATATTCGGCCTGGGAGGTTCGCGCTATGCGGTCTGGAACGTTGGCGATCTCTGCATCCGGCACCTGCGTAGCAACCGACTGTGCGACGCCGACGCTGGCATTCAGCGTAACCATCGCCGTGCCCTGATAGCCCAGTCTTCCAGAAGATCCTCGAATCCAAGAAGCGGCGTCCGATTAGGTGTCGTGGCGTAGCCCCTGGCGGACACTATTCGAACAATTGAATTGGGATTGACACTGAAGGCCGCTCGCCCTGTCTCCTAGTCGCGGGAGCTTAGCCTGTCAGGCCGAGGACGATCGAGAGAGCACGGTCAACGTCGTGGAGTTCGTCGCGCGCCAATACGCCGTGCGACTCGCCCAGGCGGCTGGGGTCTACTGCGCCAATCTGTTCGATTAGCACGCGAGTTCGCGCGCCCTCGATCTCTACTTCGGGCCTGAAGGAGGCGGGAAGGGCTTGGGTAGACGTAGGCGCGATGATGACGATGGACAGAGCTAGCAACTCGTCTGCCTGGAGAACGACTCCATACCCCTGGCCGGCCTGCTGGTGGCCACGCGCAGCGCGCGGTGCACGAAGTCGGAAAATTTCACCCCGCTGCACGTAGGGATTCCATCCTCTTGGCGACTCTTTTCTTCTCGGCTCGGTCCCCCCGATCAGCGCTGAGTCGCTCCGCCTCACCAGTTAGGTCAGCCCGGCGCCTAGAGCGGGCCAAAGCAATCAGTGCCTCCTGTACAGCCTCCGACTGGCTTCGACCGGACTTCGTCAGGACTCGCAGGGCGTGTTGAGCTCACATGCGAGGCTACTTTGCGTCCAACTCGAGGGTGATGTAGCTGTTTGCATTGATCGTGATAGCTTGCGCGCCAGTTGTGAACCCGTATCGTTCCGCCGAGATCTCATATTTTCCAGGCGCTAGGGCGATTTGGTAGCGGCCCTGTTCATCGGATGAGGTCATTGTGACGACCTGTTCGCTATGCGGCATATGCACCGTGATGTTCGCGGCGGATGGCTCGAGGACGCACCCATTGACGGGAATGTACGGACAGAGGGGCACTTTGACGATCCCGCGAACACCGGAGTTGAAGGGTTGATGAAGGAGGAGGAGGAGGCAGAGCGCAAGTCCACCGGTGAGCGTGCAGGCGAGAGCAATTCGCCCTGTATTCGTTCGGGCCAGTTGGCCGCCCAACCAGCCGGCGGCCGCACCGCCCACGATTGCAACCGGCGCGACGAAGAAGAGCAGGATCGACGCGAGGAAGAAGACGCCGAGGGCGCGCGCGGTCTCGCCGCAGGTCGCGGGCAACAGTCCCATTCCACCCACGTAAAGAACCAGCCCCGAGAGGCTCGCAATGAGGCTGGTTCCCAATCCAGCTCTAACAGGCTCCCGATTATGAGGACGGCGATAACCCGTCGCGAACCCAGCAGCTAGCGCAAAACAAAGCTGCAGCGCGGCTATTGCCGGGAACATCCAGTCAAAGAATGAACAATCTGGCTGCTGAGCTCCGGCAAGGATAACCGCGAGCGTCGCACAGAGGCTAGCGCTCCCAAGAACCAGTGCCGGCTTAGTCGACGGCGCCATCTACTGGGACGAACGGAAGCGGTCCCGGAGTTCCTTCAAGAGGGACGTGCACATCGCCAACCGCGGGCGTCGCGCGCGAGGAGACCTGGCTCCCGCCCCTCCGAGCCCGAAAACCACTACCGGGTGTGCAATGAGCTGTGCGAGCGGCGCGTGTGGTCCGATGCGGTTGGGGCGGGCCTCGTCAATTGGGTGATGAAGAGAGGGCCAACCGCCAGACTCGTGCAGATGGAGAGTAGCCCCTGGCGGACACTAATCGAACAATCGAATTGGGCGTGCCTTTGATGGCGTTAGCTTCGCGCAGGCAAGCATACGTATCATCAGGAGAGCTGATACTGCAGGCTTGAGGAGATCGTCCGCATGATCCGCTGCCCGTGGTGCGGGGCGCACAACTACGCGATCGATAGCTGGTGTTCGAGGTGCTCGCGGCATCTCGATTTTGAGCCGCCCGCTCCAAAGGCCCGTCCCCAGACGGCTGGCCGTCGCGGCTGGTCGCTGCTGGCCCCGGCCGCCGTGGCGCTTGGTGTCGCGATCTCGCTGGCCGTGCTGGTGGGGAGCTGGTTGAATTCCGCGGGTCAGGCGCCGCCACCTACGGCATTTGCACTCGCGACACCGACCGCCTTGGCTACGCCCGCGGACTCGAGTGCCCCGGCGGAGCCGGCCCCGACCGACCGGCCGTCACCGGTGGACGAACAGGTCGAGACCGGCCAGGCCCTGGTTCCCACCGGCGGCGATCCGGCCGCTGCCGTGGCTCGCTTCTACCAGGCGGTCTCCGCCCACGACTTCCAGGCCGCCGCCACGCTCTGGACGTCGCGAATGCAGGCGCAGTATCCCCCAGCCGAGTTCATCGACCAGCGGTTCTCCGGCACCCAGCAGATCAACCTGGAGGCCGAGCGGATGCTCGGCGATGGTGGCGGGATTGCGATCGTTTACGTCGACGTCGTCGAAGTCATCGACGGCCAAACGCGCCATTGGCTTGGCACCTGGCAGTTGGTCGACACGAGCTCGGGCTGGCTCCTCAATCGGCCGAATTTGCGTGTCGCCACCTGACGTGCTGACGCTGGGCTCGACCATGTCGACGGTGGCCACGAGGTCGCCTGTCTCGACCAACAACCGATACTCCTCGTCGAGGCCCTCTCTTACCTGCTCGAGGATTCCATCTAGGAACTGGTGCATCGACCCCCCAGCGGCTCATCACGCTAAAGAGGACGACTCCGCCATCACGGACCACGGCGAGTAGCTGATCGAGTCCTTGGCCAGCCCGTTCGAAGACGTGACTTAAGGGGCCCCCGTACGTGTTCGAATCTTGTTTGGTCGAGTAGCCCCTGGCGGACACTAATCGAACAATTGAATTGGACTGGGCTCCAAAAGATGCCCTAAGCGGTCCGCACGTATTGGGGCCGCGATGATTCGATCACCGTTATCGTCAAGCGCCCTGAAAGTCCGACTGATCGAACATCGGCACGACCCTGGGCTATGGCGAGGGAGCGGGGATCCCGAAATCTTTCGGACCAGTTGCCCCTGGGCTGGTGCCGAGCGGATTCCCCTGGACGAATACCCAGGAGCCGTTCTCAAGAACCAGGTCGATCGTGGCAAAAGTGGCAATGGGCGGTCCCAACTGCGGGCTGAGGGTGATGGCGAGTACGTCGGTCAGGTTATCGTCCAGTGGGACCGGCGAGTGGTCGCGCAAGTCGTAGGCGGGGCCTATGCGGCAGGCGCTCGTGACGTGCCGGTACAGCGTTGCCATCTCGTTGGCGAGCCAGGTTTCAGAATATCCGGATTCCTTCAGTGAGGGCGTGAAGGTCAGATAGACATCCGACCAATTCTTGGCCTGGATATCGGTTGCAATCCGCTCCGATAAGGCAACGGCACCGCTGATATCGGCACCGGCAACGACGATGTGGAACACGGACCCATCTGCCCTTAAGGTGAGGTCAGCTGCGTCAGTGTTCTCATCAGCGGTGCCACTTAGGTCAAGCGTCGCCGTGCGCTTGAAGTTGGATCCGGTGAATTGTCCTGTGCCGCTAAACGAGATTTTGAAGTTGCCGGGCGTCGTCTGGCGAACCAACGGCTCAAAAGCGTACGTCCCCGTCGGTACAGAAAAGAAAGCGCCCTGGCCGTCCACGCCCGCCGATTGAAAGGGGTTGTAGGTAAAGAAGCTCATCGAGAGGTGCCGCTGAGGGTCCTGGAAATCGAGTACGGGCGGCTGCATATACCACCCTTTGCTCGCGATCGGGCTTGAGCAGGCTCCACTCGACGCGGCGGAGGCGGTGGTGCGCGTAGCCGTGGCAGATGGCAACTCGCGTCCGCATGCGGTCACGGCGAGAACGACGAATAGAACAGGCGCCCACCGGCGAAATCCACTGCCCACTTGCTAGGACATAAACGAGCCGAGCTGCAGATTCCATGGCAGGTTGTCAGGTCCATCAAGCAGAGGTGGTCCTGCGTCTTGGCCCGCCATCTCCCACGCAGTGTCCAGCTCGCCGCGACCGGCAACCGTGGAGTTGTGGATCCCAGCGGATGAAGGATTAGCCCGTAGCGGATTCGAACCGCTGATCTCCGCCTTGAGAGGGCGGCGTCCTAGGCCTCTAGACGAACGGGCCCTGCAGCGCGGCACCTATTATAGGTAGCGAAACTCAACTACTCGGGAGGATTGGATGCGGATCAAAGGTCTCGTGCGCGCCGCCGTCCTTTTCCTGACCCTAGCCGCGATCGCGCAGGAACTGAGCAAGCCGGAGGGTCAGCGCACCTGGCACGGGCGTGTGGCGGGCGTTCCCTACGACTTTCGCTTTCCGACCTTCAAGCGGTTTCGCGACGCCTACTGGAATCCCAACGACCCCCGCATCTTCACCGACCGCGTGGTGGGCATCGGCTGGGCCCTGAACTTCGGTCAGCTGATTCCGCGCCTGCAGGAGGGATACCGCCGCCTCGCCGAGCGTACGTAACCCTCGGCGTGACGGTCCGGTAACTTCCGCTTCCGCCATGTGACAGCCTTTCTGCCACCCTCCGTTCTATTAACGTGCCCGCGCCCAGCCAGCGCTCCTGCCCTGCCGTTTCTGGCCGCCTCGATGGAGTCAGCAGGCTGGCATGAGCGGCCTTCAGGACTTCCTCGCGCCATTCAGCCATCTCCTCTTTGCCAACCGCGACAAAGCTATCGTCGCGCTGGGGCTCCTCCTGGGCTGGTTCACGATCCAGCTGCTAATCGCCCGCTGGCGCAACGAGCGCCTGCAACGCGACCTGGCCGCCGCCAAGTCCGCTCCATCCGGCTCGAGTAGCCGGCGCTACGCGCCCAGCGCCCAGGTCGAGGAGCCGCCCGTTGAAAGCGGGGCACTGCCGCCGGTAAAGGGCGGGCGCACGTACGCCCGCAACCTCGGCACCGCGTTGTCGAAAGCCGGGATCTCGTCGAGCCAGCAGATTTACTCACCACCCGCCCCACAGGGCTGGGCACCCAACTCGAACGCCGGGCAGCCGGGCATGGGTCAGCCGCCCCAGGGCGCGCCGTACGGTCCGCCGAACACGCCATGGGGTGCATCGGCACCGCCGCAGCAGGCTGCGCCATGGGGGTTCCCGGGCGGGGCCGGACGGCCGATGCCTCCGCAGTCGCCGAGCCAAGCGCCTTTCTACCAGCCGCCCATGCCCCAGCAGCAGCCAGGGCCGATGCCGCCGACGAACACGCCACCATCGGCGCCTGGGTTCTTCGGTCCACCGAGCGCACCGGCATTTGCCCATCCCGCTTTCGCCCCGCCGACCAGCGGTCCGGCCGGGCCGGCGCCACCGACCGCCCAGCCCGCCGCGCAGGTTGGGCCGCCGCCTCCCGCTTATAGCAATCCACCGGCCGGTCCGGCTCCTGAGCCGGCTGCACAGGATGCTGGCCGCCGCGGAAAACCGAAGCGCCGTCGCTTCAATTTCAACGTCCTCGAAAACCTCGAGAAGATCGTGCAGACGAGGAGCGAGCCCCTCCCGCCGACAGGGTGGCAGCCACCCGCGGGCGCAACACCGACCCAGGCCGCACCCCCGCCAACGGTCCCGCCTGTCGGGGCGCCGCCGGAATTGAGGGTTCTCCCACAGCCAGCGCCATCGGCGGAGGCCATGAGTCCTGTCAAAGAGCCTGCCGGGGAGGCGCCCTCGCTTCCGTTGCCCTTTGGCCAAGTCGTCCAGGACACGCCCAAGACAACGGAGCAAGACAGTGCCGCGACCGAAACGGAGGAGCCGGGCGTTGTCCAGGAGGACGAAGAGCCGGCCGTCGTCAGCGAAACGGAGACGTCAAAGGACGTAAGCGACACCGAGGCGGAAGCACCGGTCGCCGAGATCGAGGTCGAGGAGGAGACGCCGCCGGCCACCCCGCCGGCGCCGGAGCCTCGAAAGTCGATGCGCGAGATGCTGTTTGGCGAGGAAGCTCCGGCTGCGGCCGAGCCGACGGCCACGCCGTCCCAATCCGAGCCCGAACCCGCATCAGCGGACTGGAGCTGGCGCCCCACTCGTTGGGAACCGGCCGAGGGCACGGCGCCGACGCCCGAAAACGAACCCGCGGCATCGGAGCCGGCTGCCGAGGAGCCTGTCGCCGAGGAGGCTGCGGCCGTCGACGAGCCATCCGAGGCCTCGCCGGTCGCCGAAGCTAGTGAGCCGGCGCCATTTGCGCCCTGGAAGTCTTCCTTTGCCGCGGACTCGGCAATCGAAGCCGAACCTGCCAAAGTCGGTGCCGATGAAGCTTCCGCCGGTAGCGTTACCGAAACCCCCGCGGGGGACGCCGGCGGTGGACCGAGCGCCGGCACCGTCGTGATCATCGAGGACGATGAGACCGCGGCCAGCTACTACGCGACATTGTTCCGGGGCAACGGCTACCGGGTCGAGGTGGCGAACGACGGGGTGTCCGGCGTCGATCTTTGCACCCGCGTGCAGCCACAGGTGATCCTGCTCGACGTCATGATGCCGCGCCAGAACGGCATCCTGGTGCTGCAAACGTTACGGGCCTCCGACGAAACCAAGAACACGCCGGTGGTGGTGATGTCGAACTTCAGCGAACCGACCCTGATCAAGCGCGCGATCCAGCTCGGCGCTCTGGAGTACGTCATCAAGACGCAGGTGGAAGGCACCGCGCTGCTCAATGCCATGCCGCGCTGGATGAACCGCGAAAAAGCGTTCGCCGCTGCTTAGATCCGGACCCGAAGCGTCGCGATCCTCCACGCCGGCAGCGCGAGCCTCACAGCTCCGTCGTCGACGATCAGCGACTCCCGCAGCTCTCCGGCTAGCGTGATCGAGGTCACCTCGGCCGGCGCCGGTTCGAAATCGATGCTGGCCGCTTGCGGGGCATCAGAGGCGTTGAGGACTCGCAGGTCGTAGCCGTCCGGGCGGGGAACCAGGGCGGTCATCTGGATGGAATCCGGAGCCAGCTCGATGCGAGTGCCGCGGCCGGTGATGGTTCGGGCGCGCCCGGCAACAAGGGGCGTGAGGGTTGATTCCGCCATCCGCCAGACGCCCCCGCGTTCCCAGTCGCCTTCGTGGAAATACAGGCTGTAGCGAAGCCGGTGCCCGCCCAGCACCTGCGCACCGGGCGTCGCCAGGCCCGGACCCGCGTGGCCGGTGCGGGTAGTCAGGTCGTCCCTCGACAGCCAGCCAACCGAACGCAACAGGGTGAGCGCCACTTGCTGCGGGTTCCCCGGCAGCACCTCGTACTCGTGGAGGCCGTCCGCAATCAGCGCCAATCCCGCCCGTCCATCGCTGACATCGGCAAACGACCACATCGGGTAAGTGGGCAGTTCGATCTCGGCGGCGCCGGGATCGCGGCGAGGGGCGATGACGGGGCGTCGGGTCACGTGAAAGGGCGTGTCGGCGGCAGATTCGCTGACCTGAAACGGCAGCGGGAAGTGCGCCCGTAGCCGATGGTCGCTTGTACGGTTGATGATCTCCAATTCAATGTCGAGGCGCGGGGTGTCGGCCTCGAGCGAGACGGCCAGACGAATCGGCAGCGCGGTTTGTCGGTCGCTGCGCGCCTGGCGGTCGGGACGCAGTCCGTCGTAAACGGCAAGGTCGAAGCGCGCCTCCAAACTGGCACGCAGCGGCCCGGTTTCGGTGATGGTGCTGCTGAAGTTCCGCACCGGATCGGCCAGCCGCGGATTGAGCGCGGGCGGTGAGAAGTTGTACTCATCGCCGGCGTCGCCTTCATCGACGAGTCGGTGCAGTCCCTGATATTGCAGGCCCTTCTGCCGGTCCGCGACCGTCAGGGTTCCGTCCGGCAGAAGCTCGCAACTGAGCTGCGCGTTTTCCAGCCGGCGGGTAGCCGCGGTCACCGGGACGCGCGGACTTCGCGTCGTGAGCGACCCGACAGCACCGCCGGCAATTGTGGGCGTCAAGACCAGGGAGCCGTCGACTTCAATCAGTCCCTGCCGGGGAAAGAGGCTCGGATTCCAGACCTGGCCCTCACCGGCCAGCCGGGTCAGACCGCGCTCGACTACGGAGTGCGCCAGGCGCAACGCGGAGACGCTCCGTTGCCGCGAGGTCTCGGCGACCGCATCGATACCTGAGCCGCAGGCGGTGTCGTGGGCGGCGTTCTGCAGCATCAGCGTCCAGGCCTGCTCGAGCGCATCATTCGCCTCGATCCCGGTCAACGCGGCGATCGGCTCCGCGAGGCGCTCGAGCGTCCGGCTGGCCGCGAAGTGACGCTGCTTGTCGGTCACCCGGACGGAAAGCGTTCCCATCAGGACATTCGCGCGTGCCGACGAGCGCAATTCGCCCCGCCACCGCGGCCACCCGTCCGCCGGCAATGTCGCCAGGTAGTCGTCGAAGCGCGCCAGCCGGACGATGGTGTCGCTGAGCCGGCCGCTGGCGCCTCGGACGGCCGCGCTCAAGGCTGCCTGCGGCAGGACGTGGTCGTTGCCATTCATGAGCAACACGTTGGCGGTTGGATGAAAGGGCTCGATCGCCTGCAGCGCGGCGGCAACCCGCATCGCCAGGGCCGCGGGCTCGGTGGGCAGATCGACGCCCTGCGCGTAGGAATTCCCCATGTAGGCCGTGAGGACGCGGCTCCCATCAGGTGCTTCCCAGGAAAACGCGACGCGATCGATCTCGAGCGGGACGCCGCGCCAGACGGCGGCATAGCGAAACCCGAGCTGCTGGTAGAGCTGGGGCATTTGGGCCGCGTGGCCAAACGAGTCGGGAAGATAACCGACTCGCATCGAGCCGCCATGGGCCTCAGCCGAGGCAATTCCGCGCTGCAGGTCGCGGAGCAGCGTCTCGCCGCTGACCAGGAATTCATCGGGCAGCGTGTACCAGGGCCCGACCTGGATCTGCCGGCGACGAATCGCCCCCTCCAGCCGGGCCTTCGCCTCCGGGCGGACCTCGAGATAATCGTCGATCACGACCGTCTGGCCGTCCATCAAAAATCGGAAATCGGGATCGGCTTCGGTCAGCGCGAGCAACTGGTCCCAGAGTTCGACGAGCTGGGCCCGAAAGGTCTCAAAGGTCGCATACCACTCGCGGTCCCAGTGGGTATGCGGGACGACGTAGACGGTGATCGTGGCGGGCTCAGGCACAGCTAAATTGTGCCGGACTCAACGGGTGAGACCGGATGGTCCCACCCTCAGTCGATCAGGTTAGATCCCGCTGTGCCACTTCGTCGAGCCGATCACGTGCACCCAGGTCAAGCCGTTGTCCAGCTCGATCGGGTTGCCATTGGCGTCGAGATACACCGCGGGAACGTTGGGATCGGGGTGATGCCAGGTGGCGTGGATCACGACCCCGTCGACAAAGACGTCAGCCTTGCCGTCGCCCGTCAGCTCATACGCCTCGGTGAAGTAGCCGTGGAAGCTGTTCGCGGGGTTGGTGTCGAGGAACGAGTTGACGTACTCGACGATGACGGTCTTCGCATGGACGCGGCCCGTGCCGACGTTGTTGAACACGCGGCCATCCTGCGTCTTGAGGTACTGCTTGGAGCCGGCATCGTACTGCCAGACCGCGCCATGATCGGGAACCGAAATTGTCGGCGCGGCATCACCGGTGAAGGTCGCGTCGGGATGCTTCGGCGCAATGTCGTATTGCGGCGCTGGCAGGTTTTGTTGAGCGGTGAAGGTGGTCACGTTGTTACCGTGCATCATCACGTTGTGCGGCGCATAGCGGGTTGTATTGTCGCGGTAGAAGACGTTACCCGCGCCGTGGCTGTAGTCGTTGACCAAGTTCGGATGCTTCCAGACCATGCCGAGGACGTAATCGTTGGCGCCCGAGCAGTAGATCATCCCCTGGTACATCAGCTCCAACCGGATGGTGATCAGGCGGCAGCTGCGCACCGGCCCGACCAGGTCCGGTAGCGGGTGCCAGTAGATAACGCTGAGCCGAGGAATCGACCCCTCGCTGATGTACTCGTAGATCAAGTCGGCTTGCTGCAGGCCGGCCTGCGGACGGGCATCGATGCTGTTTTCGATCTGGATGATAGTTGGCGCGCCCGAGCCGATCCGTGCCGGGTCGCCCTGCGAGGGCACTTCGATGACGGTCGTGAAGGCCAGCTTCCAATCGGCGGCCAGCGGGTCCTGCTTGCGATTTACAGCCGTCTGCGGAATGGACAGTTCGTATGGCTGGCTGTGCCCAAGCTTCAAATCCAAGGTTGCCGTTTTGCCGTCGGTTGACCAGCTGACCTGCTTGCTGTCTAAAGGTTTTCTGTTGATCGTGATCGGCGTCTTCCCAGTGTCCATCGGTTGCACGAAGTCAATTTGGACACTGCCAGTCGGCTTGATGCCCTGCTGGCCGTCGGTCACAGCCGTGTCGTTGACCTTGACGGCGGCGACCGATGGCGCGGGCTCGGTCTTGAAGCTGAAGCCACTGGTGACGCCACGCCCAGAGGTGTTCTGCGCCTCCTTGATGCTGACGTGATACGCGGTGTTCGCCGCCATCTTCGGCCTGAACTGAAATTCCCGGGGGCTGACGGCCTTGAAGGCGACCATCACCGCAGGGCTGAGGCTGAAGGCATGCTGCACCGAGTCGGCTTTCATGTCCTGGTTGAAATGAAGGTCGATGCTGGCTGTCCGAGGAACCGCCTGGTCACCGTCGTTGACGTTGGCGTTGACCTCGAGCGGGGTCGTGATGATACGAATCGCGATGGCGGCCGCCACCACGAGGATGGCGATCGGCGCCAGCCACCAGCGTTCGCGAAGTGTTTGCGTCCAGGTCATTGGTCACTCCCTATAACGTGAATCCAGGTCAACCCGGTGTTCAGATCCACCGGGTTGCCGCTGGCATCGTAGTAGACAACAGGTAAGTTGGGATTGGGATGTTTCCACGTCACGTGGATCATCCCGCCGTCGGAGTAGATGTCGGCGGAACCTTCCCCGGCGAGCTCGTAGTACTCGGTGTTGTAGGTGTGATGCACCCCTGTGTTCGCGGGGTTGTTGTCGAGATACGAGGTTACATGCTCGATGATCAGGTTCTTCGCGTGTACCTGGCCGGTGCCGACGTTGGTGAACGGCGCCCCGTCCTGCCACTTGAGGTACTCACGCGAGTTGGCATCATACCGCCAGACGGCCCCGTGCTGCGGGATCGTGACGCTCGCGGCCGGCGTGGCGCCGGGCAGCGGCACGTCCGGGTGCGCCGGCGCGATGTCGTAGTTGAGTGCCCCCAGGTTGGCCTGGGCCGTATGGGCCGTGATCTTGTCGGGGCGGGCGATCACGTTGTGGGGCGCATAGCGATCCGAGGCGCGGTACAGGAAGTCGTACATGTAGTAGTAGTCGTAGACCACGTTGGGCCACTTCCACACCTGGCCCAGCACGTAGTCGTTCGCGCCCGAGCAGTAGATCATCCCGCGGTACATCTGCTCGAGCGCGACCGTGATCAGGCGGCAGCTGCGCACCGGCCCGATCAGGCTCGAGGGTGGGTGCCAGTAGACCGCCGACAACCGCGGGATCCCGAATTCGCTGATGTACTCGTAGATCATGTCGGCCTGCTGCATGCCGGTCTGTGGCCGCACCGTCGGCTGTGAGCTGTTTTCGATCTGGATGATGATCGGGGCACCCGAGGTCCCGATGCGGGCCGTCGATCCCGCCGATGGAACCTGCACCATTGTCATGAAGCTGAGATTCCAATCGGCAATGGCCAGATCTTGCCTGCGGTTTGCCGCGGTCTTGGGTACGAGCAGGGTGTGGACGCGGCTGTGGCTGAGCGTCAGGGCCACGGTGGCGCTCTGCCCGCTCTTGTCCCAGGTGATGCCCTTGGCATCGAGCGGTGTTCCGTCGAGGAGGATGGGCGTGCGCAAACTGTCCATCGGCTGCGAAAACGTGATCTTGACGTTGCCCCGCAGCGGCACCGCTTGCTGGCCGTCGGCGAGCGCGGCGTCGTTGAAGGTGGCGCCGGCGACTTTTGGCGCCGGCTCGGTATGGAACGCAATCGCGTAGTCCTCGGTCCCAAACCCAATGCTTTTGCGCGCGCCGATCACCCTGACGCGGTAGGCGGTATCCGGCTGCAACCAGGGATGGAATTCGAAGGTGCGCGGATTCTTCACGTCGACCGTGAAGGGGGCCAATGGCGTGATGCGGAAGCCGTTCTCGACCGAGGCGACATCCATGTCCTGGTTGAACGCCAGGACCACGGCCGAGCTTCGGACCACGGCATGGTCGCCATCGGCGACGCTGGCATTCACCGCGAGCGGCGCCGTGAGCGCGCGCAACACCAGCCCCGCTGCTACCAGCAGCAGGACGATGGGGAAAACCCACCAGCGGCGACGCAGCGCCGCGGCGAACCCGCTACCGCGGGTCATGGTCTGTCGCATCTAGGGATCCTCAGCAGGGTACTCCGACCGGCGGCACAGGCTATTTGAGACACAGACCGGATTCAACAGCAACGGCTATCCGGCTTATTGAGCGCTGTGTGTTACGGTTTCCTGCCGGCTCGATCCCCCCAGGTCTAAATTACGCCACCATCAAGCGGGGCAGCAGGAGTTGCTGGACATCAAAAAGGACGTCCAGAACCCGCACCGGGTCGCGGGTGGCGTTGCGGTTAAGGGCGCGCAACAGCTTGCGGCTCAGCGGTCGCACGAACTGTGTGACTTCGTCCATCAGCGGTGCCGGGACCGGACCCCGCCGGTTCTCGATGATGTCTTCGACCGAGAGCAGCAGGTCGTCAGCCCGCCGGACATCGGCGCGCCGCTTGAGCTCCTGGTTCCGCCGGTCCGCCGCCGCCTCGAACTCCCGATGGATCTCCTCGATTGCGTCGCTAAGCATTGAATCGCTCCCTTCACTAACCCCGATTACACCCAATTCACCGACGCAGGAAAACTGATACGCACACTGTTACATAGTCGGCAACAGCTGTCAAGGTTTTCACAAATAGCCGCCCCCGATGTGGGAAGGCCGGCGTGTTAAGTCCTGAACTCAGGCCGTCAGGCCATCGCCGGAGACTTCCTGAAGCGCGCCGAGCTCGGGGACCTGGTTGAGATCGAGGCCCTGCTCCCCGAGCGAATGGAGCAAATGAAGGACGTACTTGACGCCGGCCAGGTTCACGCCTCTCTGACGTGTCAGGAACTGGATCACGCGGACGCGCCGGATGTCATCTTCGGAATAGCGGCGACGGTTGGTTGCTGTCCGCTGTGGCTTGATGAGGCTCTCGCTCTCGTAGATCATCAGGGTGCGCGGGTGAAGATTCAGGATCTCGCTCGCGATACTGGGTGTGAAAACCGCCCGCCCGGGAGCGATCGCCGCCATTCGCTTCCGCTTTCCCATGTCCCTCACCCTATGACGGGACACCCATCCATCCCGTATGGCAGTAATTTTACAGCCACGATATCATATCTTGGGCCATGGGCGCAACCGCGCCCGGAGGGCGGGGACCCCCGTCGGGAACGCCGCGTAGAGTTAGACGCAGGCCCATGCTGGCGATCGAGCAATATACCCGCCGCCTCCTCAAGGACTTCCACCCAATCGTTGCTGCCAACCGTCCGCCGGTGGACCTGGCGCACGATCCCGCCGATCGGTCGCGATTCGTCCGCGGCGCCGGGGGGCTGGTGACCGGCCTGTCCGGGCTCGCATTGGCGACGGGAGCGGTGTGGGTCGCCTCCGTCCGCGACGGGCTGGAGGGCGAACTCGCGGTCGACGACGGCGGCGAACCCATGATGGTCGAGACCACCGACGGCTCACGATTTCACGTGAGCTGGGTCAATCCGCCGCGCCTCGCCTACGACCTCTACTACAACACGATCGCCAACCCGTTGCTCTGGTTCGTGCAGCATTACCTCTGGAATTTGGCCGAGGCTCCCGTGCTCGACGACAGTACGCACGTCGCCTGGAACGAGGGTTACCGCCGGGTCAACCAGCTCTTCGCTCAGCAGGTCGTCCGCGAGGCCCGTCGCGGCCGTAAGCGGCCCCTGGTCCTCTCGCACGACTACCACCTCTACCTGGTGCCCCGCCTGGTCCGCCGCGAGCTACCCGATGCGGTCCTCCAGCACTTCGTCCACATTCCGTGGCCGACCCCGCAGTACTGGAAGGTCCTGCCCAGCTACATGCGCGAGGAGATCATGGACGGCCTGCTCGCTGCCGACATCATTGGCCTGCAGACCCACTCGGATGTCCGCAACTTCCTGCTGACCTGCGAGGAGAACATGGGGTTGCCGGTCGACTTCCGACAGCAGACCGCCTTCTACCGTGGCCGCACCATCTGGGTCCGGCGCTACCCGATCTCTATCGACGTGCGTGAGTTCGAACGCACCGCGGGCAGTCCCGCGGTGGAACGGGCGGAGCGCGAGATCTTGCGCTGGCGACCGGAACAGCTGATCTATCGCGTCGACCGCATGGACCTCTCGAAGAACATCATCCGCGGGTTCTTCGGCTATGAGCGGCTGCTGCAGGCGCATCCCGAGTGGCGGGGTCGCGTCGTCTTCTGGGCGCTGCTACAGAAGACGCGCCAGGACGTGCCCCAGTATCGCGAGTACGCGCGCCAGGTGGTGCATGTGGCCCGCGTGATCAACCAGCGCCTCGGGTCAGATGCGTGGCAGCCGATTCGGCTCGAGCTGCGCGACGATATCAATCGAGCTGTGGCCGGTTACAAGCAATTCGACGTGCTGCTGGTGAACCCCATCTATGACGGCATGAACCTGGTCGCGAAGGAAGGCATCACCGTCAACCAGCGGGGCGGGGCCCTGATCTTGTCGGAGAACGCTGGGACACACGAGGAGCTCGGCGAGTGGGCGATCACGATCAATCCTTTCGATGTCGACGCCACGGCGCAAGCGTTGCACCGAGCCCTGTTGATGGACCCGGTCGAGCGTCACGCGCGCGCCGAGAAGATGCGCGCGGTCGTGCAGCAGAACGATGTGGCACGGTGGATCTCCGCGCAATTGCAGGATATTCGCGACCTGGTGGAACCATCCGCCGCTCGCCGGCCGGAGCTCGGTGTCGACGAACCCCTGCCAATCGGACGCGAGGGAATTCGCTAGGCCGCTGCGCAGAGGTCGTGCAGTTGCGTCAGAAGCTGGATGACGCCCGGCACGCCATCCACCATCAGGTCGCAGTCGACGAAGACGTCGTCGGGCACCTCGCGTGACCGGACACCGACGGCCAGGGTTCTCACGCCCGACATCCGCCTGAGCGCCGAAAACGCGTCGCCATCGGTCCGGTCGTCGCCCACGTAGACGACCCCGGCGGGCTGCATGGTCGCAGCCAGCTGTCGCAGGACCTCTCCTTTATCGAGGGCGACCGGTGGTCGTAGCTCCCAGACCAGGCGTCCCGGTTGGAGTTGGAGCTGCTCGCGATGGGCGATTACCTCCAGGGCGAGCTGCAGTGCCGAGGCAGACGCGGATGGATCCGCGGCATTCCGAAAATGGACGCTGACGGTGGCCCGCTTTCGTTCGACGGCAATGCCAGGCGCGTGGGTCAGGGGCAGCGCCTCCGCCGCATCGGCGGCGCGTTGTACCCGGGCCAGGAACGGTTGCGCCTCGGCGACGATCCGCGAGGCGCCGCCCTCCCGCTCCTCGATCCCGTGGTTACCGATAAAGAGCGCTCGGGGCAGCGGTAGACGGCTGACCAGGAAATCCGTGTCGCGGCCGCTGATGATTACGATCCGATGTAGGCAATGGCTGAGCTCGCTGAGGAGCGCCACCGCTTCCGGATTGGGCGCGGCCTGGTCCGGATCTGGCACGATCGGCGCGAGTGTGCCATCGAAATCGAGGCCGAGGAGAATGCGCGAGACTGAAACGCCGGAGAAACGCTCGCGAAGTGAGGTCAGGCCCAGAGATGGCGGGCGCCGGCGAGCTCCGGGAACTCCGCCTCGGGGATCTGTAGTCGGCTCTGCACGGCCGCTTCCATCAGGGAAAAGATGACTTTGACGCCGGCGAGATTGATGCCGTGAACCGTGGTGAGCTCCCGGATCAGCCGGATCCGCTCGATATCACGGCGCGAGTAGCGGCGCCGTTGCGTGGGCGTGCGTTCGGGCGCGATCAGGTTCTCGCTCTCGTACACGAAGAGGGTGCGCGGCTCGATATCGAACATGTCGGAGACTTCGCTGGACTTATGCGGCATTGCCACTGGCTGCCCTCCCGGACTCGAAACTGTAAACCATTATATCCAACATATCAGGATTTGTGATAAACGGCGAACTCGAGCGTCGTTGGCGCGCTTGGTGGCGTTCACTGTGCGCAGCGTGACGGAGCACAGGACGTCACCCATTGACTGTACTGGGGCGTATCACCTTAGCCGTGGGAACTCCCGCTTGAACGGACTCCATCTTGCGGGTACTGTCACGCCCGAACGGCCCGTGTGCCGAACTTTCGAGCATGTCGCGCATCTTACGGCAAGTCACGGCGGTTGGAGGGAGGGTCGTGTTAGGAGTGATGCTCTTTGCGCTCCTCACGCCCCCCTTTGGTTTGCGCGCCTACCTGGAGGCTCGCGCCCAGGATCAAGCACTGGCAGCGCACGTGGTCAGCAGCTTCGGGCGGCCCGTGGGCGCCGTGCTCAAGCTGCCCGTGACCGCACGTGGCTTCGTCCAAGTCCCGCGCTCGCCGCTCGACGGCGTCCGGGGCAAGGGCTCCTGGTTGATGATCTTCGACGGCGATTGGAACGACCCCGATGCAGACCGGGCGGCGGCCATCGTCGATTCAGCGGTCCGGGCTGACCTCAGCCACCTCTATGTCCGGGTCGCCGATTCCAAGCACCACTTCTACGGCGCGCCGGCCCTTCAGGACCTGCTGCCAATCGCCCATGCGCACGGGCTGAGCATCATCGGCTGGATCGAGCCGATGCTCGACGACCCAACCGCGGACACCGCCGATGCGTTGGCGGCCGCGCAGTTTGAAGAGCAGGGCCAGCGGCTCGACGGCCTGGCGCTGACCATCGAGGGCAACAGCACCTCGGACCCCAACGTCGGCCAGTACCTCTCCGGTATCCGCGGCGGCATCACCGGCATGAATGGGCTGGGCGACCGCTACCTGCTGATCGCCAGCACGTTGCCCATGCCATATGACCACCCCGGTTACGCCTACGCCACCATGTCGCGCTACTGCCAGGTCTTTGCGCCGATGGTGTACTGGCGTGCCACCGGGCTCCCGCAATACAGCGGCGCCGACGGAGCGCGGGCTTACGTCGCTCAGGTCTTCCAACAGTTCCGCGATCCGGGGGTCAACCCGTTCAACCGTCCGCTGACGATCACCGCCCAAACTTACGACGCCGCGCCCGAGTACGGCACCCCCGGGGCGCCACCACCCGACGAGATCATCACCTCGATGAATGAGACCCGCGCTCAGGGCGGCATCAGCTGGTCCTACTACCGACTGGCGAATGCCGACAACGGCGTCACCGCGGAGGAGCAACAGGCGATCACCGCGTATCCGTTCTGGCAGCGATACCACGGAGGGGGTATCGCCGCCAAGGCATTGATCGCCCTACCTGACCAGCCAGTCGCCTATTAAGAAGAGGGGTTGAGGAACCAATGAAAACGTTCTTCCGTAGTCTTTCCGTCCCTGACGGCCTGCGCCAAAAGCGCGTCGTCGTCCCGGCGCTCGCGCTCGTCGGCGCGCTTCTCCTTGGTGGGCTATGGTTCCTCGGCCATTCGGGTGCGAATTCCGTCTGGAACACGCCGAGCACGCCGATCAGTGACGTGCTCGACCGTGTCGATCACGGTGACATCGTGGCCGCAACCATCAGCGGCCAGCGCATCCTGCTGACCGATACCGCCGGTCGCCAGTCATGGACGATCGAAAAAGAGGCATCGATGGGGGTGACCGAGCAGTACCTGCGGGGTCACAACGTCAAGGTCGCCGTGCAGTCGACCGACGACGTGTCCTTCACCTCGGTGATGCCCAATCTGCTCGGTCTGCTGGTGCTGCTGGCCTTGCTCTTCATCATGTTGCGCCGTTCGAACCTGCTTGGAAGTCCGATGGGCGCGATGACCAAGCATCTGGCCGAAGCCCAGGTCAATGGCGCCGACCAGGTCACGTTCGACCAGGTGGTTGGCGTCGACGAGGCCAAGCGCGAGCTCGAGGAAGTCGTCGAATTCCTCAAGTCGCCGGGTAGCTTCGGTCAGCTCGGTGCGCGCATGCCGCGCGGCATCCTGCTGGTCGGTCCGCCGGGAACCGGCAAGACCCTGCTGTCGCGAGCGGTGGCGGGCGAGGCAAAGGTTCCCTACTTTTCCCTCAGCGGCTCCGACTTCGTCGAGATGTTTGTGGGCGTGGGCGCGGCGCGGGTGCGCGACCTCTTCCGCCACGCGAAGAAGAACGCCCCTTGCATCGTCTTCCTCGACGAGATCGACGCGCTCGGTCGCAGGCGGGGTGGCTCCCAGATCCGGACCAACGAAGAGCGCGAGCAAACGCTGAACCAGCTGCTGGTGGAGATGGACGGCTTCAATACCGACTGCGCGGTGGTCGTGATCGCCGCGACCAACCGGCCCGACGTCCTCGACCCGGCGCTCCTCCGCTCCGGCCGGTTCGACCGCCGCGTGGCGATCGACGCCCCCGACCTCAACGGCCGGCGCGCCATCCTCTCGCTCTATGCGGCGCAGAAGCCGCTCGCCGACAACATCAACCTCGACATCGTGGCGCGGCAGACGCCGGGATTCACCGGGGCCGACCTGGCGAATCTCCTCAACGAGGCGGCAATCCTGGCGGCGCGCAACAAGAAGCAGGCGATCGGCAAGCAGGAGCTCGAAGAAGCCGGCCTGCGCGTGATGGCCGGCCCGGAAAAGCGCAGCCGGATGATCACGCCGGAAGAGAAGGCGATCATCGCCTACCACGAGGTCGGCCACGCGCTGGTGATGAAGTCGATCGCCAAGAGCGATCCCGTGCATAAAGTCTCGGTGGTCTCACGGGGGCAGGCCCTCGGCGTCACCATCCAGCTGCCGCTGAAGGATCGCTACCTGACGTCGAAGTCGGAGCTGATCGCGCGCATGGCGGCCGCGATGGGTGGTCGAGCCGCCGAAGAGATCGTCTTCGGCGACGTCACGACCGGCGCCAAGCAGGACATCGAGTACGCGACGGGTGTCGCGCGTCAGATGGTGTGTGAGTTCGGCATGAGCGAGCGGCTCGGACTCGTCACCCTCCACCGCAAAGGCGACGGCGACAGTCTTTTCTTCTCCGAGCTGACCGCAGCGGACGTCGATGCCGAGGTCAAGGCGCTGACCGATGCGGCCTACCGCCAGGCGTACGAGATCTGCGAATCACGCCGTGCCACGCTGGTGCGGATCGCCGATCATCTGCAACTGGTCGAGACCATCGACGGCGAGGAGCTCGACCGGTTGTTGCTCGACGAGGCCGCCGTCCCGGTGGTCAACGTCGCGTTGCCCGCGGAGTCGGCCGTCGCGCCCCGGATCGCTGCCGCGGAAGCCCATGACTGGGATGAGGGCTCGGGCGGGTCGGTGCACGAAAGCGAGCCCGCTCCGCCGATCGCCGCCAGCTAAGACAGCTAAATAATCTCCTCGTAGAGGTCGTAGACGTGCTTCAGGTCGTCGGGCGGTTTGATGCCGCCGCGCTTCAGCGACTCGAGCAACATCAGGATGTACTTCACGCCCGCGAGGTTGACGCCTTTCTCTCGCGTCAGCTGCTGGATCACCTGGAGCTTGCGGACATTGCGCTGCGAGTAGCGGCGCCGGTTGGTCGCGGTTCGATAGGGCTCGATCAGTCCGAGGTCCTCGTACATCATCAGAGTTCGCGGGTGCGTCTCGAGGATTTCGGAAGCGACGCTAATCGTGTAGAGCGGTTTGTCGAGGTCGAACGCTCCACCGATTCGCGGATCGCGGTTGGGGACCAACGTTTTATTCCTTGACCCAATCCTGGACGCCGCGGCTGAGGCTGGCGGGCGTCGTCTCGGACTTGATCAGGTAATCCAGGGCGCCCAGCTTGAGGCCGCGATCGACTAACTCCTTCTCGCCGTAGTTGGAGAGGATGATGACCGGAATGTTCCTGGTGACGCCGTCGGAGCGAAGGTTCTCGAGAACCGCGAAGCCATCCATCTTCGGGAGTCGAATGTCGAGGAAGACGATGTCCGGAATCCGATTCTTGGCGTGGTCGAGGCCCTCCTCGCCGGACTTCGCCACCGTGACCCGGTAGCCATCCAGCTCCAGCTTGAGCTTGTACATCTCAGCGACGGCCGGATCGTCTTCGATGAACAGGACGTCTACGTCCTCGTCGACGACTTCACTCATGTCCCCTCCTTTAACCGCCCGCTTTTCCACGCCGGAGCGGGCTCATTGAACCGCCCGCCTTTCCACGCCGGAGCCGGCAAAGCAGACATCGCGCCTGTCACCTTTCCCCCCTTCCCATTGGTGGTTAGTATAAAACAACTTCACCCAATTTCCTGAATTGGTGACGTAGCGGTCCAATGTTCGGGTGCCGCCAAGGGCAAGTGGTACGATGGCTGTTCCGTATGGGATATTTGCGAGGTCTCAGGCACGGCGCGATCGCCGGGGCAGTCCTGGGGCTGCTGTACGCGCCCGAATCGGGCGTGGCCATCCGCCGCCGGCTCTCGCGACTGCTGGGCCAGGCCCAGGCGATGATGGCCGGCGAGGGCGGCGCGCCGGTGACCCCCGCGGCAACACCCCGGCGCCGAGCGGCAGGCGGTGGAGAAACCAGGGCCAAGCGCCCGTAGGGAGGACGAGGATGGATCAGACCGTGGAAAAGACGATCGACCGGTTGAGCGAACTGCTCGACCGGGCCACCAAAACCGCGCAGGACCTCGAGGTGAAGGACCGCTTGACCGACGCCGTGTCGGCCTTACGCCGGACCCGGATCACCCAGGATGACGATGCCGGCGTGGAGCGCTTCGTCACCGGGCTCCTGCTTGGCGTCGCGGTCGGCTTCGGGCTGGCGCTGCTGCTCGCCCCCAAGTCGGGCGAGGAGATGCGCGACGACCTGATGCAGCGCGGCATCGAGTTGCGCGATCGCGCCGGCGGGCTGGCGTCCAAGATGTCCTTCGGGGACGGCGAGCAGGGCGGCCACACTGAAAAGGCCACGCAGGACCAGCCAGGTATCGCTTAGGGCGCGGCGCGCCAACGCGAAAGACGGGCTGGGTTAGTTCGCTAGTCGTGGCCCGGCGGCTTGCATGGCGCTCCTGGCGGCGCCCCGCTTGGCACCACGCACGGCGTTAGAGTCGGCGTGGGCGCCGGGGCGGGCGGCGGCGCGTTGATGATGCAGTAGACCCCGTTGACCGTGATCTGCGAGTAAGTCAGCGTATAGGGGTTGTAGTTCGGTGGCAACTTGCACTGCGGCCACGGTTGCGCGAGTGTCGGCGGCAGGCTCTCGGTCCCGGGCAAGAAGTAGTTTCCGCCAACGGGGTGAATGCCGGCTGGGACGGGGTACCACTCATTGGGAGTGCTCGCCAGAGCCTGCAGCATGAACTTGTGCCAGATGGGCGCGGCACCGACGATGCCGGTCGAGTTATGGCTCAGCGGCTTGTTGTCCGGGTTGCCGACCCACACCGCCGTCGCCAGGCTGGGCGTGAATCCGACCGTCCAGTTGTCTTTGAAATCGTTGGTGGTGCCGGTCTTCGCCGCGACCGTCCGGTTGGGAAGCGTGAGGTCACCGTGGCAGCCGAATTCCAGGCAGCGGTTGCGGTCGTCCGACATGATCGAGGCGATGATGAAGGCGACACCGGGGTCGATGGCGCGAAACTCGTTCTTCGCGACATCGTATGTGAAGACATCGTGGCCTAGGCCATCCTTGATGTTCAGGATGGGCGCCTCGCGATGCCGGACGCCGAGCGTCGCGAGCGTTGAGGCCGCAGTGGCCATGTCGGCGAGCCGAACAGGATATGCCCCGAGCGTCAGACTCGGCCCGTAGTTATCCGGACTCTGGTCGACGCAGGGCAGCGGGCCGAGGCAGGTCAGTCCCATTCGGTGCGCCATATCGACAACCGCCGGGATGCCGGTGCGCAGTTCGGTCTTCAGCGCCGGGATGTTCATTGAGTTGCCCATCGCCATCTTGAGCGGCAGGGTGCCATGAAAGCGGCGGTCGTAGTTCTGCGGGATGTACTTGCCGAAACCGGCCGGGTCGCCCCCGATGGGAAAAACCAGAGGCTCGTCCAGGATCGGACTGACCATGTTGACTTTGCGGCTTTCGATGGCGGCGGTGTAGGTGAAGATCTTGAAACTCGAGCCGGGCGGACGCGGCACGTCGTAGGCAAAGTTGTATTGCCCGCCCGGACGGTTGTAGTCGACGCCGCCGACCATGGCCAGGACCTCGCCGGTCTTTGGGTCCATGCTTACCAGCGCAGCGTCGTGGAAGTTATAGAAGTTGCCCTTCTGGGCCACCTGGTCGTAGAGGGTCTGCTCCGCGAGATGTTGCAGGTTGAGGTCGAGGCTGGTGTAGACCCGGTAACCACGACGATCGTCGGCCTTGATGTTGTAGGGAGGGTTGGCGAGCGTCTTCAAGACGTAATCGACGAAGTACGGCGCCTCGAACTTCGTGGTCGGTGGGAAGATCTGCAGCTTGACGGCATACGCGGCTTCGGCCTGCGCCGCCGTGATGTACTTCTCGCCTACCATCCCGGCGAGCACTTGCGCCTGGCGTAGCTTGGCGGACTGCAGATTCACGACCGGGTTGTACTGCGTTGGCGCCTGCGGGAGTCCGGCGAGCATGGCCGCCTGCGCCAGCGATAGGTCGTGCGCGTTGGTCTGGAAGTAGCTGCGGGCCGCCGCCTCGATCCCGTAGGTCTGGCTGCCGTAGAAGATGGTGTTGAGGTACATCTCGAGGATCTGGTTCTTGCTGTACTCGCGGTTGAGCTCGATGGCGAGGATGGCTTCCTTGAGCTTTCGCTGGATATCCGCCGGGGCGTTGGTGCCGATGTAGACCTGCTTGACCAGCTGCTGGCTGATGGTGCTGCCACCCTGCTTGACCTTGTGGTGCTGGAAGTTCGCGATGGCGGCGCGCACGATGCCGCCGAGGTCGATGCCACTGTTCGAGTAGAACGTACGGTCCTCGGTGGCGAGAGTCGCCTTCACCACCCAGGGCGAGATGTAATTGAGCGGCACGACGATTCGATGGTCGCCGGCCTTGCCGATGTCGGCCAGCAAGGTGCCATGGCGGTCGTAGATCAGGGTGTCCTGCTGCATCTTGTTGGAGGCGAGCCCACTGACGGCCGGCAGGGTACCGACGGCCTGCGCCGTGATCGCCGGAATGCTGAGCAGGGGCAGCAGCAGGACGACCAGCAATCCAAGGATCAGGACCCGACGAAAATCGGCGCGGCTACGGCGTCGCCAGCGGTCGACGTTCCGCTGACTTCGTCGGCGCGTCGCCAGGTTCAGGCGGTCAGAAACCCGAAGATCCCCGATAGGAGAAGCCACAGAGAGACGAGGATAACCGCTCCCCACCCCGCTCCGCTGACAATGGTGCGGAGTGGCGACCGGCGCAGCCGCCGGATCTGGCGCCGCCGGGCGTCGAGCGATGAGAGGCCGCTAGCAGTTCCTGGGTGAGTCGCATGCCGGATACTTATCAATTCAAGCCCCTAATTGCCTACCATTTGGGTTACGAAAATCTGATGGGAGCAGTATAACGTAAAAGGAGCTCGCTTGCGCCAATCGGGCTTGCATTGCCATGGTTGTAAGTCGAACGGGAGGGCGGGGCGGTTGGTTACGCTTTGGTCAACCTGGCGGGGCCGGGCAATTGCGGGCCCTATAATGGGGCCGCCTTGTCGCCTACCGAAGCCGCACCAAAAACCGGGACCGTATTCTGTCGCGAGTGTGGCAGGCCGATCGAGGCGGATGCCCATTTCTGCCGCTTCTGCGGCAAGTCGCAGGCTGACCCGGTGGCTGGCTCCACGCCGGCCGCCTCTTCCCATCCTGGCCCGGCCGGCGCCGGACTGGAGCACTGGCTACGCCAGCTCTTTCCCCGTCATCATCTGCAAGACGAGTTCATGCACATCGGGACCATTGCCGCCTTCCTGATGGCGCTGATCGGGTTCGTGCTGGGTTTCTTCCTGGCCTACAGCTGGCTGGGGACGAACTTCCTGCTGGGATCGGTCGCCCTGCTTCTCTTCCTGATCCTCCGTGAATCGACGTTGAGCCACATCCGGGTACGTGGAGGCGATCCAACCGCCACCCCGAGTGGCGCCCGCACCCACGCGGGCCGCCGGGCCGCCGCCCCACCAGCCAACGTGCCGGCCGAGGCCGCCAACGCCGAGTCCTCGCCACCAGCGACCCCCAGGTAAAGAAGCCGGCCTCGTGTCAGGCCGGCCTGTTACGAAGCGTTAGCGCGAGCCACTACGATTTTGGGTACTACGTGATGCCCGGGTTGGGGGTTTATATGAGTTCATATGTATTTA
This sequence comes from Candidatus Acidiferrum sp., assembly GCA_035602395.1. Classification (GTDB taxonomy): domain Bacteria; phylum Chloroflexota; class Dormibacteria; order CF-121; family CF-121; genus CF-13. Next base: position 31,365 of record DATNMH010000063.1, read on the forward strand.
CGAATCCTGCCTTGAGGCCGCTCATCTTGCCGCCTATACTCAGCCTCGTCTCTGGCAACATTTTGGAGGGGTCGTATGGCAATCGCCGTCAAACGTGAAACCCGCCGCGACACGAACATCTCCCTGGACAAACCGATTTACACCATCAGCGTGGCGTCCGAGATCCTGGAGACACATCCGCGGACGCTCATGATGTACGAACATCTCGGGCTGGTCGTGCCGAAGCGGACCTCGACCAATCGCCGTCGCTTCTCGCAGCGCGACGTCATGAAGCTTCAGACCATTCAGAAGTTGACCCGGCAGCACTCGGTCAACCTTGCGGGCGTCCGGTACATTCTGAAGCTGCTGAAGCTGTTGCACGAACACCAGCTGCCGTCGCCGGTCGAGCTCCGCGACATCGACGTCTCGCAACTGGACGTCTGAACACAGGCCGTCACTCGCGCGTCCCTTTTGCAACAGTGAGCGAGGGATATTTTCTGACTGCGCCCCTGTTGACAGGGCGCCGAGCCCTGCCTATACTTATTGCCAGTTCTCTTGCCCCCCTCTTCGGGCCCTCCCTTTGGAGGGCCTTAACTTTTCTAGGGCTATTCTCGGGGTTCATTTATACTGCTTCGCGCCAAGAGGAGTGTTATGGAAAGTAAGACGCGCCGCACCGCTGGCGCGGGCCGACCGAGCCAGGCCGACGAAGACCTGGTCGACGTTCTCCTCGTGGAAGACGATCCATCGGTGCTCGAGATGTACCGGTTGAAGTTGGAGCTCGACGGCTACCGGGTCAACACCGCCCTCGATGGCGAGGAGGGACTCAAGAAGGCCGGCGACCTCGCTCCCGACATCATTTTTCTCGACATCCGCCTGCCCAAGATGGATGGGCTGGAAGTCCTGAGGAAATTGCGGGCGCAGGAGAAGACGCGCGATATTCCGGTTATCATCCTGTCTAACTACGATGAAGAGGATCTGGTTGCGCGAGGCCTGCGGCTGGGGGCTCACGAATACCTCATCAAGGCCCGCACCACCCCGACCAGCCTCTCCGAAGGTATCGAGGATTGGCTAAAGGAGTAACCCGCCGGGCGCCGACGGATACGAGCCTGTCCCTCGACAAACCCATCTACACCATCAGCGTGGCGTCAGAGATTCTGCAGACGCACCCGCGCACCCTGATGATGTACGAGCACCTTGGCCTGGTGGTCCCCAAACGCACGTCGACCAACCGCCGGCGGTTTTCGCAGCGGGATATCCGCAAGCTCCAGGCGATCCAGACCCTGACGCGCCAGCACGGCGTCAACCTGAATGGCGCCCGCTACGTCCTGCGGCTGCTGCGCATCCTGGTCGATAACGGGCTCGCAGCGCCCCCCGAGCTGCGCGACCTCGACGTCAAAGAACTAGACGTTTAGCGCGGGCTCCGCCGGCCGTCACGCGAGCGCAACAGTTTGGGCGCGGCTTGGTTGCCGAAATGTTGGCTTCGATCTGCGCCGATACCGTTAGGGGCAACCTATGAGCTTTCGGCCGGATAGCCCCCTGAACCGGCTGGTCATTCTCTGGCCGGGCGTGCCGATTACCATGTGCGCGCTGGGCTTCGTGCTCGCCGTCATCGAGATCTCCCAGACGCACAGCAGCTCCTTCGCGGCGCTCGCGATCGCGATGGGTTGCGGGCTCGCCTTCAGCATCGGGCTGCTCTTCCACAGCTTCTTCATCGAATGGATCGAAGTGACCGTTACGGGCGAGGGCATCGCGCTCCGGCCGGTCGGTCATGCCTGGTTCAAACGGCAGCCGCGCCTGGTCCCCTGGAACCACGTGCACGGGATGAACCAGGTGATCACCCGCCAGGGCGGACATCTCGAGATCGCGGCCGGCGGCCAGGTGCTGAAACTGAATCGGGCGTTGTTTCGGCAGGACACCTTCGAGAACTTGTGTGCCGCCGTCGCGCAGCGGACTCGTCAGTGGGGTCCCGCTGAGTTCGACGACGAGCTCGCCGCGGCTGCGTGATCGCTTAGCTGCGGTAGTAGACCTGCGCGGAGTGCACCGCCTGACGGTAGTTGCCGTAGCGCGCCTGCAGCGTGGTCCGATCCCCAAACCACGGATCATTGATATAGAGGATGTCGTCCCGGTGGCCGGTGATGACCACGAAGTGCATGCCGCCGTAGAGTCGAACCTCGGCGACCACCAGCCGCCCGGCGTCGAGTTGCGCCTCGACGACGGATTGAGGAGGGAGATCTTCGATGTCCTGGTCGTCGGTACGGAGCTGCGACACCATCCCCGGTACGTGGAGCCACTGCCAGCGGACCGAACCCTGCGTGACGGCGGTTGCCTGCCGCCAGAGCAGCAGGTCGTTCTCGATGTAGCCGCCGTGCGCCGTGAGCCACTGGTTCAGCTGCGACGGGTTTGTCCGGAAGCCGTAGGCGGACGCCACCATGGTGACCGCAGTCAGGGCGCAGCCGGACGAGCCGATGGTATCCACGGGATCGCTGCCGAGCGCCTGGCGCGACCAGGGCTGCGAGCGCTGGCTCATGGTCGGCACCGGTGGGCTGGCCAGCGCCCAGAGCCCTCCCAGCGACCACACGGCCAGGGCCAGCAGGCCGGCCGCCCCCGAGCGGTGCCATCCCCTCATCACCGCGCCATCTTACATGCGGGAAATCCCGCGACCGTGACCAAAAAGCCAGGATGCGGATGTCAGGAGTGGATTGTTACCGGCTGGTGACAGTCGGGCCTAGCGCAGCAGGCCGGCGAGGTCACCCTCGAAGCCGGCGAGGGCCAACCGGGCATCCAGCACATCGTCCGTTGTAATCGGCCCGCCGAGCTCGTCGATCGGCTGGTCGCGAACCTCGATGACGGGTGCCGGCGGTTCCGCCTCGGCCGCCACCGCGACCGCGATCATCCGCGTGTCCTGGCAGTGCGCGCAGGTCACCTTGACTAGCGACTGGTCGTCGGCATGGGCGACCATCTCGAGCTGGCAGTCGGCCAGGCTTTCCCCACACTGGGGGCACTGGAACCGGCTCGCCTGGCGGCGAAGAAGATCCAGAAGATCCACGCCTTTTTCGTACCCGAAATCGAATGCGGCAAACCAGCAAAGCTGATAGCGCCGACCCGGCGTAAGGCGCTAACGGCTGGGGCTGAGTTCGTGCCATGTCGATCGTTTGCGGTGACCCGCACCTCCCGGCGATACTCGCGCGGGCATGCGCCTTCCCCTCGTCCTGGGCACCGGCGCGCTGATGACCGGGGTCTTCCTCACGGGTGGCCTCGTCGCCACCTCTCTAGCTCCGATGCCGATGGTCAATGTCGATGCTATGGAAGTCGACGGGGCCTCGATGTTGTCGACCCCACTCCCGGAGGTCTCCCCGCATCCGGAACTCGTCGTCACGGTGAGCCGCCCGCTGAAGCCCGGTGATTGGCGGGTCGTCATGGACGGCCGAGCTGTGACCGTATCCACGACGACGACCGCCGCGGTGCTACGCCTCGCGCTCCCAGGCCCGCTGCCAATGGGGAGCCGCCACACGGTGCAGCTGGCCGCCGGCGCCATGCATATCAAAGCCGCCTTCAAGATCGTGCCGCCGTTGACGGCGACGGTGGACATCCATCTCTATCACTTGCAGGCGGATGCGCAGGCAAGCGTGGCGGCGACCATCCGCTTTTCGCGGGCGGTGGCGGACCGCGCACGGGCGCAGGAAAATATTCGGATGACGGGCCATCCGACTTTCAACTGGCGTGATGCGCGGACCGTCGAGCTGGTGTCGACCGGGTTCGGGTTATCGGACCAGGCCAGCGTTACGGTCGATCCCGGTATCCAGGCCGCAGATGGGACGTGGAGTCGCGAGGGCGCGAGTGCCGAACTGACCGTCCCTTCGACGCTGACCCGGGTACTGCCGGGCCGGATGGTCCAGATGTACTACGTCAACACGGACGAAGGGCGCGCTTCCCTGCTGGCCCACCTGCGTCAGATCGACGTGCTGAGTCCAGGCTGGTACGACGCGAATGCCGACGGGAGCATCACCGGTTACGCACGACGGGACGTCATCGATGCGGCCCACGCCGGCGGCGTCGCAATCATTCCGCTGGTGGTCAACAAGGATGTCGATCCGGACGTCGCCCATGCGATCCTCGCTGATCCGGCCCGGCGTGCCACCCTCGCCGCTAACCTGGTCAACGAGGCGAAAGCCTACGGCTACGCGGGGTTTCAGCTGGACTTCGAGCAGATCCCGTGGACCGACCGCGACCTCCTGACGGCGCTGACGCAGGATTGCGCCAACGCCTTTCATGCAGCGGGGCTGAACCTGTCGATCGCCGTCATCCCGCGGCTGCCCGGTGATGACACCTCCAGCGGAACGCTCCTCGACTACTTCCATCAGTGGTCGGGGGCATACGACTTCGCCGCGCTGGCCAAGGCCGCCGACTTCCTGTCCTTCATGACCTACGACGAGCACAATGGCGTCACCACTCCGGGCCCGGTCTCGGGCACGCCGTGGATGCGGCGCGCGCTCGAGTACTCGATGCAGGGCGTCCCGCCGGAAAAGGCAACGCTCGGCCTGCCGACCTACTACCACGACTGGACCGGCGTCGGACGGTTGACCTCGAGCTCTTACGCCGATGCCATGATCCTCGCCCGGTCGCACGGGGCCACGCCGGTCCTCGACGCCACCGAGGAGGAAATGCACTTCGGCTACGACGCCTACGGCGTCCATCACGAGCTCTGGGTCCAGAGCTCGGACACGTTGCGCCGCAAGCTGCCCCTGATGTACGAGTACGGGTTGAAGGGAATCAGTGTTTGGCGGCTGGGCTTCGAGGATGCTTCCTTCTGGAACCTGATCCCACCGCGGCGGTAGAGGGAATGAGCCGGTCATACAGCTCTTCCTGCCGGCGTCGCGCGCGCTCGTAAATCGCATGCACCCGGGCGCGCGGCTTGAAGACTCGGCCTGGCGCCGGCGTCGTCGACCAAAGGCGCGGCAATTTGCCCAGGGCGTGGAGCACCAAAAGGGCCGCCCCGCGACTCGAGGCTTCCGGCTCCGGTGAGGTCATCACCCGCTGGTTCAGCGCATCGGCCAACATCTGGGTCCACGCCGGCGAATGGATCAACTGGCCGCCGGTCGCGATCACGCCGGTCGGTCGATTGACGACCCGTTGGATCGCCGATGCGACCGTCACCAGCTGGAAGGTGATGGCTTCCATCGCCGCACGGAGCAGCTGCGCCGGATGCGTGCCGAGTGACAGACCAGCGATCACCGCGCGCGCCTCACCACGCCAGTTGGGACTTCGCTCACCGGCCCAGAAGGGCAGGATGGTCAGCCCGTGGCTGTCCGGCGCAATCTCCGCGGCCGCCTGTTTCAACGCCTTCTTGTTCGGCAGGCCGAGCCCATCGGTGAACCATCGCACCACGTTGCCGCCCTCGCTGAGTGCCCCACCCAGCACGAATCGGTGTCGATCGAGGCGGTAGACGAAGGTTCCCCAGGGAACACTGACACGATCGCGTTCCAGGACCACTCGCATCGCGCCCGATGTTCCGACCGTGGCGCACACCCATCGTGGGCTGCTGGCGCCCGCCCCGATGTTGGCGAGTGCCCCGTCGCCGACGGGGAGGTACCAGGGTATCTCGCGAAGTTCCGACCATCGCCGCGCAAATGCCGGGCGGAGCGTGTGAAGAGGATTGTCCCAGTCGGAGAGCCTCGACAGGTTCGTGGGCTCGATGCCCGCCAGCTGCAACGCTTTCCCGTCCCACCGGCAACGGTTGACATCGAAAAGCCCGGTGCCGGATGCCATCGAGTAACTCACTGGCGACTCGCCAAATAGCTGCTGGTAGAGGTATTCGCCGAGCGATATCCAGCGGACTGTTCGTCGCACGGCGGCGGGGCGCGTCGCCCGCAACCAGCGCAACTTCGACGGCCAGTAGCTGGCGTGAAAGAAGCAGCCCGTGCGGGCATGGTAGGCGCGCTCGTCGAAGCGCGCGCGCAAGCGGCGTGTTTCCGCGCTGCTGCGCGTGTCGGCCCAGGTGAGCAGCTCGGTGGTGGGGCGACCCGAGCCGTCGACCCCCATCAGGCTGTGCCAGTAGCAGGAAGCACCGACGGCGAGGACGTCGACCTTACTCTTTCGGGCGGCGTGGAGGGCGCCGTCGACACTCTGCGCGATCAGCGTGACCAAGTCTTTCGGGTCGGAGGAGACTTCGCCCGGCGCCGTCGTCCGGACTTTGTATGGCACATCGACGAGGGTCGAGGGCAGCAGCCGTCCATCGTCGTCGTAGACGGCGGCGCGGACTGATGAGGTGCCGATGTCGAGGGCTAGGACGCCCTGTTTAGCGGTGGGTTTCGGCATGGGTCAATTCTGGCCGACTCCGTGGGGTTAGTTCAGCCAGTAGCCGACCTGGGGCCCAAAGGTGTCGGAGTGGAGCTTGAGGGCCTCGATCACGGTGACCGCATCGAAAGCGCGGACGTCGTAGGCACAGATCGTCACCACCGGGAACCGTTTGAAGACCGCACCCACCTGCTGCTCCACGACCATATGCTCGGCGACCGATCTCAGGGTTTCGACATCCGCCAACGTCTCCGCGAGGATGCGGATCGGCCCCGGTCGTTGCCGGGACGCCGCCGTCAGCAGCTGCTCGAATTGCGCCACCTGGTCACTGGCCGAGCCGGAGACTTCCGGGTAAATCATCAGCTGTCCAGCCTGGATGGCCTGCTCGGCGTCGACGCCCTCGTTTCGCAGCGCGGCGAAATAGTGCTCGCGGATATCGGGGAGGGCCCGAAGCACGACCGTATGCCCGGCGCGTAAGCCGTCCCTCAGAAAGGGAAGGCCAATCCGGAGGCGGCCCGCGTCAGACGTGTAAAAGGCCGCGAGGTGGTCCCCCATTGACACGACCACGTCCTGGATGACCATCGTCGACGACAGATTAGTGTCGGCGGCGGCAGGGCCCGGGCCCGGACCAGCTTCCATGAACATCCTGAGGTCGTCCTCAAGGAGGCGGCGGGCCCGGCGGCGACCGACCCGGCGGGCGGGCAGCAGGCCACTGTCGGTCCAACGTCGAATCGACGCCTCGCTGACCTTCAAGAAGGTCGCGGCTTCCCGGGTCGTCAGCAGCCGCTCGCGTACGGCCGGCATCACCTGCCGGTTACGAGCGCTCATCGGTGGTCCCGCGAACCAAATCTCAGGTTCCTTGTCGAGTTAGAGAGCCGGGTTGATGCGCGCACTTACTGTAAAGGACAACGTTGGCGGTCCGCAAATGTGACGGTCGCTAGGCAAGTTCCAGGTCTTCCCAGGTCGCACCGCCACCCAGGCTTTCCAGCTCGCGCATCACCTGACTCTGGGCCGCCAGAAGATGACGCTCCGCGATCGTGATCTCGGGCGATCGCGCGTCGCCGACCCCCGGCAAGCTGAAATCATGGGCCCGCGCCAGGTCCGCGATCACGGCGCTGACGGTGGGTGGGAGCGTCCGAAATCCCTCCAGCCGCATGTGCGCGAGATCGCCAAGGAGCCGGTCCAGCACCTGAAGGCGCAACTGCGCGAGGCGCCTCGGCACCAGCCGGGCAGCCGACCTGGCGCGCTCGATCTCGGTCATGCCGCCTGCACCAGGCGCAGACCGCTGCGCGATCCGAGGGCGTCGGTTTCGAGCCCGGTCCAGGGCTGACCCAGCGTGGTTGCATTTCCGTCGCGACGGCGGCCGACGTAGCGTGGGCCAGCGATCCATTCGTCATTCTGTTCCTGCAGAATCACGCCGCATAGCCGCAGCAGCGTGAGGCGGTAGGGGAAGATGCCGATCAGTCGGCAGTGCCGCTGGATCTCCCCACGGGCGTGGGCGAGGCACCGCGCGGAATTGACTCGGCGACGGTGGGGCGGGGGCAAATCGTAGAAGGCGAGAATCGACTCTTCCCGATCACGCAAATCGTTGATGAGGGTGGGGTTGGAGGGGAAGGCGTTCGGGATGCCACGCAGCAGCGATTGGGCGGCTACCCGATCGTCCTGGACGAAGACGGCCCGGAGCTGGGTGGCGAGGCCGGGCCGATCGGACTCGGGCACGATATCCAGCAGATCGGGGATCAGCCCCGAGCGCGAACGCTGGAAGCTGGCGGCGGGAAACGTCTGCGCGATCGCGCCCGCGATGCCGGGGTGCGCTTCGGCGGTGACCAGCCGAACGCCATAGACGCCTCGGTCTCGCAGCCCAGTGAGCAGCCTCAGCCATGCGACCGGTTCCTCCGCTTCGTCGACCTCGATCGCCAGCACCTCGCGGTTCCCGGTCGCGGCGACGCCGACGGCCACCATCGCCGACAGGCTTGCCAGCCGGCCGCGCTGTCGGACGCTCTGCGCGATCGCGTCGATCACCACGTACGGGTAGGCGCCCGACACTGAGCGTGTGCGGAATGCCTGTAACTGCCGGTCGAGCTCGTGGCCCGCGCGCACCACGTCGTCGTCGCTGACACCGTCGACGCCTACGACGCGTGCCATGGCTTCCACGTGACGGGTTGCGGCACCGCTGACATACGCATCGCGGATGGCGGCGAGCAGCGCCCAGTCATGGCGCCGGCGGGGCTGGAGCAACTGGAGCAGGTGTTCCGTGCCTGGTCGCGGCAGCACCGGCCCACGGCGGGCGAAGCGCTGTGCCGGTACCGCCCAGTGGTAATCCGATTGCTCTTGGAAGCGTTCCGTTCTTCCGAAATCCGACGATCCCTCGGCCATCCCGGAGACAGCTGTTTTCATGGGCCGGATGCTATGGCCACCGGGTCTCGCTGTCGCCTCGCATTTGCAGGAAGACGCGCACCCGGTGGGCGGCTAAGGTCGTTCTCATGGTAGGAGACCGGCGGCCACTGATAGAAGGTGACACGAGGAGGCCCCACCCCTACTCCCCCTCCTCGCTCGTTGCCGTGTCACGCGGCCGCCGGTCACGATTCACCGCGGTCGGGGAGAGGGTGTCACCCAGCCGGAGCGCCTTCAGGCGCTGATCGTTACAGCGACGCTCGCAAGGAGCCCGGTCACCACTCGTTGCCCAGAGTGACCATAAGGGAGGTCCATGTCGCCACCGATCCGCGTGCTGCTCGTCGAAGACCATCGGCTGGTCGCCGAAGGGATGCACGCGCTGCTCGACCGGGAGAGCGACATCCAGGTGGTCGGCGTCGCCGGCTGTGTGAAGGATGCGGTCACCATGTCCATCGCCGACGCGCCGGACGTTGTCATCATGGACTACCGGCTTCCGGACGGGACGGGAGCGCAGGCCGGCGAGAAGATGCGCAACCAGCGGCCGCGGCCGCGCCTGGTGTTCGTCAGCGGCGACGACAGCGAGGATGCCTTGCTATCGGCGGTGCGTGTGGGCGCCTGTGGATTCCTGCCCAAGTCGCGCGCCTCGGCCGACGTCGTGGCGGCGGTGCGGAAAGCCGCCGACGGGGAGATGTTGATCCCCGCGGCGCAGCTGGCCGGCCTGCTGACCCGGGTTCACCAACGCGCACGGGAAGAGCAGGATCGCACGCGGCTACGGTCACAGTTCACGCCACGCGAGCATGAGGTCCTGTTGCTGATGGCGCAGGGGCTCGACAACAAGGCCATCGCCCGGGAGCTCGGCCTGACGCTCAACACCGTGCGCAGCTATGTCCAGGACATCCTGGAAAAGCTCGACGCCCACTCGAAGCTCGAAGCAGTGGCCGCCGCCGCGCGCCACGACTTGCTGCTCGCGTGACTCGCTAAACCAGGCCGTGCTCGACCGCGTAGCGGGTCGCCGCGCTCCGAGAGCCAACGCCAACCTTGCCGAAGATCGAGCGCAAATGCGCGTCGACGGTGCGAGAGCTCAGTCCGAGTTGCTCGGCGATCTCTCGGTTGGTCAGGCCCGCGGTGACCAGCTTCAGGACGTGCACCTCTCGGGATGTCAGATGATCCGGATACGTCTCGCTCAAGACCCACGCTCGTGATCGATACTGCATTGTGCTATACGGTGGTAAGCATAGCAATCATGCGACGATCGCGGCGACTTCGTATTCGTGCTGCTGGGTCGGTGGCTACGCCAGGCCGTGCTCGATCGCGAAGCGGGTCGCGGCGCTCCGGTGAGAGACGCCTAACTTGCGAAAGATTTCTCGGAGATGCGCGTGGACGGTGCGGCGGCTGAGAAACAACTCGTCTGCGATCTGGGCATCGGTCCATCCGCGGGCCAGCAAGCGCAACACTTCGCCCTGTCGCGGCGTCAAATGGTTGACGCCCACCGCCTCGACATGCCCGAGCCGGACAGATGGCATGCCGCTACCCAATTGCGCTCCCCCTTGCCCCACTCGCATCGCCCCCGGGGATCTATAAGTTTCCGTCGTGCGCAGCGTGGCACTCACTGTGAGTCCCCTGCATCGGCAGGACTGCCTAATTCACAAGCCTAACGCAGCGTCCACTAAACGCCACCTAACAACTCGGCAATAGTGCCTAAGTTTCCAGGCCAAACGCAAGGATGCGAATGGGCCCGCGTCGCGCGGGGACGTGGGCATACGCAGCGCGAGCACGACGCTGCCACTTGCATGGCTGCCCCAAGCTGTCCCCGACGCAATGGCGATCGTCGGCCCCAACGATGAGTTTCGCTTCGTGAACGCAGCCTGGGAAACCCTCTTCGGATATCGCGAGGCGGAGCTGGTCGGTCACCAGATCACGTCGCTGGTGGGCGACGGGCCCCTCGTCAACAGAATTCCATTTGCCCTGCCGTCCAACGGGCACGCGCAGCGGGACCGAGCCGAGATGATCGGTCGCAAGAAGGACGGGTCTTGGCTCCCCATCGACGTTAGCGCGATGCGCCATGAGACCCCAGTTGGATCCGTGCGTGTCGTCATCGTCCGTGACATGACCGAGCGTTGGCAGGACGAGGATCTGTCGCAGTCGGCCCAGGAGCTGGACCGTAAACGCATCGCCGACGAAATCCATGACGGGAGCATCCAATCGCTCACGGCGGCCAGTCTTCGACTACAGCAACTCCGCCGAGGCGCCAGCGATCCCGCCGACCTCCAGATCTTGACGACCATCGAGGAGCTGCTCGAGATGACGAGTGTCGGATTGCGAGAGCTGATGGTCAAGGTGCACGCACCCGGACTCGATGGTCTGGGTCTCGCCACCGCGATCCGTGAGCTACTCGACGTACTGCGCGCCGACTATGGGGTGTCGACCGAGGTCCGCAACCGGCTCCAGCAGCAGCCGCCCTTTCAACGCCGCGTCACGTTGTTCCGCGTCGCCGAAGACGCGTTGCGGGCTGCGTGCACCGCCCGACCCAGTCAGGTCGTGGTCGAGATGGACGATCACAATCACGGCTTTCTGCTCAGCCTGCGGCACGACGGAATCGTCGAGGTGGGTAAGGAGTTTGCGAGCCTCGCCGACCGCACACGGATCGGAGTGCGAGCCCGGCTCGCGGGTGGTTGGGCACGGTTCGACCGGAGAGTCCGCCGTCATGCGCGCGCCTCGATCTGGATTCCATCCGACGGTGCGGCGGTGCAGGGATCCGCGGCGTGACCCCGTCGACAAGCCGACGGACCGGGCCAATACAGGTGTTGGTCGTCGAGGATCACCCGATTCTGGCGGAAAGCCTCGTCGCACTGCTCAGCGAGGTGCCGGATTTCGAGGTTGTTGGTTCGGCCGACACCATGCGAGACGCGATCGCGATGGCCGAGGAACGCATGCCGGACGTGGTGCTGATGGACTCTCGCCTGCCTGACGGGACCGGGTCGGAAGCCGCCGCCTGGATTCGGCGGCTGCGGCCCCAGGTCGCGATCGTCTTCCTCAGTGCCGACGATGGCGATGACGCGGTGCTGGCCGCCGTCGAGTCGGGCGCCTGCGCCTACCTGTCGAAGGCCGTGGCGGCGACCCAGGTACGAGGGGCGATCCGCCGCGCGGCAGGCGGCGAGATGCTCGTGCCCGCCGACCGGCTGGCCGCGCTTGCCGGCCACCAGCGCCTCCTCGAAGCCCGAGCCATCTCGCGATCGCGGCTGTTTTCGGACCTGACGATGCGCGAGCAGCAAGTCCTCAACCTGCTGGTGGCCGGTCTCGACAACCGCCAGATTGCCGGCCACATGGGAATCGCGTACGGAACCGTGCGCTCCCACGTCCGCAACCTGATGGACAAGATCGGCGTCCATTCCCGTCTGGAAGCGGTGGTCCGTGCCGGCGAGCAGGGATACGTCGGCTCGGCGGCGATACCTACCCGGCTGCCTCAATTAGGGTAGTGCCCGCGCCCGCGTTTGCCCATGTGCCGGCCGGTTGAGCCCGGTTACCGTAAGGTCGAATGCTGGCTCAGCACGACGTTTCCCTGCGCTATAGCTCACGCACCGTGCTGTTGGTGGACGACAGCGAGCTGGTGCGGTCGAGTCTCGCGGCGTTCATCGGTGGACACCCCGGGATGGTGGTCTCGGCGACAGCCGCGAGCGCGCGGGCCGCCATCGAGTTGGCGGAAGCGATGCATCCTGACATCGCGCTACTGGATATGAACATGCCGGGCGGCGGCGCGCGGGCTGCGACCGGCATCCACTCGGTGTGGCCACGGACGCGCATGCTGGCGCTGACCGTGCGACGCGACGAACAGAGCGTCATCGGCATGCTCCAGGCGGGCGTGAGCGGCTACCTGCTCAAGGGCACCCGGCCGCAAAAGATCCTTACCGGCATCGAGCACGTCCTCAGAGGGCGGGCCGTCCTGTCTCCAGAGTTGGGCCGCCACGTGGCCCATCGGTTGGACGTCATCAGCGAGCGCGCACCGGTCAGCCGCGATTTCGAGCGTGATCCCGTGCTCGTGCTCGCCGTGGACGATGACCCCGGGCTCCTCGACGCGGTCGACGCGTTGATCAGCGGTGAGTCCGGCATGCGCCTGGTTGGTACCGCGACCAACGTCGACGACGCCATCGAGCTCGCATCGACGACCCACCCCGACGTGGCGCTGATCGACGTTCGGATGCCGGACTGGGGTGGCGAGCGTGTCGCGTTTGAAATCGCTCGGGTCGCGCCGGCAACCCGGATGATCGCCTTCTCCGCCAGTGACGACGCGGGGGAGGTCGCGGCGATGCTTCGCGGGGGCGCCTCCGGCTACATCGTGAAGGGCTGGGGGAGCCAGGATCTGACCGACAACATTCAGTCGTGCGCTCGTGGCCACGTGGTCCTCGACATCGGCGCCGACGTTCTGCGCGACCTCGTCATGACGCCGCATTTCGAGACGCGCTCAGCCTACGCCGACGCCGCTTAGAAGCACGAACCATGGACCAAGGACACGACGGCGAAGGCGAAACGGACTCGCTGCTCAGAGAACGACTCGCGGCGACCCCCGCGGCCAACGATGAATCGCCGGTCGGCCCCTTCCGTCGCCGGCGGTCGAGCGGCCTGCTGTTCCAGGTGCGTCGCAGGAAGCCCCGTCCAGGTTCGGAGCTTTAAGCTGCCTGCCATCCACCTCGGCAATACTGCCTAAATTCGCTATTCGATCACGCAAGAAAAGCCGCAACAATCCGTCGCGCCCTCAACGAGGCAAGTGCTGGTGCCCAACAGCGTGACCGTCCTGGTCGCCGAAGACGACGCAGCAGTCCGGCAAGCACTAGCTGACCTCATCTCCGACGAGCCCGGGCTGCGCCTGGTGGCGGTGGCCGGCAGCGCCGATGAAGCTATCCAGCTCGCCGCCGAGCACCAACCATCGGTGGCCGTTCTCGACGTACGCATGCCCGGGGGAGGCGGACACCGCGCCGCCGAGGGAATCGGCGCACGCTCGCCGCACACGCGGATTCTCGCCCTGTCGGCCCACGAGGAGAAAGCGAGTGTCTACGAGATGTTGAGTGTGGGTGCGTCGGGCTACCTCGTGAAGGGTTCGTCCGACAAGGAGCTGGTGGACGCGGTTTTTCGCACCGCGCGCGGTCAGTTCAATATGTCCGCCAGGCTGGCCACTTCGTGCTTCCGTGAACTGCTGCACGATATTCAGGCGCGCGAGCAGGCCGAGACCGTCTTGCGCCGGAGTGAAGACAAGTTCCGAGCCCTGCTCGAGTCTGCCCCGGACGCCATGGTGATCGTCAATGGCAACGGCCTGATCGAGGGCGTGAACAGGCAGGTCGAGCGGCTCTTCGCCTACAAGCGCGATGAGCTACTTGGATATCCGGTCGAGATGCTGCTGCCACCCCGCTTTCGCGAGGCCCACCTCGCGCATCGCCAGCTCTACGCGGCGGCACCGCAGCCAAGCCCGATGGGCGCCGGCCTCGAACTATCTGGGTGCCGAAAGGATGGCAGCGAGTTTCCCGTGGAAATCACGCTGAGCCCGCTCGACACCGAGGAGGGTCAGCTGGTGGTATCGGCCATCCGCGACATGACGGATCGCAAGCTGGCGGCGGAGGTGCAGCGGAAATCTGAGGAACAGTTTCGCGCGCTCATCGAATCGTCGCCGGACGGTATGGTGATGGTCGACCCCAGCGGTGCGATTCAGCAGGTCAATGCCGAAACCGAAACCCTCTTCGGCTACCGCCGGGATGAGCTGATCGGCCGCCCGCTGGAGACGTTGGTCCCCGAAAGATTCCATCAGGCTCACATCTTCCATCGCGGGAAATACTTCGACGCACCAACCGAACGCAAGATGGGTATCCGCGAAATGGCCGGCCGACGCAAGGACGGCACGGAGTTTCCGGTGGACATCAGCTTGAGCTACATCAGCACCGATGCGGGCCGGCTGGCGACGGCACGCGTCCGCGACATGAGCGATCGAAAGCGTATCGAGGCGGAGTTGGAGGCGAGCTTCGAGCTGGTTCGGAAGGCCGGGGTCGAGCGGCAGGAATTGCTCGGACACCTGGTGCGGGCAGAGGAGGCCGAGCGTTTGCGAATCTCGTCGGACATCCATGACGACAGCATCCAGGCGATGGCAGCGGCCGGGCTGCGACTGCAGCAGCTCCGCAGGCGCGTCACCGCAGCGACCGAGGTCGAGGCGCTCGACAAGCTGGAGGAGGCGATCGAGGGATCGATCGACCGGTTGCGACATCTGATGTTCGACCTGCGTCCGATCAACCTGGATCGCGCCGGCCTCGCCGCCGCCCTGCGCGCCCAGCTCGAGCGGATTCGGTCGGACGTTGGGCTCGAGTTCGAAGTCGAGAATCGAGTGACCTCGGAACCGCCGTCCGAAACGCGCTTCATCCTCTACCGGATCGCGATGGAGGCGCTGGTCAACGTCCGCAAGCATGCTCGCGCCCACCGGGTGCAGGTCCGCCTGGCTGACGTCAACCGCGGGTGGCACGTGCAGATCGACGATGACGGCGACGGTTTTGAGCCACCCAACGGCGGATCCGTTCCCGGCCACCTGGGACTGACCGCCATGCGCGAACGTGCCCAGATTGCCGGCGGCTGGTGGAAGATGGAATCCCGCCCTGGCTCGGGAACGAGCATCTCCTTCTGGGTACCCGACGTCCAGCAGGCGCCGGAGATCATGCTGACCCGGCTTTCAGCCTGAGCCGTTGGCCGCACTCGGCGATCCGTGCTGATAGACTGTCGTCGCTTTTCCAGCACCCGCTGGGGCGTGGCCAAGCTGGTAAGGCGCCTGACTCTGGATCAGGTAATCCTAGGTTCGAATCCTAGCGCCCCAGCCATTTTCACTATTTGCCGCTGTGACGAGTGCATCGAAGGGCTTTCGCAATTCAAATTCCAGCGTTCTGCCCTTCAGCACGCGGTTCGATGTCAGCAAGCCCACGAGCTCACGCCGTTGCTCCGGAACCGCCCGCTCGAATATTTGCGGAGCCTGGGCGATCAGTTCGATGAGCTTGCTGCCGACCTCCATGTAGGCGCCTTCAGCGTGCTGATGGCGGGCCAGGTCGCGGGTTAGCTCGCGGCGCTTCTCCTCGAGCACGTCGAACCGCTGCCGGAAGAAGTCTTCGGAGATCAGCCGGTGAAGGCGATCGTCGTAGAGGCGATCCATGAGGAGCTCTTGCTCTTTGATTTCGGTCCGGATTTCTTCGACAACCGTCTGGTGGTAGGCGCGCTGCTCCTCGCGGCTCTTGGCGATTCCCTGCAGCAGCCACGCCTTGACCTTCTCCGGGATGGCAATGCTGGCCAGCAGGGCACGGACTTGCTCGTCCAGTTGCTCCTCACGGATGTAGGTCCGGCGGCACGCCTCCTCGCCGGCGCAGTGGTAGTAGACGTATCGCTTCTTCTTCAGCTCCGCGGTGAGGTGACGGCCGCAGGAGCCGCAGATCAGCAAATCCTTG
>DATNMH010000064.1:0-25174 GCA_035602395.1 Candidatus Acidiferrum sp.
TGAAGGTGCGACGGATCGACCATGGCGTTCGGTCGATTGAGGACGAGCGGTTGGTCGGCCGCCTGGTCGAGGAACAGATTCCACTGACGGTCTGCCCGCTGTCCAACGTCAGACTTCGGGTCTTTCCGAATCTCCAATCTCACAATCTCAAGCAGCTGCTCGAACGCGGCCTGCTGGTGACGGTGAACTCCGACGATCCCGCCTATTTCGGCGGCTATGTAGCCGACAACTTCGGGGCGTCCGCCACGGCCCTGAACCTCAGCAGGGAACAGCTCCTCCAGCTCGCGAAGAATTCGTTCGTGGCGTCATTCTTACCCGACGAGCGGAAACGCGCCTACCTCGATGAGCTCGCGCGGTTCGCAGGTCAGCCTTCGCTGAAAACGATCTCCTGAGCGCCGTCGTAGAGAACGCGCCGGCCGAGTTCGGCCAGGAGCTCGTGGCCCTCCTCAATCGTCGCGAAGTGGTTCCCGGCCAGCGGCCCAGCCTTGCTAGCGAAGCTGGTCGAACCGTACGGGAAGAGGACTTCCGTCTCGCTGATTCCGCCGGGGTAGAGCACCAACTGACCCGCTGATGGATAGCTGGTGTGGTTCTCGAAGCCCAGCCCGGTCTCGAGATCGCCGAGCGGCACCCAGGCCGATTCACCGCTCCAGCGCGCCTGCACCAGCCGGGCGCGCAGCGGGAGCAACTTGCGAAAAGCGGCGCAGGTCTTCGGCGCCGCCTGCGTCTCCCAGCGCGCGGTGAAACGAAGCGAGCCGACCGTGATCTCAAGCATCGCGTCTAAGGGTAAGGCCGATACTGCCGTGGGCGGGTTTTGGATCGCTGAAGACCCGGCTCTTCGGGTCGGTGTCGGACACCTTCGACGTGTCCCACAGCCGGTTCTCCGCGTCGAACGAGACTTCGCTCATGCCACTGAACCGGTCCAGCAGCCGAGTGCCCATCTCGTAGACGAGGTGCTGGATCGACATGCTGACGAAGTCATCGAAGGTCGAGATCACGGCTTTCCGGACCGCTTCCGAGTCGATGCGTCCCTTGCGGTCGCTCACGCCATCCTCCATCGCCTGGTACCGCCAGTTGACGTCGAGATGGATGAGGAGCGGACGGTCCGAGACCTCTGGCAGGGTCGTGTAGGCATCGCGGGCGAAGTCCCGAAAGGCGCTGCCGGTGAGCTTGATCAGCCGCAGATTACGACGACCGCAGCGGAGCGAGCGCAGCCCTTCGCGGCCGAGCTCCAGCTCCACTGTTCCGTAGTCATCGTCGAGCGGGCTCAGCAGTTTGTCGCTGTGCACAGTAAATGGGACTTCGCGCACGAAAATGCGCAGCGCCTTCATCTGCGGATAGGTTTCGAGCAACCGGCGGCCCAGGAATGCCGCGAAGCCTTCGTGACTCGCGCCCGGGTACTCGAGGGCCATCGCATAGACGAAGTTCTTCATGGTGTCGGTGGCCACCACGTCGCGGTTGTCGCCTTCGGTGTAGGCCGGCATGAAGTTGTCGCCGAAGACATCGATGCTGACCCGGCCGCCGAGCAGGCCGCGGCCTGGACGAGTACGGTAGAAGGAGACGTTGTGCTTGCCGTAGTGGATGTCGGCGTTCACGAGCGGAGCCGCTCCTCGGCGATCGCCACGATGGCACGCAGCCCTTCCTGTAATTCCTCTTCACGCGAACGACGCAGCCTTGCCTGCAGGACCTTGACGAGGTCGGCTTTGGGCCGGCGATTGACGAAGACCACGAAGCGGAAGCCGAAGCGACGCTCGTACTCGTCATTGAGTCGAGCGAGTTCCGGGTGCTGACCCGCCCCCTGTTCCTTGAGGGAGCGAGTGGACAGGCGTTGTGGGTCGTCGCCGATGCGGGGATGGGCGTTGAGGGTCGCCACCTTTTCCTCGTCGGTCAGCGTGGGCAGCATGGCACGCATCTGCGCGGTGAGTTGGGCTGCGGTTCGATACGGCCCGGCAGCCCTGACCTTCTGAGCCAGCGGGGTGGAGCCCTCGAGCGCCTCCTCGAGGGTGGTCATCACGTTCCTCGGTAGGTCGTGCAGGAATAGGGTGCGATCAGGAGCGGCACGTGGTAATGGCGGCCCTCGCTCAGCTGCAGCTCGAGGGCGATGGTCTCGAAAAGGTGCGGGGTACCACCGAAGTAGGCCCCGACCTCGACCAGCAGCCGGTACGACCCTGGATTGATGCCGCCACCACTGAGGTCGGCGATCCGTCCCTGGGCGTCGGTGGTCAGGGTGCGGGTACCGAGCGTGACGCGGACACCGATCGCCGGCTTTCCGGTGGCGACATCGAGGACGTGGGTCGACACGGTGGCCAGTTCGCTCACAATCCCACCAGGTCATCGGGCTTCACGGGTGCGCGGCGCAACTCCCGGCCAGTCGCATGACGCAGGGCCGCGACCACGGCGGCCGGCACCACCACGGTCGATGGTTCACCCACGCCCTTCGCGCCGTAGGGTAGGCCGGGCTCCGGTTCCTCGATCATTTCGGAGATCACGGGCGGCATGTCGAGGATGGTTGGGATCAGGTAGTCGGTAAAGGACGCATTCTTCACCTGGCCCTCGACCAGCGCGATTTCCTCCATCAGTGCGAGGCCGAGGCCCTGGGCGCTGCCGCCTTCGATTTGCCCCAGCACACTCTGGGGGTTGAGGGCACGACCCACATCCTGTGCCACCGCCAGCTGCACGACGCGGACCAGGCCGAGGTCCACGTCGACCTCGACAACGGCGCGCGCGGCCCCGAAGGCGAAGGTCACGTGCGGATCGCCCTGCCCATTGGCATCGAGCTTGCCCGTCGAACGGTGATGAAACACGCGGCTGGCTTCCACCGGTCGTCGTAAGTCTGCAAGTCCACCCTGCCGGTCGATCTCGGCGCGCACCGCCTGGCAGGCGAGCTGCACCGCGCCGCCGGTCATCATGGTTTGGCGTGAGGCGGAACTGGAGCCGGCGGAACCGGTCGCCGTATCCGGTTGGCGCAGGGTGACCCGATCGACGCCGAGCTCGCTGCGAACAATTTGCGTGATGATCGTATCGAGTCCCTGGCCGACTTCGACCGCGGCGGTCTTCACTTCGGCGAGAGGCCCCTCGTTGTCGACCGAGACCCGGACCCACGCCTCGGAGGAGTCGTCGAAGCCTTCGCTATATCCGAGGTTCTTGTAGCCAACGGCGACGCCGACGCCGCGCTTGAGCGCCTCGCCATGGCCCACATTGCCGGCGCCGCCCGGGAGCAGCATCGGATCACGGTCGAGCGCCGACTCTTCGGGCGGAAGCGGAAGGTCCCGCAGGCGCTGCAGGCACTCGCGCACCGGAGCGACGCCAGCGATCGGTTGGCCAGTCGGCAGCACGGAGCCCGAGTGCAACGCATTTTTCAGACGGAGCTCGATCGGATCGATGTTGAGCGCTGCGGCCAGCTTGTCCATCTGCGCCTCATAGGCAAAACAGGCCTGCACGGCGCCAAAGCCGCGCATCGCCCCGCAGGGCGGGTTGTTGGTGAACACCGCGGTCCCGACCAGCCGCGCGTTGGGGACCTCGTAAGGGCCGGCGGCAAACGTCGTGGCGTTGCCGATGACCGCTGGTGAGGTCGACGTGTAGGCGCCACCGTCGACCAGCAATCGAGCCTGAACGTTGACGAGCTTGCCGTCGCGGCTCGCGCCGTGGCGCATCCAGATCCGCGACGGGTGCCGGTGGACATGGCCGAAGAACGACTCTTGCCGGCCGTAGCTCATCTTCACCGGTCGCCGGGTGCGCAACGCGAGCATGCAAGCGTGAATCTGCATGCTGACATCCTCGCGGGCGCCGAACGCGCCGCCCACGCCCGAGAGGTGAAGGCGCACTTTCTCCGGAGGGAGGTCGACGCAGGGGGCGAGCTGCTCGAGATCGGCATGGAGCCACTGGGTCGCGATGAACAGGTCAACGCCGCCATCGGCTGCCGGCACGGCGAGTCCCGCTTCCGGGCCGAGTGGTGCCTGGTCCTGCATGCCAGTCTCGTACATCCCTTCCACCCAGACGTCCGCGCGCGCATTGGGATCGCCGTGAATGATGGTCAGCGCGCGCACGATGTTGCCCTGCGGATGAACGGGGGCCGCGCTTTTCTCGAGCGCCTGCTCCATGTCGGTCACGGGCGTCAGAATCTTGTATTTGACCGCGATCTTTTCCAGCGCGGTGCGCGCAAGCTCCGGGTCCTCCGCGCAGACGACGGCCACCGCCTCGCCGGCGTAACGGACGACATCCCTCGCCAGCACCGGTTGGTCCTGCACGTCGAGCCCGAAGGTCGGCTTGCCTGGGACATCGGCATGGGTGAGCACGGCGGCGACGCCGGCGGCCGCGGCAGCGGCCGACGTATCGATCGAGATGATCTGCGCGTGTGGGTGTGGGCTGCGCAGCGTTGCGCCAAACAACATCCCGTCGCGGTGGAGGTCGCTGGCGTACTCGAACTCGCCCTTCACCTTGGGGATGCCGTCAATTCGCTTTACCGACTCGCCCACGCCGCCCTGCCGGCGGATGTTGACACTCATGCCCAGATCATGGTGGCTTCGCTGAGGTTGACCAGGTGGCCGTCGTGGACGACAGGTTTCCCCTCAACCAATAGATGTTGCACTGGCCCCGGATTGCAAAAGACGAGCGCGGCCACCGGATCGGATTCCGCGCCGCGAAAGGCCAGGCCGTCGGTCGCGAAGAGGGCGATGTCGGCGCGCTTGCCGACCTCGAGCGAACCGACGTCGTCCCGACCGAGGCACGCTGCTCCGCCGCGGGTGGCGACTCGCAATGCCTGACGGGCGCTCATCGACGCGGGGCCCCTGCGCGCCCTGGTGGTGAGCATCGCCTGGCGTGCCTCCGCCAGCAGGTTGCCGCTGTCGTTAGAGGCCGATCCATCGACCGCGAGACCGACCTGGACTCCAGCGTCGATCATCTCGCGAGCGGGCGCAAAGCCGGAGCCCAGCCGCATGTTCGACGTTGGGCACCAGGCAACGCCCGTCTTCGTGGCCGCCATCCGCTTGATGTCGGCGTCATCGATGTGCACGCAATGCGCCAACCAGACGTCCGGGCCGAGGAAACCGAGGTCTTCGAGCAGCTCGAGGGGCCGGCGATTGAAGGTCGACTTGCAGAAGCTCTCCTCGTCGAGCGTCTCGGCGATATGCGTGTGGAGCCGAACGTTGCGCCGACGGGCGAGCGCCGCCGAGTCGCGCATCAACCGCTGCGAGACCGAGAACGGTGAACAAGGGCCAACCGCGATCCGCAGCATCGATCCGGGCGCAGGGTTGTGGAATCGCTGAATCGCATCGTCGGTCGCCGCGAGGATGGTGTCGATGTCCTCGACCACGCGGTCCGGCGGCAGTCCCCCGCTGGACTCGCCGAGGTCCATCGAGCCGCGGCAGGGGTGAAAGCGCAGGCCAAGCTGGGCGGCAACCTCGATTTCCGTTTCCAGCAGGCCGGCGACACCAGAGGGAAAGACGTAGTGATGGTCGGTGGTCGTCGAACAGCCGCTGAGGGCGAGCTCGGCGAGGCCGACCTCGGCGGCGGTCCGCTCCCAATCGGCATCGATCGTCGCCCAGACGGGATAGAGCTCACGAAGCCAATCGAAGAGTCCGCCCTCTTGCGCGCGGACGCGAGTGAGGGTCTGGTAGAGGTGGTGATGGGTATTGATCAGCCCCGGGACCGCAACCAGCCCCCGGCCGTCGATGACATCGGGCTGCTCGCGCACCGGAGGGCGTCCCTGGCCGACCCAGGTGACGACGCCACTGTCGATCAGGATCGATCCGTTCTCGAGCTCGCTGCCGGCGTCGTCCATCGTGACCACGACGCGGCAGCCTTCGATCAGGATCATTTGCCGTCTCCCATCCGTGATGCCGCCAGGCTGACGGCGTCGAGGATCTTCTGGTAGCCGGTGCAGCGGCAAAGATTGCCGCTGAGCGCCTCTCGCACCGTGGCCGGGCTCGGCGTCGGGTCTTTCTGCAGCAGGTCGGCCACGGCCACGACGAACCCGGGGGTGCAGAATCCGCACTGCACCGCGCCCGCTTCGACGAAGGCCTCCTGGATTGGATGGAGGCGCTCATCGGCCATCAGGCCTTCGACCGTGCGGACCTCGCGCTCGTGCGCCTGCGCCGCCAGCACCAGGCAGCTGCAAACCAGGGTGCCATCGAGCCAGACCGAGCACGACCCACACTCGCCCTGCTCGCAAGCATTCTTCGAGCCGTAGAGTCCGAGGCGATCGCGCAGGAAGGTCAGCAGGCTCGCTCCCGGCCATGCCTCGGCCTCCCTCCAGTCGTCATTGACCTTCACCCTTACAACCATGCCGGCAGCCTCCGCTCGTTGAGCGCCCAGGTGAGTGCTCGCCGAGCTAGCACGCGGCATCCATGCCGGCGGTAGGCGGCCGTCCCCCGCACGTCGTCGAGTGGCTTTGCGGCAGCCGCAACCAGCTCGCCAAATTCATCGACCACCTGGTCGGGGATCGTGATCGATAGGTCCTGCCAGGCGCCGGATGACGTCATGGCGGCGGCGATCTGCTGCTCAGCCTCCGTAGCGCGGAGGATGGTCGGGCCGACCGAGCCAAGCGCCACCTTGACCCGGCCGTTCTCCTCATCGATCACCAGGCACAGACCGGCGACCGCGATCACCATCGCGTTGCGCGTCCCGATTTTCGAAAAGCTCCCCGGACCGCGCCGCCGGGTCCAGCGCACGCCGAGGATGAGCTCGTCCGCGGCCAGGGCCGTCTTCTTGGGGCCGGTCAGGAAGGCGTGCCACGGCATCGAACGCTCGCCGCGCGCGCGGCTGCGCAGGACGACGTCGGCGTCGTACGCCGCCAGCACCGGCAACGCGTCGCCGGCGGGGGACGCCGTCCCCAGATTTCCCCCGACCGTGCCGCGATTCCGGATTTGCGGCGAGCCCACCGAACGCGAGGCCTGCACCAGCGGCTTGAAGGCCGACATTTCTCTGACGATGGTGGCGTAGGTGAGTCCGGAGCCGAGGAAGACATGGCCGTTTTCCTCTCGCCACGAAGCGAGCTCGGCCACCCGGGTCAAGTCGATCATGGCGACCGGGCGCCGGCGGCCGAAGTTCAGGTCGACCATCAGGTCTGTGCCGCCCGCGATCGGCGTCGCTTCCGGGCGCTCGCCCTTCATCGCAAGGGCTTCGTCGAGCGAGTGCGGCAATAGGACTTCCATGACGGTGCGACTACTTTATCCGCGCCGCTGCTGCCCGCACGCCTCGGAGCAGCGCCCGCGCGCCGAGAACCAGATGCTCATCCGAGGTGGCCTCCTGCGGTGAGTGGCTCACGCCGCCGATGCTCGGCACGAACAACATGCCGGTCGGGACGTGACGCGCGAGGACGGCGGCATCGTGGCCGGCGCCGCTCGACAACCTGGCCGGCTTACGACCAAGCTCCCGGCATGCCGCCTCGAGCAGCTCCATCTGCTCGCGATCCATGCGCGCGGGTGGCACCCAGGAGAGCTGCTCGGTCTCCGCCCGGCACCCTTCCTCGGCGCAGATGGTACCCAGATTCGTGTTGAAGGTCTCGACGATTCGACGCACGACCGCCTCTTCGAGGTGACGCACCTCGAGCGTGAAGGCGGCACGCCCGGGAATGACGTTTACGCCGCCCGGATCGAACCGCATGACGCCGATGTTGGCCACCGCCTCCGAGTCGACGCTCTCGATGAGCTCGCGCAGCCCCGCGGCTGCCCGGGCGGCTGCCCGGCCGGCGTCATGGCGAAGCCGGAAGGGCGTCGTCCCCGCGTGGTTTTGTCGTCCGATCACGCGCACCTGCTCCCGGTAGACACCAACGATCCCGGTCACCACCGCCAGGTCGAGGCCGTCGGCCTCCATCCGCGGCCCTTGCTCGATGTGCAACTCGAGGAAGGCGGCGATCGACGGCAGGTGCTGCTGGGCGTCGAGCATGCGATCGACCTCGCGTCCGGCTGACGCGATCACCTGCTGGATCGGGACGCCCTGCCAGTCGCGGCCTTCGCGGAGTTGCTCCAGATCGAGCGCCCCGGTGAGCGCCAGGCTGCCGATCAATCCGATGGCGAAGCGAACGCCTTCCTCGTCGGCGAAGCCGACGACCTCGGCACGCGCCGCGAGAGGATCACCTGATTCGACCATCGAGCGCAGCACTTCGAGGCCTGCGACGGCACCATAGGCTCCGTCGAGGCGTCCGCCATTGGGGACGCTGTCGAGGTGCGAACCGGTCAGCAGCCTGGGACCAGCGCTGCCGGGTACGTGACCAAACACATTCAGGGCGGCATCGACACGCGGCTCGAGCCCCGCCTCCCGGATCCGATCCGCAAACCAGCGCCGCGCGGACAGGTCGGCCTCGGACCAGGCGAGCCGGTCGACGCCGCCGTCGGCTTGTCCGCCGATCGTCGCCAACGCGCGCAGGTCGGACAGCAGGCGCTCGCCGTTGATATCGCTCAGAGCGGCACCGCCTCGGGGTCGAATGGCGCGCATTTCAAAAAGTCGCCGAAGCCCGGCGCGCCGAGGACGGCACCATCGCGGTAGATCACCTGGCCCCGGCAGATGGTGGTGTGCACTTTGCCGGTGACCTTCAGACCTGCATAGGGCGAAAATCCGGCTCGGCTATGCAGCTCTGCAGCGGAGAGCGAGCGCGAGGGCCGTGGATCGAAAAGGACGAGGTCGGCGTCAGAGCCCGGCCGAATGTCGCCCTTGCGTGGCCAGAGTCCGAAGATTTTCGCAGGATTGGCACAGAGGAGCCAGACCAGGTGCCGCAGCGACATGTGCCGCTCGACGACGCCGAAGGTATAGAGGAGGAGCAGCGACGTCTCGACGCCGGGGATGCCGGGGCTGACCTGGCTGAAGTCATCCACGCCCTCTCGCTGCGCGAGGGAAAAGCCGCAATGGTCGCTGCCCAGGCTGTGGATCTGCTGATGCATCAACTGTGTCCACAGCCGTGCCTGGCTGCGTCGGTCACGCAGCGGCGGTGTCATGAGGTAGCGTGCCGCATCAGGGCCTGCATAGACCGAGTCGTCCAGAACCAGGTAATGCGGGCAGGTCTCGGCGATCGCCTGGACGCCCTGGTCGCGAGCCGCGGTGATCAGGTCGACCGAGCCCGGCGATGACAGGTGAACGAAATAGATCGGGCTACCGGTCTGTTCGCTGAACACCAGGCCGCGGCTGACAGCCTCGACTTCGGCCACGGCGGGCCTCGCGATGCCGTGGTAGGCGAGCCCCGACTTCCCCTGTCGCAGCAGCTCCTGCGTTTTTCCCGTCACGATGGCGTCGTTTTCGGCATGCACCTGGACTAGCAGGCCAGCCTCCCCCGAGCGCTCCATCAACCGATACCAGGTCCAATCGTCCGCGTAAAAGATCGTGTCGCGATAGGTCGTGTATACCTTGGCGCTCGTCACGCCAGCGTTGACCAGTGCCTCGAGGTCGCGCTCCCAGCCGTCGGCAAGCTGGGTGATGTTGAGGTGGATGCCGTAGTCGACATGGGAGCGGCCTTCGATCAGCTCGAGCCGCGCGCGGAGCGCCTGCCCGAATGTCTGGCCGGGCAGCTGCGGGGCGAAGTCGAGGTAGGTCGTGACGCCGCCGGCCGCCGCCGAGGCTGAACCACTCTCGAAGTCATCTGCTGTTCGCGCCGTGCCGGTGTCGAGCAGCAAATGCGTGTGCGGATCGACCACGCCCGGCAGGACCAGCATGCCGGTCGCGTCGATGACGTCCTCGCCGCCGGCAACGCCTTCGCCGACTTCGGCGACCTTCCCGTCGCGGACGAGAACGTCCGCCTTCCGCTCGGCATCGGCGGTCACTAGCGTTCCACCGCGAATCAGCATGGCGTCACGCCGCTAACGCGGGATCAGATGCCGATCTCGTACAGGTTGCCCGGGTCGAGGTCGAGGCCGTTGACGACCTGCCAGAGTGCCGCGACGGCCTTCATCGCGTTGCGCCGTTCAAACGGTGCCAGGTCCTTGCCGCCCCTCAGCAACCTGACGAGGCCTTGATAGCTCTCAACCACCGTCCGCTCGTTCTCGCTGAGCTCGACGCCCATGGCGTTCTTCATGCTCGCATCCTCCGCTCCCCAGCCGTCCCGATGACCGTTCGATCATCCTGCAAACGTTTCGCTTTGAGCTCGAACCGGGGCAAGCTCCCGTTCTCGGCTTGCTTGACGCCAATGCGCAGGCCTTCGTGGGCTTGCGAAAGTGACTTTGCCAGCGCGGTCAGAATCCGGCCGGGGTCGACGCCCTCGCGCGGCGGGATCTCGACCAGCACCTCGATCTCGTCCTGCCGCCCGTCGGCCGTGTAGAGGTGGATCCGGAACTCGTCGATCTCCTTGTATTCGCGGACGATCGCCTCGACCGCGCGCGGATATACGTTGGTGCCGCGCACTAACTTCATATCGTCCACGCGGCCGCGAATGCCACCCTCATAGAGGTCGAAGGTGCGGCCACAGGTGCAGCCGCTAGCCGGCACCCGGACCACCAGGTCACGTGTGCGGTAGCGCAGCACTGGAATGAAGCCGCGGCCAAATGACGTGATGAGTCGCTCACCCAACTCGCCATAGCCGACGGGCTCGCCCGTCTCGGGGTCGACGACCTCTTCGATGTAGTGGTCCTCAATGATGTGGGTGCCACCCGGTTGCTTCTCGCACTCGAAGATCATGATGGTCCCGACCTCCGTCATGCCGGCGGTATCGGCAGCTTTGGCACCCCATTCCTCCTCGATCAAGTGCTTGGTCGCAGGAATCGATCCAGCCGGTTCGCCGGAAAGGATCAGCCGCTTGACCGAGCTGCCGGCCAGATCGACGCCCATCGTCTTCGCCTCTTGCGCCATCCGTAGCGCGTAGGTTGGAGTCGAGCAGACCACGGTCGCCTTCATGCTGAGAATCTGCTTGACACGCGCCTCGGTCGTCATGTTGCCGCCCGGGAGGACGAGGCAACCGATTTTCTCGCTCGCGTAGTGCGCGCCCCAGAAGCCGACGAAGGTGCCGTAGCTGAAGGCGAAGAAGACGGTGTCGGCCGGCCGCACCCCAAAGCCCCAGAACCCGTAGCACCACATCTCGGCGATCCACTCCCAGTCCTTCATGCTGTCGAGGACCTGCAAGGGGATTCGGCCCGTGGTGCCCGAGGTCAGGTGATAGCGCACCGCCACTTCCTCGGGAGCGGCCAGCAGCGGACCATACGGGGGCTTGTCCAGCTGGGCCTGCATCCACTCGTCGCGCGTCATCATGGGGATTCGGCGCAGGTCTTTGAGACTCTTGATGGAGTCGGCGGTGACGTCCGCGGCCTTCAGCCGGGCCGTCTGCCAGGGAACCTTCGCCTCGGCCCACGCGACCAGGTTTTTGAGCTTGCGGACCTGGAGCGCCTCGATCTGGTCTCGGGGCATGGTCTCGTGCCGGGGATTCCAGTACGGTGATTCCTTCACGCATCCCCTCCTTTATTCGCCCTCGTTGTAACACTTTTTTGGAATAAGCTGAAGCCGACTTGGCCACGGCCGGAAAACCGAAGGAGGAGGGTGCGCCATACCGCCTGGGCGGGATGGGCTTCCAGGACGCGTCTGGGCGTCGCCTCAGCTACGACTCCTACCTTCACATCCCGCAGCTGCTCGATCTGCAGCACCGACTCACCACAGCGCACGACGAACTGCTCTTCATCGTCGTGCACCAGGTCTACGAGCTCTGGTTCAAGGTGCTGATCGACGAGCTGGAAAGCGTGCGCAGCTCGATTGAGGCGGAGGATCTCCGCGCCGCACGGCATGCCCTTACCCGGGTGAAAGTGATCGAGGACCTGCTGGTGGAACAGGTCGCGGTCCTGGAGACGATGGCGCCACAGGATTTTCTTACCTTCCGTTCGGAGCTGGCGCCGGCGAGCGGTTTCCAATCCGCCCAGTTTCGCGAGATCGAGTTCCTCTCAGGGTTGAAAGACGCCGGATATATCAAGGCACTCGATGGGGAAGGGGATGCACGCGCCCGGTTGCAGCGGCGCCTTGAGGAACCGTCGTTGCACGATGTCTTTAGCGCGCTGATGGAACGCCGCGGCGTGACTGTGACCGACCTCTATCGGCAGGGCGACCGCCATGCCGACTTGCTGGAACTGGCCGAAGCCCTGCTCGACCACGATGAAGGCTTTCGGCTCTGGCGGCTACGCCACGTCGAAATGGTCGAGCGCCAGATCGGCGACAAGCAGGGGACCGGAGGATCGACTGGCGTGCGCTATCTCCAGTCGACCCTCGGCAAGCGCTTCTTTCCTGAGCTCTGGGAGGTCCGCTCGCAGCTCTAGTCAGGTCCCCTTCGCAAGAGGGCAGGACCGGTGGCGATGTGTACCGCAACGCCATCGACCACGAGGGCGGCGGTATCGTGCGTTGGTCCGGTAATCGACACCGACTCACCGAGACCCACCGCCCGATGCCGCGTGCCCTCGCCTCCCCCCGCTCCACGAATCCACGCGACGGCCGCATCCAGATCCATGGGTTCATTGCTGGTGTTGGGGACCAACGACTCGGCGATGTAGCTCCCGATCAACCCCTGCCACATGCGGGCCAGTGTCGACGCTCGATCGAAGAGGTCGAAGGCGACCGGCTCGCCGCCAATGAGTGCGAGGACCCCCGACTGTCCAGACTCCGGCTGCAGTTGGGTCAGACGATCCTCGATCTCCGACCGGCGCTGCTTCTCGATATCCGAGTATGCGAGGGTCTCCGACGCGACGCCCAGATCTCCCAGGCTGCCGGCGACCTCAGCCCACACCGCACTCTGATCCGCCACGAACTTTCCGGTGGCTCGAGCGGAAAGCGTCACCGAATGCCGCTGCATCGCGCGAATCTTCGGGGAGAGCCCATAGTCGGCGCGGCTAGCCTTTGAGGTCGCACGACGCCAGCGGCCTGCCTCGACGCAGGACACGGGAATCTTGAGCGTCGATTTGGCGGGAACCAGGATGGTCGTGTTCAAGACACGGTTCTGCTTCAAGCCCAGCAAGATCTCGCCATCGATCATCAGGACAGGGAGGTCGGAGCTGGTCCTGACCTCCAGGATGGATACGGCACCTTGCCCATCGATTTCGGTGATCTCTGCCCTACCAGCTCCCTGCGCATCCGCAAAGGTCACATACTCGAGTCCAGGCCCGTCGAAGAAGATGGGCACCAAGGTCAACCGTCCAGCCGTTTGCGGTAACCCCGGGCGCAGGCCACCGGGCGGTCCCTGTTCGAGTCGATCACGAACGATGTCGACGGCGGTACGAGGCGCCAAATCGGAGGAGCGATCTGCCATGCGAAGACCTCCCATATCGTTGTGTTTTGGAGGCTGACAGCATAACATATATGCCGTGAGCATAGTTCCTACGATTGCGGCGTAGCGTGCTAGACGGCAGAATCGTATTCATGGCATCGCCTGAACCAGCGGCTCTTTCCCAGGCACCCCGGGGCAAAGATTTCTATGGCGCTCTCGGCCGCGCGATCAAGGTGACCCGCACCGAGCAGGGACTCGAGCGAAAGGAGCTCGCCCGGCTGTCTGGTCTTTCGTATCCCTACCTGTCGGAAATCGAAAAGGGCAAGAAGCGGGCGTCCACCGAAGCGATGCGTCCCATTGCCCGAGCACTCGGGCTGAGGCAATCACAGCTTGTCGAACGGGCCGAGCTGCTGCTCGAGCGTGGACTGTCCGGGTCCCAGCCTCCTGGGGCAGTCCCTCGGAGACGGGCGCTTGCGCGACAGCCGCTGGCCCGCGTTTACCGGTTGGATCCGTCAGGGTCGGAATCAACCAATGAAGCGGGCTTGCAGGAACTCGTTGCCCGTGCCGGACACCTGGCAGCGGACGACTTCAACCGAGTTCTTGACCTGGCTCGCCGGCTGGCCCGCTGAAAGCTATCAGCGGCTGTTGACGAAGATGCGGCTGAAGTAGGTGATCCCGATCGGGACCAGTAAGGCGGCCAGCGCCGTCAGCACCGACAGGGTGTCCGGCAGGTGGCTCGGGTTGCCCATCCCGATGTAGGTGAAGATGGCGGCGCCGATCGAGGTGGCAACCACGACCGTCGTGGCGATCACGCCAGCCCACTCCTGGTGCCGCTGGTAGATCCCGATCTGCCGCCGGCCCGCAAGCCGAAGGAGCCAGGAGGCGGTCAGGCCGTTCAGGACGAGTGAGCTGATCAACGCGCAGACGGCGATGCCGATGCGAAATTGCTGGAGGTTTCGCATCACGAAGGCAGCGGCGTTGACCAACAGGATGCCGACCGGCGTGACGATACCGGCCACCAGCAGTAGCAGGCGGCTGCTCAGGTAGCCGCGGAGCAGCCGATCGCCCTGGTTGTTGTTCGTCATCAGGTCACAGCCAGGCGGGTCGCGTACTCGGGTCGATCCCAGGCGCGCGAGGTCAGCACCTCGCGCAGTCCGCGCACCGCATCGAAGACATCGACGTAGCGGGTGTAGAGCGCCGCGAAACCGAACCGCATCAAGTCGGGCGTGCGGAAGTCGCCGATGATGCCGCGATCGATGAGTGCGCGCATCACGCGGTATCCCTCTTTGTGGCGGAGTGAGACTTGCGATCCGCGCTGGGTGGCTTCGCGCGGGCCCACCACCTCGACGCCGAGGTCGCGACAGGTTTCCTCCACCTGCTGGATGAACAGGTCGCCGAGCGCCATCGACTTGCGGCGCGCCTCGTTCTGGTCCACGCGCAGCCAGAGGTCGCTCGCGACCTCCAGCGCCAGCATGCTAAGGATTGGTGGGGAGCCGGCGAGCTGCCGGGTTATTCCCGAGGCAGGGCGGTATTCGGGCTCGAACGCGAACGGCGTCGCGTGGCCCATCCAGCCGGAGAGCGGCGACTGCATCGCGTCCTGAAGTCCCTTGGCGACGAACAAGTAGGCCGGCGCGCCTGGCCCGCCGTTCAAGTACTTGTAGCCGCAGCCCACGGCAAGGTCGACCTGTGCCGCATTTAGATCGATGGGCACCGCGCCGGCGCTATGCGAGAGATCCCACAGCATCAGCGCGCCGACTTTCTGGGCGGCGGCGGTGATCCGTCGCATGTCGTGGATCTCGCCAGTCGCGTAGTCGACATGGGTCAGCATGAGGACCGCGACGCTACCGTCGAGCGACGACTCGATCTCGGCACGTTGGACGGCGCGAACGACGTGGTTGCCACCGAGAAGGTCGACCAATCCGTGCGCGATGTAGAGGTCGGTTGGGAAGTTCGATGCCTCCGTCAGGATGAAATGCCGTCCAGGTTGGACGCGCAGCGCACCCGCGAGCATCTTGAAAAGGTTCACGGAGGTGCTGTCAGCGACGATCACTTCGCCCGGCTTGGCCCCGATCAAGCGCGCGATCTTGTCGCCGATGCGGGCGGGCGCCTCCATCCAGTGGGCCGCGTTCCAGCTTCGGATCAGGCCGGTGCCCCATTCTTGCCCGATCACCTCGTTGAGGCGGGGCAGCGTCAGCCGCGGCAGGGCGCCGAGCGAGTTGCCATCGAGGTAGATGACGCCCTCAGGGAGAGTGAACTCATCTCGCAACGATGCGAGCGGGTCCTGCCGGTCGAACGACAGGCAGGTCTGGCGGTCCACGCAGCGATTATCCACCCCCACCCTGCCCTCCCCCGCAAGCGGGAGAGGGGATCAATAATGGCTAGGACACCAGGGCGAGCGGTCGGTGGCAAACATTACATCGGCCCGCACCACGGCGCCACGACGGAGTTCTTGAATTCGCCCCGCCTCGTGGAGCGTGCGGAAGCGGTTGCCGCCGAGGTAGACGGCGGCCAGGTCGGCGGCGCTGAGCTCCAGGTCGGGGTCGTCGCTGCAGCGCTCGCAGGCCGCATTCGTCGGCCCACCGTTGAGCTCGTAGTGTCCCTCGTTCCATGGACAAAACGCGTCGCGAACGCGAAGCACGAGCCGCCCCTCCGTCGCATAACGCCGGCCGGCCAGCGCCGCCGCTACGTCGACCAACCGGAGCCAGATGCCATCCTCGACGCGCGTCTTCGGCTGACGGGAGTCGGCCAGCAGGAATCGCAGCGGCTCATCCACCGGTCGCATCTCTGCTGCTACGCGGGCAATCAGGTCCACCTCGAGGACGTAGCGCCACAGCGCCGCATAGGCGTCAGCAGAGGCGGCGATCAACGAATCCAACCGCAGCGTGCCGTTGGGACTCCCTTGGTCCCACTCCAATTTCATTCGGTAGACGGCAAATCCAGCCGCCTTACCGTCAGCCTCATACACCACGCGATAGCTGGGGCTGAAGCCCTGCCGATTGATCTCGAGGTCGGCCAGTTCGTAGCGCCACCAGCGAGCGTCGAGGGTTAGCATGCCGGGCTGAGTCGGTTGTACCTGGGACCAGACCTGGGTGAAGGCGTCGACGGCAGCGGGGAGGTCGACCATCACCACGCGGCCACCGGCCGGCGATGGTTTCAAGAAAGCGGAGTTTGAGCGCTTGATCTCGATCTCCGCCATGTAGGTGGCGAGGCCGTAGCCGAAGC
This sequence comes from Candidatus Acidiferrum sp., assembly GCA_035602395.1. Lineage (GTDB taxonomy): Bacteria > Chloroflexota > Dormibacteria > CF-121 > CF-121 > CF-13. The sequence goes on from DATNMH010000064.1 coordinate 16,376, forward strand.
GGCCGTAGATCGGCGCCTCGGAGGCATAGAGCGCGGCGAGCGGCTCGCCGCGTTGACGCATGTCATCCATCTGTCGACGCATCATCGCCGTCAATAACCCACGGCGCCGGTGGGTGGCGGCCACGCCGACGCGCGTGACCCCGCCGCACGCGAGCGACCCGCCGCCCGGGACCGCCATCTGGTAGGAGAAGATCCCGGCCGTGCCGACGACTTGCCGGCCATCGAACACCGCGAGCGTCCGGTCGAACTCGAGCGTCTCTCTCGAGACGGCGAGCTCCTCGTCGCTGGGGAGCGCTGAGCCAAAGGCGCGGCGGAGCAGGGTGCTGTAGGCGCGCTGCTCCTCAGGCCGGATCGGCCGGAGTTCGAGGCCAGCCGGTACGCCTATTTTTGGACCAGCGCCAGGGCTCGGCAGGGACTCCCCGATCCTTTGACCAGTTTCAGCGGCGCCACGACCAACACGGCGCCGGTGGGCGGCAGCTTCGCCAGGTTGGCCAGCTGCGTCAGTCCGTACTTGTTGGCGCCGAGCAGGAACTGGTGGCAGGGGAACGGCGGGTTGAACGAGTGTGCCGCACCGGCGTCGGTGCCGACGGTCTCGACACCAACGCCGACGAAAGGACTCGCATTCGCGAGCCACTTCGCCAGCTCGATGTCGATGCCGGGCGTATGCGGTCCGGTCTCGTTTGCATTCAGGAACGCCTTCTGGTCGGTGGCGCGCGCATCCCACCCCGTTCGGTAGAGCAGCCAGGATCCCTTGGGCAAGGCGCCGTGCTGCCGCTCGAACGCCCGGATGTCGTTCAGGGTCAGGAGATAGTCGGGGTTCGCCTGGGCCTCCTTCGACTTGTCGATCACCACGGCCGCTCCGATCAACCGCTTGACCGGCACCTGCGAGACATCGTCCTTGTCTTTCCCGGTCACCCAGTGGATGGGAGCGTCGAAGTGCGTTCCGGCGTGCTCGCCGCCCTCGAACCAATTCCAGTACCAGGCCGGACCTTTCTCGTCGTAGCGGCTGATCTCGTGTGTCGTCCAGTTCGGCGTGTTGGCGAAGGGCGGCGGCAGCTGGATCATCGGCGTCCGCTCCGAAAGCGGCTGCGTCAGGTCGACGACGTCGATCGAACCGGAGACGAGGCCCTCGACGAAGGACGCGAGCGTGTCGACTCTCGTACTCAATTGACTCCTCCCTTTGATTGCAGCCAGCGCGGAAATTCGAAACGGTTCTCCAGCATGTGAACGTCGATCAAGAAGCTCTTCGGCATCTCGGCGTCGACCTTGGCGACGATGCAGCTCAGCTCGTCGCCCTTGATGGCGTCGAGCGCCGCCTCCTCGAAGTCACCCAGCTCGCGGACCAGTTGCGACCGCGGGTACCCGGCCGCCTTCGCGATCCCGGCAAGGTCGCTACCGGTCGAGGTGGCGGTGGTGAACCACTTGTAGCCGCCGGGCGCCCCGCCTCCGACGGAGAGCAGCGTCTCGTTGTCGAAGATCAGGTGCACCAGGTTCTTCGGTCGCGAGCGGGCGATCGTGGTCAGCCCGCCCAGGTTCATGAGGACCGAGCCGTCACCATCGATCACGACGACCTTGCGGCTGGGCTTGGAAAGGGCGATGCCGAGCCCAATCGACGACGCGAGACCCATGGCGTGTTCGAGATAGAAGAAGTTGGCGCGATGGCCGAGGGAGTACAGCTCGGCGGCCACGGCCCCCATGATCGTTACCACGGCGCAATCGTCGAGTTCGGGATAGATTGCCCTGAGACAATCGATCCGTTTCATTTGGGCTCTTCCCACATAAGGTCACGTTGGAGGAGCAGGGCCACCGGCGAGAGCGAGCTGTGCGCCAGCGTCATCGCCTTCGCCACCTTGGGCTGCACCTCCTCGGGCCGCGTCAGGTCATCGTGGGCGATGTGCAGCGCGTCGAGGACGGGCCGGGTGTATTTGCCGCCCTCGGTCTGCCACGGGTCTTTCTCGCCAAAGCTGCCGCGATCCGTGATCAGCATCAGCAGCGGAATCTTGTAAAGGAGCGAGACTCCGACGATGCCGTTGATCGCCTGCAGGAACCCGTGGTTCTGCAGCAGCATCGCGGATTTGACCCCAGCAAAATGCGCGCCGGCCGAAATGCCGACCCCCTCCTCCTCCTTGGCGAGCCGAACCAGCGTCATCTCGGGGTCGTCGTCGGCCATTCGAATCAGGTGTACCAGCCACGTCTCGGGTAGGGCGCTGACGAGCGTGACGCCCACCCCCTTCATGGCGTCGTAGACCAGCTGCGAGTTGGCCACCGAAACGGGCAAGGCTCCCTCCCTCGTCTGAACTGAGGCCGATTCTACGCATACAATGGGGCCCAGTGCAGGTCCTGGGCAGCATCCTGGAGGCCGTCGGGCACACGCCGCTGGTGCGGCTCACGCGCATCACCGCCGGGCTTCGCCCGACCATCCTGGCCAAGGTCGAGACGCTCAACCCCGGCGGAAGCGTCAAGGACCGGATCGGGCTTCGGATGATCGACGATGCCGAACGACGCGGCCTGCTGAAGCCGGGAGGCACGATCGTCGAGCCGACTTCCGGCAACACCGGCCACGCGCTGGCAATCGCGGCCGCGATCCGCGGCTATCGCATGATCTTCGTGATGGCCGACAAGCAGTCGCCCGAGAAGATCGCGCTGCTGCGAGCCTACGGTGCGGAAGTGGTGGTCTGCCCGACCGCAGTGCCGCGCGACTCGCCGGAAAGCTACTACTCGGTCGCCGAGCGGCTCAGCCGCGAAATCCCCGGCGCTTTTCAGCCGAACCAGTACTTCAACCAGGCGAACCCGCGCGCTCACTACGAGACGACCGGCCCGGAAATATGGGAGCAGACCGACGGAAAGGTTGACGTCGTGGTCGGAGGGCTGGGAACCGGTGGGACCATGACCGGCATCGCCCGCTATCTGAAAGAGAAGAAGCCCTCGGTGATGATCGTCGGCGCCGACCCCGAAGGCTCGCTGTACTCGGGCGACACCAGCAAGCCCTACAAGGTGGAGGGAATCGGCGAGGACTTCATTCCCGGCACCATCGACCTCAAGTTGATCGACCGCATCGTCCAGGTCAACGACCGTGATTCCTTCCTGACTGCGCGCCGGATCACCCGCGAGGAGGGGATCCTGGTCGGTGGTTCGTCCGGCACCGCGATGAAGGCGGCGATGGACGTGGCGCGCGGCCTCGACGAGAAGACCTTGATGGTCGTCATCCTGCCGGACACCGGCCGCAACAACCTGAGCAAGATCTACAACGACGAGTGGATGCGGCAAAACGGCTTCTTCGAGCGCTTTCCGCGCCAGCTGGTACACGACGTGGTGGCTCGGGAACGCGAGATGCCTGAATTGATCACGGTGTCGTCGAAAGAGAAGGTGGGCCGCGCCATCGACCTCCTCCAGGAGCACGGGATCTCGCAGATGCCGGTCACGGAGGACGGCACTGGGTCGGGCCAGCGGCTGGTGGGCAGTATCCAGGAACGCACACTGCTCGACCGCGTCTACCGAGATCCCGGCCTGATCGACACCACCGTGGGCGCCGCCATGGACGGACCATTTCCGACGATTGCCGCCGGGGCGCACGTTGACGAGGCGTTCAGTACGCTGCTCGCCGGCGCGACCGCGCTGGTCGTGATGGACGCGGAGCGGCCGGTTGGAATCATCACCCGTCTCGATCTGCTCGAGTTCATGGCGCACACGCGCGCCTCCCGATGAGCGCCGAAGGCACGCCGGGGTTCTCGACCCGGGCGATCCATGCCGGTCAGAAACCGGACCCGACCACGGGCGCCGTCGTGGTGCCGATCTACCAGACCTCGACCTTCGCCCAGGACGCCGTCGGCAAACATCGCGGCTACGAGTACGCACGGACCGGGAACCCGACCCGCGCCGCGCTCGAACAATGCATCGCGGCTCTCGAGGGCGGCCGGCACGGCCTGGCGTTTGCCTCGGGCATGGCCGCCGAGTCCACGGTCATGCAGTTGCTCAAGCCGGGTGATCACACGATCGCGATGGACGACCTCTACGGCGGCACCTACCGAATCTTTCGTCGTGTCCTGGAGCCGATGGGGCTGAGCTTCTCCTTCGTCGATGGCTCCGATCCGAAGGCGGTCGAAGCGGCCATCACGGACCGCACCCGGCTCGTATGGATCGAATCGCCGACTAACCCGCTCCTCAAGCTGGTCGACATCGCGGCCATCAGCAAGTTGGCGCACGCGCAGCAGGCCCTGGTCGTTGTCGACAACACCTTCATGAGCCCCTACTTCCAGCGTCCACTCTCGCTGGGCGCGGACATCGTGACGCACAGCGCCACCAAGTACCTCGGGGGGCACAGCGACGTGATTGGCGGGGCGCTCGTCGTGGACCGGGAAGATCTGTTCGAGCGCCTCGCCTTCCTGCAAAACGCCGTCGGGGGTGTCCCCGGACCGATGGATGCCTGGCTCGTGCTGCGGGGCCTCAAGACGCTCGCCGTCCGGATGCGCGAGCACGATCGGAACGCGCGGCTGGTGGCGGCTTTCTTGCACGACCATCCGAAGGTGGCGCGGGTCTTCTATCCGGGCCTGACAAACAATCCGCAACGGGAGCTGGCGCAGCGCCAGATGTCGGGCTTCGGCGGCATGATCTCCTTCGAGGTCAAGGGCGGGTTGGACCCGGCCCGCCGTGTCGTCGAGCGGACCCACCTGTTCACGCTGGCGGAGAGCCTGGGCGGCGTCGAGTCGTTGATCGAGCTGCCGGCGGCCATGACGCACGCCTCGATCCCGGCTGAAACGCGCCGAGCACACGGGGTCGCGGACGGGCTGGTCCGGATCTCCGTGGGTATCGAGGACGTCGCCGATCTGATCTCAGACCTTGACCGCGCACTGTCCGAGGCGTGAAGCTCAGCAATAAAGGAGGCGATGCAATGAAAGCCGTCGTGAACTTCTCGAACATCCTGGTCGCAATCATCCTTCTCCTGGTGGGGCTTGCCGTCTTCACCCGGCATCGGATCGCGTCATATGTCGTGGGCGGTTTCATCATGGTGTTGGCCGCGGTCAGCATCCTGGCGTTTCTCAAGATCCTCAACGTGTCGAGCGGCCCGATCAATATTGGTTAGGGAACCCCCGCCGGCACCTGAGCCCGTCCCCGGGACGAAACCGCCACCTCCGCCGCCGACCCCCGAGCGGCCCCCGCCGGTGCCCAGGCCGATCCGGCAAACCTGACCCACCCGCCGCGTCACGCGCTCGTCACAGATCGAGAGCTTGGTGCGTCCGACCCGCGGGTAGACTCGAATCGATGGACGTGCTGAAGATCACGCCGCGCGGCTATTGCCACGGCGTCGTCGAAGCGATCCGCGCCGCCAAGCAGACCGCGAAGGCGCATCCGGGCGAGAAGATCCGGATGCTCGGCTACCTCGTCCACAACACCCATGTCACCGACGAGCTGCAGGAAAGCGGTATCGAGCTGGTCGACAGCGACAACCGGCTCGACGGCCTGGACCAGATCGACGGCGGAACCGTGATCTTCACCGCGCACGGCGTCTCGCCGGCGGTCAAGGACAAGGCGGCCGCGCGCGGCCTGAACCTGGTCGACGCCACCTGCTCCGACGTCGTCGTCACTCACGATCTCGTGAAAGACCTGGCCGAGCGCGGCTACGACGTCGTGTACATCGGCCGCCGGGGACATCCGGAGCCGGAGGGCGTCATCGGCGAAGCACCGGGGAAAGTCCACCTGGTGCAGGACCCGGAGGACGTCGATGCGCTCGACATCAAGAACGACAAGATCGCGGTCACCTGCCAGACCACGTTGAGCATCTGGGACACAGCTGCCATGATCAAGCGGGTACGCGAGAAGTACCCGCAGGCGGAGGCCTACAACGAGATCTGTCGCGCGACGCAGGACCGCCAGGAGGCAGCCGTCGAGGCGGCCAAGGACTGCGACGTCGTGATCGTCGTGGGCAGCGAGCGCAGCTCGAACTCCAAGCGGCTGGTGCAGGTGGTCAAGGAGCTGGCGCATAAGCCCGCGTACCTGGTGGATACGGCGAAGGACATCAAGCCGGAGTGGCTGCAGGGAAAGCAACGCGTTGGCGTCACCTCCGGTGCCTCCACGCCGACCCAACTGACTCGGCAGGTTATCGAGTACCTCGAAACCCTCTAGTCGAACCGCGCTAGGCTAGCCCTAATTTGCCGTTCTAGTTCCATACCTCAAGGGGTGAACCATGCGCCTGTACCCCGACCTATACGGTCGCCGCTTCGCCTGGATGCTTGCCGACCTGCTGATTCTCGCCTGGATCTACCTCTGCGTGAAGGCTGGGCTCTGGGTGAACAACCTCGTCCTCCAGCTCGACGCGCTCGCCCAGGGGGTGATCAACGCCGGCAAGACCTTCGACAGCTGGATCCAGTCGTTCGACCAGGGAATTCCAAACGGCGTTCCCTACCTGTCCGACTTTCTGCACAAAACCGCGGCGGCGCTCAAGATCCACTCCGGCGACTCGCTGATCTCCGCCGGCCAGGCGGGCTCCCACGGCGTCCACCTGCTGGCGCTGATCCTCGGGATCATGGTGGCCGCCATCCCGCTGTTCTTTGGCCTGTGGATCTATGTGCCGCGCCGGGTGCGGCTGATCTATGACATGCGCGGCGTGCACGTCACGCTCCGCCGGGCGCTCGCGCGTCCGGGACTCGAGCCTCAGATGCTGGAAATCCTGGCCGGCCGTGCCATTTACACCATGCCCTACAACCGCCTGCTCGAGTACTCGAGAAACCCCGCCGAGGACTGGTACCTCCACCGGTTCGAGCCGCTGGCCCGGGCCGAGCTGGAGCGCCACGGCCTGAGCGTCGAACGCTATTTCGGGGAGCGCCACGCGCTCGAAGCCTGAGTTCGGGCTAGCAAGAAACTCCGTCGACGGCAGGTTGCTCTGGAGAGCCGCCTCGGCGGATCTCCTGCCTATGGCCATTCAGCCGCCGCCGCAAGCGACCAGCCCGGAGTTCGTGCCTATCGCGCCGGCCCGGATCGAGGATTCTGGACTGCCAGTGGCGCGCCTGGCCGACCTCCTCCTGAAGCACATCTACTTCAAGTCACCCCTGTCGGCCAAGGACTGGGCGGCGGCGACCTGCCTGCCCTACCAGACCGTGACCCCGGCCATCCAGAGCCTGGTCGAACAGGGCTGGGTCCAGACCATCGGCCGGATGGCGGGTCCGGCAATGAGCCACGACTTCGGGGAGTCGCTCGGTTACCTGGTCAGCGATCCCGGTCGCCTGCGGGCTCGCGACGTCCTGGCCCGCGACCACTACATCGGTCCGGCGCCGGTGCCGTTTGCGCAGTACGAGGAGTCGGTGCGCGCCCAGGTGAGCCAGGCAGACGTCACGGCGGCCTGGTTGACCCGCGCCCTCCAGCACCTGACGTTGAGCCCCGACCTGCTGGTGCAGCTCGGGCCACCCGTCAACGCCCGCGCGCCCCTCTTTCTGTACGGGGCGCCGGGAAATGGCAAGACGACGATTGCCGAGGCCTGCGCCGAGCTGCTGGGCGAGCCGATCTACATCCCCTATGCGATCGACATCGAGGGCCAGGTGATGCGGCTCTACGATCCGCTCCATCATCAACGGGTGCAGCGGCAGCTGCCGATGAACTTCGACAGCCGGTGGGTCTGTGTCAAGCGGCCGTTCGTCAAGGCCGGCGGCGAGCTGACGACGGCGCAGCTGTCGCCGTCGTTCGATCCGTTGATGCGCTACTACGAGGCACCGATCCACCTCAAGGCCAATGGCGGCATCTTCCTGCTCGATGACTTCGGCCGCCAGGACTCCTCGCCCCGGGCTCTCTTGAACCGCCTGATCGTCGCCCTCGAGCGCCGCATCGATTACCTGACGCTGGCCGGCGCGGGAATGGCGGTTGGCGCGCCCTTCGAGGCGATGGTCGTCTTCAGCACCAACCTCGAGCCCGGCTCGCTGGTCGACGAGGCGTTCCTGCGGCGCGTCCGCTACAAGATCCATGTGCCCGACCCGACACCGGTCGAATTTCGCCAGATCTTCGAGCGGGCGTGCAAAGAGTTCGAGATCGTCTTCAACGAGACCGGCTACAACTACGTCCTGGACCGCTATTACAAGCCCTTCAAGCGACCCTACCGCGGTTGCCAGCCGCGCGACATCCTCAACCAGCTCGACGAGGTCGCGTACTTCCTTGGGCGGCCGTCGCGGCTTGACCCGGATCTGATCGACCTGGCCTGCCGCTCCTACTTCGTTCAGGCGTAGGCTCCCATCTACGCGGACCGAGCCATTGCCCGACCTTCTCACGCTGGTTGGATCCAGGACCGGACACTTTCGGCTGGAGTCAGGTCATCACACCGACCGCTGGCTGGAGCTTGATCAGCTGTTTGCGCGACCAGCAGTGCTGCGGCCATACGTCGCCGAGCTCGCCGGGCGCGTCGCCAGCCATGGGGTCGACATCGTGTGCGGCCCGCTCAGTGGCGGGGCGTTTCTCGCCGAGTTGATCGCGCTCGAGCTCGGGGTGGAGTTCGTCTTCGCGGAGCGGATCGTTCGTCAGCGAGCTGGGCTGTTCCCGGTCGACTACTGGATCCCGCTCGCGCTCCGGGCCGCGCTCCGCGGTAAGCGGGTTGCGATCGTCGACGACGCGATCAGCATGGGCTCCGCCGTCGGTGCGACCATTGCCGACCTCGAGACCTGCCAGGCCACCATGGTCGTGATCGGCGCCCTGATCGTCATGGGGCCGGCGGGACCGGAGTTCGCCGCGGCCCGGGGTCTGCCTCTTGAACGCCTCACCGATCTACCGCTGCGCACCTGGCTACCGTCGGAGTGCCAGTTGTGCGCCTCCGGGAGACCGCTC
>DATNMH010000065.1:0-6711 GCA_035602395.1 Candidatus Acidiferrum sp.
AAATTTCACTGACTGCTCGCCATACTCGCGGGTCAGCTCGAAGTGCGGGATCCCGCCGACAACGTCGGCGCCGAGTTCCACTGCCTGTCGCATCAGGCGCTCGCCATCGGGAAAGGACTGGATGCCTTGCTGCGGAAAGGCGACCAGTTGGAGGGTGATTTGATCTGCGAATTCCTGCTTCAGCTCCACGAGCGCCCGCAGCGCCGTTAGCTTCGGATCGCAGACATCGACGTGACTGCGGACGAACAGGACGCCGTTGGCGACCTGCCAGCGCAACACCTGCGACACGCGACGCTTGACGTCATCGACCGTGAGATCCTTGACACGCTCGCCCCAGATCGCGATGCCTTCGAATAGCGAACCGCTAAGGTTCTGGCGCGGCTGCCCCACGGTGAGCACGGCGTCGAGGTGGATGTGCGGCTCGACCAGGGCCGGAGTGAGCAGGTTGCCGCGCGCGTCGATCACCTGGCGGGCGGCGGCTGGCTCCGCGCCGGTCGGTGCTGGAACGATCCGGCCACCCTCGATCGCCAGGCTCACCGGTGTTTCGGACCGGGGGAGGCGTGCGTTGGTGATCAGGAGATCGAACACGCTGGAAGTCTAGGACGATCCACACTGGACACCGAGTTACCGACACCTTAGAATTCGGTCGTCGCTGGCAACCGGACCTAGGGGAATGGGGAGAGACTGTGGCCACAACCACTGACATCGACGCGCAGGTGCCCGTTCGCGAGGGGGAATATGGCTCGAAGGTCACCGCCGTCGAGCCGGGAGGCGTCGAGTACATCGCGGACCGTGAGCGGCACGGCAGTCCGATTCAGCTGTTCTGGACGTGGATGTCGCCGAATATGGAGTTCGCGACCGTGTTCGTTGGCGTTCTTCCGATCGCCGTCTTCGGCGGCGGATTCTGGCCGACCGTCCTCGGTGTCATTTTGGGGAGTCTCCTCGGCTCCATCACCCACGCCATCCTCTCGGCGATGGGCCCGCGTTTCGGCGTACCGCAGATGGTCGAAGGGCGCGCGGCCTTCGGCTTCTTTGGGAACTTCCTCCCGGCCGGACTGAGCTGGCTGACGGCGAGCTTCGGCTGGTTCATCGTCAACAGCGTCAGTGGCACGTTTGCCCTGGTCACCCTGACGTCGGTACTTAGCAACAAAAGCGCGGTGCTCGATTTCCGGGTCGCGTTCGTCATCGTCGTCGTGGCCCAGGTCATCGTCGCCTTCATTGGCCACAACTTGATCCACTCGTTCGAGCGGATCATCTTCCCTTACCTGACGATCGTGTTCGGGCTGGCGACCATCGTCGTCCTGGCCCAGTCGCACCCCGGCGTTGGGTTCAATGCCAGCGCGCCGGTCGCCTTTGGTGGTCCCTCGGGGGCCTTCATCCTGGCAGTCTTCATCTCCTTCGGCTACGCGATCGGCTGGAATCCGTTCGCCTCGGACTACAGCCGCTACCTGCCGCGCAACTCCAGCCCGCTGAGGGTCGGCCTCGCCGCCGGACTCGGTGTCTTCGTCTCCTGCGCGGTGCTGGAGATCGCCGGCGCCGCCGCCGCGACCATCTCGAAATTGGGCGCCAACCCCACCGAGCAATTCACCAACCCGCTTCCCACCTGGCTCCAGATCCTGGTCCTGCTCGGAATCGCGATTGGTGCCGTCGCCGCCAACGTCCTGAATATTTACTCCGGCTCGATGGCATTCCTGACCCTCGGCATCAAGCTGCCGATTGAGAAGCGTCGTGCGCTATCTGCCCTGGTCTTCGGGGCGATTGGCCTCGTCATCGGGCTCCTCTTGCAGGCCAACGTTGGACCGGGAACCAAGTACGAGAACTTCCTGCTCCTGATCACCTACTGGATCACGCCATGGCTGGCGGTGATCATCACCGACTTCGTCTTGCATCGCGGCCAGTATCCGGAGCGGACGTTCTACGACACGGGTTGGGCGAACTGGAAGGGGTTCGTTGCCATGTTGTTGGGTATTGTCGCCACCATCCCATTCTGGGACCAGGGCGATCCTATCCCACTCGGCATTGTTCCGAAGAACTACCCGCAGTTCGGCGACCTCAGTTTCTTCGCGGGCGCGATCGTGGCGACCGTGGTCTACCTCGTGCTTTATCAGGTGACGAAGCGGCCAGCCCAGGCGCCGGCAGGGGCCAGGGTCTGATCTAGCAGGACAACAACAGCGGCTGAAGGCTAAAGCCGGACCGCCGTCCGAAGCAAAGCCTTCAGCCGGTCGGGCTGGCGGCGGTAGCGTTCCCACTCCGCGGGGACCTTGGTGGATTTCTCGAGGATCGCCCACAGGACGGAGTTGACCGGCGTCGGCACGTCGACGCGGCCCCCGGCGTCAACGACGGCCCCATTCAGGAAGGCGGCCTCGGTCCTCGACTTGCCGCGACTCAGGTCCCACCAGAGCGAGGGCATCTTGTTGCCACGCGCGCCGCCGAGCCGCGGCTCGAGCAACATCTGGGCGAGCAGCGGTGGAAGACCCATCGCCCGCCGAAGGATGGGCGCAGGCAGGCCGGGGAGGGCGACCACCTTGAGGTGCATCCGGTCCATCACCGCCACGGCCTCGCGGAACGCCGCCCGTTCGTAGCGGAAGAGCTCGCTGTCGGCGAAGACGTGGCTCGGCGGCAAATCCAGAATCGCGCTCTGCGCATTGCCGAGGATGTTGAAGAGGAGCTTCGACCATTTCATCGCCCGAAAGTCTGTGTAGCGACGCGCCTTGAAGCCAGCAGCCCCCAGCTTGCGCACCAGCGGCGCGACGTTGACCTCTGGCGAAACCGGCGCGAGCCCCACCCCGCCTCGACGCGAATGCAGCTGAATGGTACCGGGCTCGTCGAGGCTGACCGGCACCATCAGGCTGCCGGCCAGCAGCGCCTGCTCGGGCAGCGCGGCCGCGATCGCTTCTTCGTTGCCCACACCGTTTTGAAAACTGCCGAGGATGGTGCCGGGACGTAGCACCGGCTGCAGTTGCTCGATCGCGTCCAGCGTGTCGTAGCCCTTAACGGTGAGGAAGACGTAATCGAAAGGACCCACGGCCTCGGCAATGGTTGGTCGCGCCGCCCGCACCGATTGGTTACTGACCTTTCCCGCCGTTACCATCCGGACGCCGTCACGGGTGACGGCCTCGACATGCGGCTGGCGTCCGACGAGGGTGACCTCGCTCCCGGCCTGGGCCAGTCGCGCGCCGAGCAGCGAGCCAACCGCACCCGCGCCGAAGAATAGGAACCGCAGGGGCGGCGGGGTCGGGGGTCGTTCCGGCATCAGTTTGGCGTGATCTTGAGTTCTCTACCCGTGGCGAGCCGCTCGATGTTGATCCGGTGCCGGAAGAGGATCAACGCCGCCAGTGCGACTCCGAGCACGACGACAGACCAGCCCACCGGGCGCCAGGCCTGCCAGCCGATGAGGTGGAGGACGATGAGACTGACGAAGCCCACCGCGACCGCGCTCAACGAGGCGACCGATGCCACCTTTGACATGCGGATGACCAGGAACCAGGTCAGGCCCGCCAGCACGATCGCGACGGGTGCCAGCGCCAACAGCACGCCGCCGGAGGTGGCGACACCCTTGCCGCCGTGAAAGCGCAGGTAAAGCGGCCAGGTGTGGCCCGCGACGGCGGCCAATCCGATCGCCGCCAGGGCGAGCTCATTGCCCCCGAGGCCGAGCGCAATACCGAGCATGACCGGGATGAACCCCTTGAGGCCGTCGGCGATGAGGGTAAGGGCGAAGGCCCCGGCACCCCCGGCCCGGAACACGTTGGCCGCGCCAATGTTGCCACTGCCCAACTTCCGCAGGTCCTGGTTCCGGTAAACCTTCATCACCAGCCAGCCAGACGGGACAGAGCCGAGTAAATAGCCGAAGGCCACAAGCAGTAGGACGTTCAGCATGGGGGGTGTCCTCGAGACGTCTACATCATACCGCTGGATTTGCCGATCTCAGCGCACTTTCGGTATCACATTCTGGGCAATTCGAAGCGGAATTCGCTGCCGACGCCCTGGCGGCTGTCCACGAGCACCCGGCCGCGATGGGCCCGGGCGACCTCCTGGACCAGGTAAAGGCCGATGCCCATGCCGACCAGGTGACGGTTTTCCTCGGTTTCGATGCGGGCGAACCGCTTGAACAGTTGTCCCTGCGCTTGTGGGTCGACCCCGAAGCCGTCGTCCTGGACGCCGATGCTCCAGTGACGATCGGCCTCCATCAGCGTGACGTCGATCCGGCCGGTCGGGCCGGGGCGGAAGCGGATGGCATTGTCCAGAAGCTCCCGGATCGCGAGGTGTAGCCAGTACGGGTTGCCTCGAACCGGGGCCGCCAGGACGTTCAGGCGGCTGTCGATCGCCAGGTCTGGGAAACGTCGCTGCTGGTCTTTGATGATGGGCTCGAGGAGCTTGACCAGGTCGAGGGGCTCGGTCGCGATCGATGGACCCAGCTCGTCGAAACGGCCGACCAGGCTCATGTCCATGATCAGGCGGCTGAGCTGCCGGGTCTTCTCGAAAATCCGTGATCCGGCCAGCTTCTGGTGCTCGGGACTGAGTCCGCCCTGGGCGAGCATCGACGAGTACCCGAGGATCACGCTCAGCGGGGTTCGCAGTTCGTGCGCCGCGAGGTTGAGGAACTCGGTCTTGGCGGCATTGGTTTCGCGCAGGCGCGCCACATCGGTCTCGAGCGGGGCGGCCGGCTGTGCGACCAGCCCCGTGAGGAGGTACTCGATCGACGATTCACCCTTGAGCGGCTGGATGAACCATTCCCAGGTCTGGCCGTCGACCACGATGGTGCTGGCGACCGCTGCTCCACTGGTGGCCACCGCCCGATAGGGCCGGGGGTCAGAGAGGGGATGGGCTGGCGGCAGGATGGCCGAAATCGTGAGACCCGCCGCATCGGCACGGTGCAAAAACTGGGCCATCGACTCGTTCACCGCCAGCGCCCGCAGCTCCGTCGCTTGGACGACGGCGACCGGGATCGGCATCGCCTGGATCAACTGATTGGCGGGCAACGCAAACTGCTCCGAGAGTGCGGCTTCGAGCAGTTGCGCGAGCGCCTCAGAGCGTCGGTCCAAGATCGGGCTCCCTCCAGAACGGCTGATAAACTGGTCGGCGGCCGTGCAAGACCCCGACAAACTCAATGATGAAACAACATACCAGCGCTGCTTCGCCTGCGGCCATCACAACGAGCACGGACTCCAACTGACCTTCCATCGTGAAGGGAATCGCATCGTCGCTGAGTACCAGCCCTTGGAACGCTACCAGGGGTTTCCCGGCGTGCTCCACGGCGGAATCCTTGCGACCATGCTCGACGAGACGATGGGACGCACCGGCGCCTTGCGGCGCGAATGGTTGATGACGGGCAAACTCGACATCCGCTACCGGCGGCCGGCGCCGCTGGATCAAAAATTGCGGGTCTGGGGCGAGATCGCGCGCGAACGTGACGGCGCCATCGACGCGATCGGCGCGGTGGAGTTGCTTGACGGGACGGTGCTAGCGGACGCCCGTGGCATGTTCGTGCGACTACCGGAAGCGCTGGCCACGGCGACCGCGTCCGACTATCCGGAGTTCATCAACTACTGGCAAACGTAACCGTGCCGCGCTCGCACCTCTTTGGGCCCGAGCACGAAGAGTTTCGCGCTACCGTCCGCCGCTTCATCGACAAGGAGGTTCGCCCTCATGTCGATGAGTGGGAGGAAGCGCAGCAGTTTCCCCGAGAACTCTTTCAGCGCTTTGGAGCGCTCGATCTGCTGGGTCTGAAGTATCCGGAGCAATACGGCGGCACCAACGCCGGCCTGATCTACGAGGCGATCCTCTTCGAAGAGCTCGCGCGCTGTGGGTCGGGAGGCGTGGCGGCGGGGATCGGCGCCCATATTGCGATTGCCACGCCACCGATCGACAACAACGGCAGCGACGCACAGCGGCAGCGCTGGCTGGCTCCTGCAATCAAGGGCGAGAAGATCGTCGCCCTCGGCGTCACCGAGCCGTCGGGCGGCTCGGACATCGCCCACGTGCAGACCATCGCGCGCCGGGACGGCGATACCTACATCGTCAACGGGACCAAGATGTTCATCACCAACGGCGTCAATGCGGACGTGGTCGTCATCCTGGTGAGGACCAGGCCGGAAGGGGGCCACCAAGGGCTTTCGGTGTTGGTCGTGGAGAGCGGAACGCGCGGCTACAGCGTTGGCCGCAAGCTCGACAAACTGGGCTGGCGGGCATCGGATACGGCAGAGCTCGTCTTCCAGGACTGCCAGGTACCGGTCGAAAACCGGCTGGGCGAGGAGAACAACGGGTTCTACCTTGCGGTCGGGAACTTTCAGTGGGAACGCCTGTGGATCGCGATTGGCGCGGTGGCGTCAGCGCAACGGAGCCTGGAGCTCGCCGTCGAATACGCGGCGAACCGCACCCAGTTCGGCAAAACGCTGACCTCGATGCAGGTGATCCGGCACGAAATCGCAGACATGGCGCTCCAAATCGAGCAGGCGCGTCAGCTTACTTACTACGCGCTCTGGCTGCATTCGCAGAAGCTGCCATGCACCAAAGAAGTCTCGATGGCGAAGATTGCCGCTACCGAAGCCGACGTCAAAGTCGCCGACCGAGCCCTACAGATCCACGGCGGCTACGGCTACATGATGGAATACCCGATCCAGCGCGCCTGGCGCGACGCGCGCCTCGGTCCCATCGGCGCGGGGACCAACGAAATCATGCGCGAGATCATCGCCAAAGAGCTCGATCTCTAGC
>DATNMH010000066.1:0-97619 GCA_035602395.1 Candidatus Acidiferrum sp.
GTCATCACCAACGAGGTCTTCTATGCAACGCCCGATCGCCATAAGCTCCATGATGTCCTCACCGCGATCCGCCATCGCACCACGCTCGATGAGGCGCAGCGCTACCTGCATCCCAACGCCGAGCACTATCTCAAGTCAGGCGCCGAGATTCGCCAGGTCTTCGGCCGCTACCCGCGACAGGTGCTCGATGAGGGCATGGCGCACGCCGCGGAGATCGGGCAGCGTTGCCACTTCAGCTTCGACCTGGTGAGCGCGCGCTTTCCCGGCTTTCCGGTGCCGGCGGGGGAGACGCCCTACTCCTTCCTTTACAAGCTGTGCCACGACGCGGTGCGCGAGAAATATCGTCCGGTCACCTCCGAAGTGGCGGCCCGGCTGCAGAAGGAGCTCGACGTCATCAACAAGACCGGGTTTTCCGAGTTCTTCCTCATCAACTGGGACCTGATGCGATTCGCGAAGTCCCGCGGCATCCCGGGGCAGGGGCGCGGCTCGGCGGCGGACAGCATCGTCGCCTACCTGCTCGGCATCACCCGGGTCGATCCGATCGAGCACAACCTGCTGTTCGAGCGCTTCCTGCACGAAGAGATGACGACCACGCCCGACATCGACATCGACTTCTCGACCGCGCACCGGGAGCAGGTGATCCAGTACATCTACGACAAATATGGGCCGGAGCGCACCGGCATGGTCTGCAACGTCGTCACCTACCGCCAGCGCTCGGCAATCCGGGAGGTGGGGAAGGTGCTCGGCTTCAAGGAGGAGACGATCGATCACCTCGCGAAGTCGGCCTCGGCCTGGCACCCCGAAAGCCCCGAGACGATCGCGCAGGCGGCCGGCTATTCGACGGCGAACGTCGCGAAGCCCTGGCAGCAACTGTTCGACCTCGCCACCCAGATCCTCGATTTCCCGCGTCATCTCTCGATCCATGTCGGCGGGATGCTGGTCACCGGCGAGCCGCTGATCGACATCGTGCCGGTCGAACGTGCCACCATGCCGGGCCGGATGGTGGTCCAGTTCAACAAGGACGACGTCGAGGAGCTGGGCCTGATCAAGATGGACATGCTCGGCCTGCGCATGCTCTCCGTGGTGGCCGAGGCGCTCGACCTGATCGAGGCCGACACCGGCGAGCGTCCCGACCTCGACGCGCTCGACCTCAAGGACCAGGAGGTCTACGACCTGTGCACCGAGGCGGACACCATCGGCGTCTTCCAGATCGAGAGCCGGGCGCAGATGCAAACGTTGCCGCGCTCGCGCCCGGAGACGTTCAACGATCTCGTCGTCGAGGTCGCGATCATCCGCCCCGGACCGATCCAGGGCGACGCGGTGCATCCCTACTTACGGCGCAAGCAGGGCAAGGAGCCGGTGATGTACATCCACCCGCGCCTGAAGCCGATCCTCGAGGAAACGCTCGGCGTCGTGCTCTACCAGGAGCAGATCCTCAAGATCTCGATGGATTGCGCCGGGTTCAGCAGCAGCGAGGCCGATCGCTTTCGCCGCGCGATGGGCAGCCATCGCTCGCATGACCTGATGGCCGCGATCCGCGAGCGGTTCCTCAGCGGCTGCGCGGCCAACGAGATCCCACAGGCGGCCGCGGAGGAGATTTTCACCAAGCTATCCGCATTCGCCGAGTTCGGCTTCACCAAGTCGCACGCGGCCGCCTTCGCCCGCACCTGCTACGAGACCGCCTGGCTCAAGCTCCATCATGCGCCTGCGCTCTATGCCGGGTTGCTCAACAACCAGCCGATGGGCTTCTATCACCCGCACGTGCTCGTCGAGGACGCCAAGCACCATGGCGTCAAGATCCTGCCGGTCGACATCAACAAGAGCTACGTGCGCTGCACCGTGGAGAGCGGCGCGCTGCGGCTGGGCTTCAACTACGTACACGGCGTGGGCGACAAGGCGCTCGAGGTCCTCGAGGAAGCGCAGCTGAAGGGACCTGTCGCCTCACTCGAAGGATTCTGCCGCCGTATCCGCCTCACCACGCAGTCCCGCAACGGGCTTACCAGGGCCCAGGTTCAGAACCTGGTGCTGGCGGGCGCCTTCGATGCGCTCGAGCCGAACCGCCGCGAAGCGGTCTGGCGATTCAACGAGCGCGCCGACGAGTGGCAGCGGTCGCCCATGCTCGCCGAGCCATCGGAGTCCGTGAGCCTCGCGCCGATGACGCACCGCGAGCGGGTGGCGACCGACTACCGGCTGCTCTCGCTCTCGACGACGGATCACCTGATCCATTTCTACCGGCCGCAGTTCAATCAGCTCCGCGTCATCGACTCGAAGACGATCCGCGAGAGTGTCCGCGATGGCGCCAAGGTGCGGGTCGGCGGCCTGGTCATCACCCGCCAGTCACCCTCGACCGGCAAGGAATTCAAGTTCTTCACGCTGGCCGACGAGTTCGGCCACGTCGATGTCATCCTGCGGCCGCCGATCTACCAGCGCTACCGGCAGGTCGCGAACCTTGAACCGATCCTGATCATGGACGGGAGGCTGCAGAAGCAGGACGGCGTGCTTAGCGTGCTCGTCGACCATGTCGAAGCGGCTCCATCCCTTCCCGAGGAAGACGTCTTCCCGACTTCGCGTAATTACCGCTGATGAGCGAGAGCATGTTTCGGCTGATAGAGTCCGACCCGTCCGCCCCCCGGCAGAGTCAGCTCCGTCACGCGTCCCCATCGCGCCTCATTGAATGGGCGCTTGAGCGGGACCCCTTTTCGTTCCAGTTCCTTGGCGGTTGCCTCGATGTCGTCGCAGAGCAGGTAAAGCTCGTGATGGCTCTTCTCCTCGGTCGGATGGAAGGCGAGCTCCGAGGGAGGAAGGGCGAAGATGAGCCAGCCGCCGCCCGAATCGACGGAGTCGAGACCCAGGACCGTCTTGAAAAACGCGCGGTCGGCCTCGGCGTCCCGGCTGTAGATGATTACGTGCGCGCCAGAGATCAAAGGCTTCATCCACTGAGTCTATCGAGGGTGATGACATGGCCTGTGCTAGCGTGGACAAACGTCAGGCCAGCCGGTCGTCGAACTCAACCAGGTTCACAAGCGGTTCGGCTCCGTCGAAGCCGTGCGCGGGATCAGCTTCGTCATCAACCAGGGGGAGCTGGTGGCGATGCTGGGTCCCAATGGCGCCGGCAAGACCACCTGCATCTCGGTGTTGCTCGGCCTGCGCAAACCCACCGCCGGAGAGGCGCGGCTCTTCGGGCTCGAGCCGACGGACCGCCGGGCGCGCAGCCGCTGCGGCGTGATGCTGCAGGAATCGGGTGTCCCCGACACGCTCACCGTGCGCGAGCTCGTCGAGCTCTTCGGCTCGTACTACCCGCGTCCCATGCCGCCGGAGCGGGCGATCGCGCTCGCAGGCCTCGAGCCGCAGAGTAAGCAGCAGGCGGGCAAACTCTCCGGCGGCCAGCGCCAGCGGCTTTACTTCGCGCTTGCCGTGGCCGGCGATCCGGAGGTCATCTTCTTCGACGAGCCGACCGTTGGGATGGACGTCGAGTCGCGCCGGCTCTTCCTGCAGAGTATTCGCGACTTCTCCAAGCAAGGCAAGACGATCCTGCTGACCACGCACTACCTGGAGGAGGCGGACCAGCTGGCCGAACGGATCATCGTGATCGATCGGGGCGTCCTGGTTGCCGACGCAAGCCCCCAGGAAATCAAGTCGCGCGTGGTGGCCAAGCAGGTCAGCTTTACCACGCCAAGGCCACTCACCGAAGCGGACTTCGCGGGACTTCCGGTCTCAAACGTGACGATCGAGAATCATCGAGTCCGTCTTCTTAGCAATGCCCCGGAGACCTTGCTGCGGGAACTCTTCCACCGGGGCGTGGACATGAGCGACCTACAGGTCGTCGGCGCAGACCTCGAAGAGGCCTTTATTGCGCTGACTCACGAAGCCGAGGAGAAGATGGCGCCATGAGTACCGCGACGATACAAGCGATGCCAGTAGCTCCGATTGGGCGGATGCTGTGGATGGAGACGCGAGCCAAGTTCGTCGCACGATTGCGCAACCCGGCCTTCACCGTGCTGTCGCTCGGTCTCCCGGTGATGTTCTTCCTGCTGTTCAACGCCATCTTTGGCAGTCTGCAAGCGGCGCCCGGTGTGAGTACGGCCAAGCTGATCCTCGTGTCCTACGCCACCTATGGAGTGGGCAACGTGATGGTGTACAACTTCGGCATCGGCCTCGCGAACGATCGGGGTCGAAGGCTCGATCTCCTGCAACGCGCGACACCGCTGCCCCCCTTTGTGGCCACAGTGGCATACGTCATCGGCGCGCTAATCTTTGCGCTGCTGAGCCTGATCCTCCTCGGCGTCGTCGCCACAGTGATCGGCGGCGTCCGCCTCGACGCGGGAACCTGGCTCGACCTCACCTGGCGGTTGATGCTCGGGTCATTCCCCATGATCGGGTTGGGCATGGCGATCGGATACGGGGCCAGCCCCAATGCGGCACCCGCGCTCGCCAACATGGTGTATCTGCCGATGCTCTTCCTGTCCGGGATCTTCGTGCCGCTCAAGCAACTCCCGAGCACCATCCAGCACATCGGCTCGGTGCTGCCCACGTACCACTACGCGCAGTTGGCCTGGAAAACGATCGGCCTCAACGATGAGTCAACCCTGGTCGCACTGGGGTGGCTCGTCGGCTGGAGCATCGTGCTGTTCGCCGTCACCATCCGGCTCTACCGACTGGACCAGGACAAGAAGTTCAGCTAGGCGATGCGGCGACGCAACGTCGTGGCGCCGGCCAGGATCACCACGATGCAGAAGCCGAGTACGACGCCGATGTCGAGCTGCAATGATGACCAGCTCAGGTCCGCGCCCTTGATCATGATGTTTCTCAGCCCTTCGACGGCATAGGTCAGTGGCAACACGTGGGACAGCCACTGGAGCGGCCCGGGCTCGGTGCTCACCGGGAAGATGATGCCGGCCAGCAGCATCTGGGGCACGATCACCAGCGGGATGAATTGCACGGCCTGGAACTCGGTGCGGGCAAACATGCTCAGGAAGATGCCGAGGTTGACGGCGGCGATCGCCATTAAGGCTTCGAGCAGGAAGATCAGGGCGACGTTGCCCACGTTATGCACGTGGAGCACGACGAGGCTGAAGGCGAGCACCTCGGCGGACTGCACCAGCGCCAGCACGGCAAAGCCCAGCATGTAGCCGAGCACGATCTCCGCCCGGCGCAACGGGCTCGCCATCAAGCGCTCCAGCGTCCCCTGGCCGCGCTCGCGGAGAAAGGCAACCGCGGTGATCACGAAGACCAGGAAGAAGACCACCAGTCCGATAAACGCGGCGCCGAAGTAGTCGAGGGTGTCGAAGCTCGGGCCGCCATACAGAAAGGTGATCCGGGGTGTGAACTGAACCCCGCCGGCCTGGCCGGCGAGCGTGACGAACGATTGACTCAGGGACTGCACGATGCTTTGCGAAAGCCCCGGCTGGCTTCCCTCGAGGTGCACTTCGGGGGCGACGATGCGATGTTGCTGCACCTGCGCGGTGAAGTCATTCGGCAGCAGCACGTATCCGGCGATGTCGCCCGACCGGAGTTTGGTTTCGGCGTCCCTCAGCGACATGCTGGACGCCGAGACTGTCGTCGAGCCCTCGAGAGTTGAGACGATGAGGCTACCCAGCGGGCCGCCGTCGAGGTTGACCACGCCCATCTTCGGCACGTCGCCTCCGCCGCGCAGCAGGTATCCGAGAAGTCCGAGGATGACGAGGGGAGCGCCGAACAGCAGTGCGAGCGTGCGACGGTCTCGTCGGAACTGGTGCAGAAGGCGTTGCGTGATGGCCTGGACGCGCCTCGGGTTCATGCCGGCGGCGCCTCGGAGAGCTTGAGGAATGCATTCTCCAACCGATCAACCCCTGCCTGTGCCTTGATCTCGGCGACGGTCCCTTCGGCCAGCAGTTTGCCGAAGCGGATCAGCCCAAGCCGGTCGCATCGCTCGGCCTCGTCCATGACATGGCTCGAGACAACGATGGAGGTCCCGCCGGCGGCCATCTTGCGGAAGCGATCCCAGAGCTGAACCCGCAGCTGCGGATCGACGCCAACGGTGGGCTCGTCCAGAAGCAGCAGATCCGGCTTGTGGACCAGAGCACACGCCAGCGAGCATCGCGTCCGCATCCCGCCGCTCAGGGTGCTCACCACCGATTTCCGTCGGTCCCAAAGCTCGACGAACTCCAGCGCGTCGCGCACCCCGTCGACGCGCCCATAGATCGCGCCAAAGAAGTGCACGTTCTCCTCGGCGGACAGGTCGGGATAGAGGGCGGCTTGTTGGGTCATATAGCCGACGTGCGCCAGTACCTCGAGCTGAGGCATGCGATGACCGAGGACCAACACGGTCCCGGCCTCGGGAGCCACGAGCCCGACCAGGCTGCGGATCAGCGTCGTCTTCCCCGCCCCGTTCGGACCGAGCAGGCCATAGACTTCGCCCCGGCGGACGCGCAGGGTCACGCCATCGAGCGCCCGCTGTTTGCCGAATTGTTTGACGACGCCCTCGACGTCGACCGCGTAGGTCTCAGTTGCCACGAGCGACCTCCGGGCGCATGCCGCGCAGCCAGAGATTGGCAAACTGAATCGCGACTTCTTCACCCGCGGGTACGTCGATCGTCGCCTGGCTCATCACCGGCTCTGCCAGCATGTGAAACATCACGCCACCGACCAGGCTCTGCACGGCGAGCATCGGATGCATCCGTCGAAGGCGGCCCGCCGCCATCTGGCCGCCCAGATATTGGGCGAAGGTGCCGAAGGCGCGTAAACCGGTTTCGGCGAAGGCCTGGCTGAACTCGGGTGTCATCGACGTGACCTCGAGGAGCAGGGTCCGAACGAGGCCGGAGCGTCCCGCGACCGTGCGGTACGCCGTAAGCACCACCTCAGGGATGACGTCCTCGGGCGGGCGGTCACCGGCTCGGGCAAAGACCGCCATCACCGGCTCGAACGGCGAGTAGGCGATCAGGATGGCTCGGAACAACGCCGATTTGCCGGGGAAGAGGCGGTAGAGATTCGCGCGCGAGACGCCCGCCTCGGAAGCGAGCTCATCCATGGAGAGATCCTTGAGCGTCTGGGTGCGGAGCATGCGGATCGATGCATCGAGGACGCGCTGCCTGGTGTCGGGCTCGGGTTGGACTTCGAGTGCCTGCAAGAGCTCGGCGCGCGAAGGGAAGGCTCGGTAGAACGTGGCTCGCGAGACGCCCGCCGCGGTGGCAATGTCGTCGATCGACGACTGGCGGTCCCCGGAGAGTAGCCGGGCTGCCTCGTTCATGATCCGCTCCCTGCGTGTCCCGGACGGTGGCATCGGTGCTTGCGACGAGACTAGACTGGACGTCCCGTCTTGTCAAGTAACATTTCAACACGCCGTTCATGCGGTAGCCTGACCGCCAGTGCCTGAACTCCCGGAACTCGAAGTCCTGCGCGAATACCTCGGCTCACGGCTCGAGGGGAGGAAGATCGCGCAGGTCTGGACCTCGCCCAAGCTGAGCTTCTTGCTGCGGACGCCACCGGACGAGTACGCGCGCCAGCTGGTCGGCGGGACCTTCGAGCAGGTCTGGCGCCGCGGCAAGTTCCTCATTTTCGACATCAGCGGGCAGCACCTCGTCATCAACCCGATGCTGGGCGGGCGGCTGCAGTGGACGACGGCGTCGGAGAAAGTCGCGGCGGCAACCGTCTTTCGAATCACGCTCGAGGGTGGAGACGAGCTGCGCTTCATGGATACCGTAAAGATGGGCCGCGTCTACTGGGTGGTCCCCGGCGCCTTTCCCACCATCCCCGGATGGGCGGAGCTTGGTCCCGATGCGCTGACGGTCTCGCTCTCCGAGTTCTCGCAGCGCATCCGGCGGCACCCCGGTGAGCTCAAGAACCTGCTGCGCAACCAGGCGTTCATCGCGGGTGTCGGCAACGCCTACTCGGATGAGATCCTGCACGAGGCAGGCCTGCTGCCGCTGCGCAAGCGCACTACGCTCAAGCCCGATGAGGTGGTGCGTCTTCACGCGGCGACCGGAAAAGTGCTGCGCGAGGCGATCGAGTCGATCAAGGCCCAGCCGAAATATGAGCCGCACAAGCAGGACCGCAGCTTCATGAAGGTCCACACCAAGGGAAAGGAGAAGTGCCCACGATGTGGCCACCGCATCTCCGAGCTGACCGCCCGCGGTGAGGCAACCGACTTCTGTCGCGGCTGCCAGCATTAGCTGGTGCAGCTGAAAAACGCGCGGGTCATCGTTACCGGCGCCTCGCAGGGCATTGGACGAGCGATCGCGCTCGAGTTCGGTCGCCGTGGCGCGCGGCTCGCGCTCGCATCGCGAAACCGGCCGGCGTTGGAAGGGCTGGCGGCATCGATCGAGGCCGAGGGCGGCTCGGCCGTTGTCATCCCGACGGACGTGACAGCCGCGGGCGCCGTTGAACAGCTTGCACAGGACACGATCCGCGAACTCGGCGGCATCGACATCCTGGTGAACAACGCCGGGATCGGGATGACGGCGCCCATCGGCGATGCCTCGAGCGCCGACGTCGAAGCCGTTTTTTCGCTGAACGTGCTGGCGGCGGCGGCGGCCATCCGCGCTGTGGTGCCGATCATGCGGGCGCAGCACGACGGGATGATCATCAACATCTCCTCGATGGCGGGGCGGATCGTGA
This sequence comes from Candidatus Acidiferrum sp., assembly GCA_035602395.1. Taxonomy (GTDB): domain Bacteria; phylum Chloroflexota; class Dormibacteria; order CF-121; family CF-121; genus CF-13. Next base: position 8,593 of record DATNMH010000066.1, read on the forward strand.
TCCCGCGGATCGGCTACTACTCGGCGAGCAAGTTCGCGCTGACCGCGATCGGCGATGCGCTGCGGATGGAGGAGGCGGACCGCGGCATCAAAGTGATGAATGTGTTCCCGGGGACGACGCGCTCGAATTTTGGCGAGAACCGCCTGGGTGCGCGCGGGCGCCAGGCCCATCAGCGGTTCCCTCCGGTGACGGCCGAGAAGGTCGCGCGGCGTATCGCCCAAGCTGTCGAACGCAACCAGCGCTCGGTCTACATCTCATGGTTTCCCGATCGTGCCGCCATCGCCGCCAACTGGCTCGCCGGCTGGGCGATCAGGGCGGTGCTACGGGGCTGGGCTCGGCGTGCTCAAGCCTGACCTCGGAAAGGCCCTCGAGGTCGGCGAAAGGGTCTACCTGCGCGAACCCACCAGCCGTGACCAGGCGGAGATCGTTGTGCGCAACGCGGCCAGCCGCGCGCTCCACCGCGGCTTGGTGACGCCGCCCACCGACGCGAAGACCTTCGCCGATTGGATGGTGCGGTGCCGGCAGCCGAACGTGCAGTGCTTCCTCGTCTGCCGGATCGAGGATGGCGCGATCACCGGCGTCTTTACCCTGAGTCAAATCGTTCGCCAGTTGTTTCAGAGCGCCTACCTGGGTTACCACGCCCTGCAGCCGTATGCCGGGCAGGGCTACATGACGGAGGGTCTGCAGCTGGTGCTGCGGTACACCTTCATCACCATGAAACTGCATAGAGTCGAGGCCAACATCCAGCCGGAGAACGCAGCGTCGATTGCCCTCGTGAAGCGCGCGGGCTTCCGGCTCGAGGGCCTCTCCCCGCGCTATCTAAAGATTGCCGGGCGCTGGCGCGACCACCAGCGGTGGGCGATGATTATTGACGACTGGCGGCGCCTTCGCCGACGGCCGCGCGCGCCTTCTGCAGGTCGCGGGCCCCGATGACCACGCGCGTCTTCGTGGCCAGGTAGACCGCGTTCAGGCTGACCCCGGCATCGGCGATCTTGCGGGTCACCTTGCCCAGCGCGCCGGGTTTGTCCTCGATGTCCAGGACGAGGACCTCCTGCTCGCCGGTCACGCGGGCGCCCGCGCTCTGCAGCGCCTCGCGCGCCTTACCTGCGTCGGCGACCAGCACATGGCCAACCCCTTTGTCACCGACCACGAAACCACAGATGCCTTCGATGTTGACGCCCGCCTTGCCCAGGGCTTCGGCGGCGGCGGCGACGGTGCCCGCCTTCTCCTCGAGCTCGATCGTCAGATCCTTCAAGTGGTGCGACATCACAAATACCTCCAGTGAACTGCCCCCCGCGTCCTGCCCGCCATTATCCCCGACCCTCGCCGAGCCTGCTAGGTCAAGATCCTCGGGGTGATCGGACGCTCCCGGACGGCCGCGCCTTCCAGTCTGACTTCATAGGCGGATCGCCCTTCAAGACTGCTCACCACCTCGGCAAGTTCACCGCCGACGAAGTGCAGGCCCGCGTGATCGTCGATCGCATATCCCGGTGGAAAGCCGCTGCCGACCAGCTGACGGTAGACCGGGCGGCGGCGCTCCTCAGAGTTGTAATGCGGGCAGGCGCTGCCGGAGAGCAGCCCGAGCCCATCGCGGAGCCCTGCCATGTTGAGGCCGAAGGAATCCGTCACCGAAGCTTCAAACCAGCAGATGGCTCCGGCGCTGACCCCGGCGAGGACAATGCCCTGATCCCACGCCTCACGAAGGATTCGATCGACGCCGTGGGTTCGCCAGAGGGCGAGCATGTTCGCGGTATTGCCGCCGCCGACGTAGATCACGTCTTGCTCGAGCAGGAAGGCGCGGAGATCGACCACGGTTCGACGAAAGAGCGCGAGGTCCGATGGCTCGCAATCCCTTGGACTGAAGGCTCGATAGAACATCGCGACATAGCTGTCAGCATCGCCGCCAGCCGTTGGCACGAAGCAGACCCGTGGTCGCCGCTTGCTCGTAAGGCCGAGGATGTAATCGTCGAGTTTCGACCGGGGTCCCCCGTCGGAGAACCCACCGCCCCCCAGCGCGACAATCTGCCTGCTCAGCGCTTCGGACAAGAATTCCTCGGCATCGAATCAAATCACTCGACTCGGATCATAGAGCCAGTTGAGGCCGAACCCGAGGAGGGCGACGGCAAAGGCCATGACCAGCGCGAGGAGGGCCAGACGTCCGCTTAGCCGGATGGCCGGCGGTCGTTGTTCGAACGGACGCGACTGGTCGAACCAAAGGGTCCAGATCGCGACCGGAAGGACCGGGACGCTGCGAAGCACGACGCGAAGCACCGGGCTGGGCGCGGTGAACGCTTCGATCACATAGAGCGTTGCGAGTGCAATCGCCGAAAGCGCCAGGGCCCCCATCCCGACCTTCCCCCGCAAGCGGGGGAAGGAGATTTGTCTAGTAGGCTTCGAGGTAGGCGTCGAGCTCCCAGCCGCTGACCTGTTTCTCATAGTTCTGCCACTCCATCTCCTTCGCCTCGATAAAACGTTCCAGGAGGTGGACACCCAGCGCATCGCGCATCACCTCGTCCTGGCGCAAGTCGCGCAGCGCCTCGGCGAGCGACCTGGGCAGCTGACCGACCTGGTGACGGGCGAGCGCTTCCGGGTCGAAGGCGTACAGATTCTCTTCGACCGGCGGCGGCAGGGGCAGCTTCTGACGGATGCCCGAGAGACCCGCGTGCAGCATGGCGGCGAACGCCAGGTATGGATTGCACGAGGGGTCGGGGGCGCGAAACTCGATCCGGATGGCGCCACGGTCGCCGCTTCCCGCCCGCGGCACGCGAATCAATGCCGAGCGGTTCACCTGCGCCCAGGTGATCGCGACCGGGGCTTCGAAGCCGGGCACGAAGCGCTTGTAAGAATTGACCAGCGGTGCGACCAGCGCGCACAGCCCGCGCGCGTGCGCCAACTGGCCGGCGATGAAGTGCTTGGCGACCGGCGAGAGCTGGTACTGGTCGGCGCGATCGTAAAACGCATTGGATTCCTTACCGAGGTCGGTAAGGGCCTGGTGGGTATGCATCCCGGAGCCGGCCGCGCCGAAGATTGGCTTGGGCATGAAGGTCGCCAGCAAGCCTCGTCGCTGCGCCACGGCCTTGACCGCGTGCTTCAGGGTGACGAGATGGTCGGCGCTTCGCAGCGCATTGCTGAGGGCGAGGTCGAGCTCGTACTGCCCTGCCGCGACCTCGTGATGGCTGGCCTCGACCGTGATGCCCAGGTGGTCGAGCGCGCTGACGATCTCCTGGCGGACATCGCTGGCGACGTCGACTGGATGGTCGAAGTAGCTGGCCCGGTCGTGCCGTCCAGGACGAACGCCGCCGCTGGTGGCATCGGTGTTGAGCAGGAAGAACTCGAGTTCGGTCGCGACTGCGTAATCGAACCCGAGGGCGTTAGCCTCCGCCAGTGCCCGCGCCAGCACGCCGCGCGGATCACCGGCGAACCGCTCGCCGTCCGGGGTCAACAGATCACAGATCACCTGGGCCCCCAGGACGCCATCGGGATCGCCGATGGTCAGGGTGTCGAGGTCGGGACGCAGGAACATGTCGCTCTCGAAGACCCGGGCGAATCCCTCGACCGATGAGCCGTCGAACCACTCGCCGTTGCGGACCGCGTGCGGCAGACGCTGCGCGGGGATGGTGATGCTCTTGACCGTCCCCAGCACGTCGACGAAACGCAGATCGAGGAAGCGGATCCCACGCTCGGACAACCGCTCCAGCGCGCGCTCGATGGTGAGCGACGTGGTACGGCCGGCGGCCGCGTCAGTCTTCGCCGTCGGGGGCCTCCGTGGGCACGGCCGTCCGCGGGCGATCGTCGTCGCCCCAGGATGGGCCGGGACGCGGGTGGTCAGCGGGTCGCCAGGGCTTGTCTCTCTCTGCTGGTTGGTCCATGACGTTGCTCCTCTTCTTATGGTCGATAGAGGCGGTTGCCAGGGCGAGTGGCAACCGCCTCACGGTCGGACGAACGGATTTAGCGCCGCGAACTAGATGTCGTGGTAGAGGTAGAACTCCCAGGGATGCGGCCGAAGGGCAACCTGATCGACCTCGCGCACTCGCTTGTAGTCGATCCAAGTTTCGATCAGATCGGTGGTGAACACGCCGCCGCGAGTCAGGTAGTCGTTGTCGATCTCCAGCGCGTCGAGCACTTCGACCAGCGAGCCCGGGGTGCTCTTCACCTGGCGCTTCAGTTCGGGCTCGAGTTCGTACAGGTCCTCATCGATCGGCTTCGGGGGCTCGATCTTGTTGATGACGCCGTCCAGGCCTGCCATCAAGCACGCCGCAAACGACAGGTACGGGTTGCACGATGGGTCGGGCGTCCGGAACTCGAGGCGCTTTGCGTGGGGATTGTCGAAATACATCGGGATACGCACGCAGGCGCTGCGGTTGCGCTTCGAATAGATCAGGTTGATAGGCGCCTCGTATCCCGGCACCAGCCGGCGGTACGAGTTGGTGGTCGGTGCGGCGAAGGCGAGCAGCGACGGCGCGTGCTTGAGCAAGCCGCCGATGTACCAGCGGCACATGTCGCTGATGCCCGCGTAACCGGCCTTGTCATAGAACAGCGGCAAGCCATCCTTCCAGAGGCTCTGGTGCGTGTGCATGCCTGACCCGTTGTCCATGAAGAGGGGCTTGGGCATGAAGGTGGCCACGAACCCGTTCTGGGCACAGACGTTTTTGACGACGTACTTGTACATCATCACTTTGTCGGCCATGTTGACCAGCGTGTCGTAGCGCATGTCGATCTCGGTCTGGCCCGCCGTCCCTACCTCGTGGTGATGGACCTCGACGTCGACGCCCGCCTCGATCAGCTTGAGGACGATCTGGGAGCGAAGGTCCTGCAGCTTGTCGGTCGGCGGCACCGGAAAATAGCCTTCCTTGTAGCGCGGCCGGTAAGCCTGGTTCGGCTCGGAATTCTTGCCCGAGTTCCAGACGCCTTCGACCGAATCGATCTCGTACATCCCGGAGAACTGGTTCTGGTCAAACCGCATGCTGTTGAAGATGTAGAACTCACATTCCGGGCCAAAGAAGCTGGTGTCGGCGATGCCGGTCGACAGCAGGAAGGCCTCCGCCTTCTTGCCAACGTAGCGCGGGTCGCGCGAGTAGGGCTCGCGCGTGATCGGGTCGATCACGTCGCAGTTGATGGTCAGCGTCGGCACTTTCAGAACCGGGTCGACTCTCGCCGACGATGGATCCGGGATCAGCAGCATGTCGCTCTCGTGGATGTGCTGGAAGCCGCGAATGCTCGAGCCGTCAAAGCCGATGCCCTCGCTGAAGAGGCCCTTGGACAGCTCCTGGACGGGAATCGAGAAGTGCTGCCAGGTCCCAATCAGGTCGATGAACTTGAGGTCGACGATCTTCAACCCCTGCTTGTGGGCGAGATCGATGACGGATTGGGCATCCGCCTTGGTTTCCTTTTTCGCGCGCACGCCCTGATCAATCGCCATAAAGAGTTTCCCTCCGTTGAACGCAGTGATCCGACTCTATCGATGCTAGGGGCGGCCGCCGGCCCCGTCATCGGACCGGAACGACGAGTTGAGGCCCCCCTTTTTGTGCGCCCTGCCCAATAGGGTTCAGGGCGTGGGGCTGACCGTTGGGGAGGGTGTCCCTAAGAGGTTCGCGTTGATGCGGTCGACCGTCAGCGTGTAGCTGCTCGATGGCGGATCGACCGCCACGGAAAGAAGGTAGGCGCCCTTGGTGAACCAGACGATCGATGTGGTCGCCGACGCCTTGTCCTCTACCCAGGCGTTCTTGCTCAGCTCGGCCTCGTAGAAGGGAACGATGCTGTTCAGGTTCTGGGCGCTGAAGTCCTCGGAGATGCTCTCGGTATCGGCGAGGCCCGGCTTTTGGTCGAGCAGCCTGGTGCCGGGTGGCCGGGACAGGGATTCGATCAGCGGGCGGGTGAGATGAACATCGGCGCCGCTGATCTCGGACGCGATCTGGGCGTTCTGAACCAGGACCAGCACGGCGAACACCGCCAGCACCGCAGGCCCGATGGCGGCGCCCGCCCAGAGCAGGGCCCGGCGGCCCAATCGGTCGCGCCGCCGCCGCCAGCCGGCGCGAAGCCAGACCACGATCGTCATCAGGGAGAGCACGAGCAGGGCCGCGCCCAGGACGTCCACCCAGGCACCGGGCATGTACTCCGCCAGCTGATCGACCGCCAACAACCCGGCGGCGATCGTGAGCGCGTACGCAATCGACACGGCGGGGAGGAGCCACGGGTGGCCGTTGCTCGCCACCGGGCCCAGGGGCGCGGCCGGCGCGCTCAGGCGCCGGTCTATTCGCCGGCGGCGTGCTCCCATTCCTGGTAGAGGGCTCGCAGCCGCCGCGAGGCATTCTCGTGGGCTTGGGCCAGCTGGGTCACTCGGGCCGGGTCGTCATAGGTCTGATGGTCGGCGAGCTGCTCCTCGAGCCGCCGGATCTCCGCCTCGAGCTCGCCGATCTGCTGCTCGACGCCGGCGGCAGGAGCGACCGTTCCCCCTGCGGCCCCGGCCTGTTGGCGGCGGTCGCGGCGAGGCGCCGGCTCGGGCTCGCCGGCCACCACCAGTCGGCCCGCCCGCTGGCGCGACCGCTCCAGATCGGTGTAGTTGCCGAGATGGGTCGTGACCGTACCCTGGTCGACAACCCAGAGCCGGGTCGCGATGGCATCGATGAAGTAGCGGTCGTGCGAGACGAAGACGATGGTGCCCTCGAAGTCCTGCAGCGCCTCCTCGAGCATTTCCTGGGCCGGGATGTCGAGATGGTTGGTGGGCTCGTCCAGGAGTAGCAACCCGGCATCGTCGAGCATCAATTTCGCGAGCGCGACGCGGCTCTTCTCGCCACCGCTCAGCGAGCGGATCAGCTTGAAGGCGTCGTCGCCGCGGAAGAGCAAGCGGCCCAGGAAGGTGCGCAGCGTTTCCTCGGGCAGGCCGAAGGCGTCCTGCAGTTCGGTCAGGACCGTCTTGTTGGGGTCGAGGTCGGCCAGGTGCTGGTCGTAATAGCGCATCGTGACCCGCGGCCCGGTTTTCACCCGGCCCTTGAGCGGGCGAAGCTCGCCAAGCAACGCCTTGAGCAGGCTCGTCTTGCCAGAGCCGTTGGGCCCGACGATGGCGACCCGTTCGCCGGCGTTGATGGCGAAGGCGGGCATGGTGAGCTGCCAGGCGGAGCCCGTAGGGGATGGGTATGAGAGCGTGAGCCCGTCGCTCTGAAAGATCAGGTCGCTGGTGCTCGAGGCCTGCAGCCGGATCCGGATCTGCTGATCGTCCGTGGGCGGCGCGACCCGGTCGAGACGGTCGAGCTTCGTCTGCCGACCGCGCGCCTCGCGGGCCCTTTGCCCGGCTTTGTAACGACGGATGAACTCCTCGGTCCGGGCGATGTAGTCCTGTTGGGCGTCGTACTCCTTCTGGCGCACGGCCCGGCGCTCGCGGCGCAGCCGCAGGTACTGGCGGTAGTTGCCCGGATACCACTCGCCCGATGCGCCCTGGAGCTCGAGGATGTCGTCGGCGGTGTGCTCGAGAAAGCGGCGGTCGTGGGAGACGATCAGCATGCCCGCGCGGGAGAACCGAAGGAATTCCTCCAGCCATTCGATCGCCTCGAGGTCGAGGTGGTTGGTCGGCTCATCGAGCAGGAGCAGGTCGGCATCCTGGAGGAGCAGGCGGGCGAGCGCCAGGCGACGCCGTTGCCCGCCGCTGAGCGCGCTCGGAGGCAGCGCCTGGTCGGCCTCGGTGAGACCAACCCCGTGCAGCACCTCGGCGACCCGGTTGTCGTAGGCATAGCCGTCCAGGCGCTCGTACTCGTGCTGGACGTCGCCGTAGTTCTCGACCAGTGCGGTCAGCTCGCCGCCGGTGCCTTTTGCCATGCCAGCCTCCAGCTCGGTCAGCCGGCTGCGAAGGCCCATGATGTCGGGCCGGCTGTGTAGCGCGTCCTCGTACACACTCTCGTGCGGACTGGCTTCGATCTCCTGCGCCAGGTAGGCGGTCCGGGCTCGTGGCGCGAGCGTCAGCGAGCCGGCGGTCGGGATGAGTTCCCCGGAAATCGCCTTGAGCAGGCTCGATTTTCCGCTGCCGTTGGCGCCCACGATCCCAAGCCGCTGCCGGGGCTCGACCTGGAAGCTCAGATCGCGCAGCACCTCGGTCGCGCCGTACAACACGGCCAGGCGGTCGACGCGAAGCAGCGGCATCTCACCGAAAGTCTACGGCCGCCTGCCGAACGGCCCGCCAAGTTGGTCCGGATTCCGGGAATAAACACGGGGCGGATTCGGTTTGCGAAATCGACGTGCATTTTCACCGCTATGAAATGAGGGGTCATCGATGACAGGATTGCTTGCCCAGACCAATGCCTACATCCGCGATGCCGAGCGCCAGTCCAAGGATCTGAAGGCGCGGCAGGACCAAGTTCGCCGCCCGGTCCAGCTGATCGACCGGTTGCTGCAGGAACTCGAGGAGCTCAACCTCAAAGGCTTCAAGCGGGTGCCGATGTCGTATGAGCCGCGGCTGGAGGAGATCCTGCGGCTGGTGGGCCCGGTGCAGTCGCTCGCCGAAGACCTTGCCAACATCAAGGTCAAGGTCGGGATCTCGAAGCTGATGGACGCCCTGTTTGCGGTCGAGGAGGCCCTCTTCACCGAGCGTCACGGCCCGTCTCCCGACGCCGACGTCCAGGGCTACGACAACAGGCTCTTTAGCGCCGCCTAAGACCTCTTCCGTTCGCGGCGGTCGCGCGGCAGTACCATAGCGCCGTGCCGAACGCGCTCGATCTCATGCTGCGGCTGCTGGTGGCGCTGCTCCTCGGTGCCATTGTTGGCCTCGAGCGCGAGCGTCAGGAGCGGGCCGCTGGGCTACGAACGGTGACCATGGTGTCGCTCGGCTCATGCCTCTTCACCATCGTCGGGGCGTACGGTTTCGCCAACACGGATCCTTCGCGGGTGGCCGCGCAGATCGTCACGGGCATCGGCTTCCTCGGAGCCGGCACGATCTTTCTTCGTAAAGACCTGGTGCGCGGGCTGACCACCGCCGCCACCATCTGGGCGGTGGCTGCCATCGGAATGGCGTCGGGGACGTCGCAATACTTCATCGCTGGTTTCACCACGCTCTTGATCCTGTCCGTGCTGATGGTCCTGAAACCGATCGAACGACGCTTCTTCAAGCGGCCCAACGAGGCGCAGGTCAGCCTGATGGTTCCTCGAGCCGAGGGTGAGATCGAGAGGGTGCGGGCGGCGCTCGCCGTGATCGGCGCCTTTCCGATGTCGATCCGGATTCACGAGCTCAACGAAACCGAGGACCGCCTCGAGATCGATGTTGGCTTACCGCACAACCGCACCACCGCCGACCTGTTGCGCCAGCTTCGCTCGGTCGCAGGAGCGAAGCAGATCTTCATCTCACGCGAGCTGATCGAGGACCGCGTCCGCGCCGGAAATTGATACAATAGCGTCCAAGAACTGGGAGGTGGTGCCCATGGCATTAGTTGATTTAGGTGAGAGCGGCGGGTAACACCGCCGCTCTTTCTTTTTAGGGGACCGACCTCAAGCACGGCCGAATTGCGGCTTTCGTTTTTCCAGGAACGCCTGGATCGCTTCCTTCGCATCGGTCGTCTCCGCGGCGACCGACTGCAGCTGTGACTCGAGCTCCATCGCCTGCTCGAGATCGAGGTCGAGCGCGCGTTCCAGGCCGTGCTTGATCAGGGCATAGGTCTGGCGCGGTCCATCGCTAAGGCGCCGGGCGCGTTCCATCGCCGCCGCCGTCAACTGCTCCGGCGGGACGACTGCCGCCACCAGGCCGAGCCGGTGCGCCTCCTCCACCGCCAACGGATCTCCTGACATCGCCAGCTCGGTCGCCTTGCTCAGGCCGAGCATGCGCGTGAGGAAGAAGAGGCTGCCGGCATCGGGGACGAGACCCACTCGAACAAAGACCACGATCAACGACGTGCCCGCCGCCGCGATTCGGAGGTCGCAGGCGAGCGCCAGGCTCAGGCCCGCGCCGGCCGCCGTGCCGTTGATCGCGGCGATCACCGGCTTGGGACAGGCCCGGATGGCTCGGATCAGCGGGGTGTAGTTCGTGCGCAGGTCGTCCCCGAGGTCGCGCTCCCCGGCGTCGCGTCGCGCGACCACATCCTTGAGGTCGGCGCCGGCGCAAAAGGCGCGGCCGGCCCCGGTGATGATCACCGCCCCCACCCCTCGATCGCGGGCTGCCGCCTCCATGCTGTCGCGGAGCGCGTGCGTCATGTCGCGATTGAGAGCGTTGAGCGCCGCGGGCCGGTTGAGCGTGAGCGTCAGGACGCCGGCGTCAAGGGCGCTGAGGATGACCTCGCTCATCGTCCGGTGAACCGACCCGGGCGCTTCTCGAGGAAGGCACGCATCCCCTCGCGCTTGTCATCGGAGGCGAAGAGAAGGTAGAAGAGCTTGCGCTCGAACTCGAGGCCGGGCGTGAGTCCCACCTCCATCGCATGATTGACGGCTTCCTTTCCGAGGCGGACCGCCAGCGGCGGGCGCTGTGCGATCACCTTCGCCAGTCGAACCGCTTCGTCCATGCACGCTCCGGCGGGGACCACGCGGTTGACGAGGCCGAGCCGTTCCGCGTCCGCCGCGGTCACCGGTTCGCCGGTCAAGACCGCCTCCATGGCGCGGACTTTTCCGGCCGAGCTTGCCCACCGCTGGGTGCCGCCGGCGCCAGGAATGATCCCGATCTTGACCTCCGGTTGGCCGAACTGGGCCGTCTCTGACGCCACCACCAGGTCGCACATCAGCGCCAGCTCGCAACCGCCGCCGAGCGCGTAGCCGCTGACGGCGGCGATCACCGGTTTGTGGATCGCCCGAAAGCGGGTCCAGTGCGCGAAGTTGTCGTCGCTCAGGACGTCGACGGCACTGGCCTCCACCATCTGGGTGATGTCGGCGCCGGCCGCGAAGGCCCGGTCGTCGCCGGTCAAGATCATGCAGCGAATCGCGTCGTCGCGATCAAAGGCCTCCAGCGCGTCGACCAGTTCGGCGATCGTCTGGGGGTTGAGGGCATTTCGGACCTGCGGCCGGTTGATCCTGACGATCCCCACCGCGCCGTCGGTCTCGGTGAGCACGAACTCGTAGGGCATTTCTCCCTCCTGCCGGCCAAGTCTAGCCCGGGAACCGCCCGACGACCGGTGCCAGCCATCGCCCGAATCGGCGTTATAGGCTCGTGAAGCGGCTGGTTGCGGCCCTCGCCCCGGTCGGCGCGCTGCTGATCTTCTCGGCAACCGCCCTGGCCGAGGATCAGCCGTTCAAGACGGTCGTCGACACCATCGTGCCCAAAACACCCGGCCTCACCATCGAGGGTTCGACGGGCGGTTGCGACCTTTTGCTCCAGAACCAGACCACCCAGGACGTGGTGCTCTTCGACATGAGCAAGCCGCCAAAACCCTTCCGCTTTGCTGCCCAACCCAAGGCCGCGACGCCCCGCCCTCCCATTCCCGTTCATCTGCCGACCGCCGGCGTCTGGCCGTGCGCCAGCTTGCCCGGCGTCAATGAGGACCAGCGCTGGAACCACGCGGTCACCACGGTCGGCATCTGGAGCCTGAACGGCACCGTGGGCGCCCTCAGTTTCAAGCTCAATGCGCGCACGCTCTACGACCCGGCACTCGATCCCCAATCGGACTGGACCCTGTACCTGCGCATCGGAGCAGGGGCGCTGGTCGTCGGCGGCCTGCTGATCTCCATCCCGTATCTTCTGGCGCGGCGTCGCGAGATCCTCGGCGACAGCAAGAAAGCCGCCTGAGCGCAAGGTCGCGAAACTTGGCTCTGGACGAGTGGTAAAACTGCCCATATAATCCGGGCAGTTCGATGAAGGGAAGCGGGCGGTATTCAGAAAGCTCCTACTTGGACGTTGCTTTTCTGATAACGCCGCTATAGAGTCTTTTCCATGCTGGGGATTGGGGACGTGGGTAGCGCCGTGAGCCGAGCGGCGAGAATCTTCGGCAAGAAAGACGTTTCCACTCGAAAGAAAGCCATCATCCTCGGCGGGTTCTGCACGGCGCAGTTGCTCGACGTGACCACCACGCACATCGGCCTTTCGCAAGGACGCCAGGAGCTGAACGGCGCGGCCGCCTGGATCATCGCCCGCAACGGAGAGCTGGCCGTCTACGGCCTCAAGCTCGGCCTGGTCGGCATGCTGGTGGCCTTTCTGCTCGTCTTCGGGCGTCGAAGCAATGCCGTCTGGAACGCTTACCTGATCGCGGCATGGATCACCACGTTTGCCGTGATCAACAACGTCTATCGAATTTTGAATTAGCGCGGACGGCCCGGCTCGCGTGGGGGGGCCGTGGACTAGATTGTTCGGGTGATCCCCGCGGCTCTCAGCTTTGGCGAGGCCTTGACGCCACTATTTTTCTATGTCGTGATCGCCGCCTACATGGCCTTCGTGCTCGTCTCGGCCTGGCAGTTTTCGCGGCGGCCCGAGCCGGGTCGGTCGATGCGCTTCATCAACCTCACGCTCGTCCCTCTCGGCGTGCTGGTCGCACTCGTCGGCGTGCTGGCCGCCAGTTTCAATGCCTTCTCCCACCAGGAGGGGACCCCGAGCACGATCTGGGCGATCGTAATGGTGGCACTCGGGCTCGGCGGGTCGTCGTTGCTGCTCGCCTTCGAGGGCTTCGTCTTACGCAGTCGCGTGCGCTCGTCGACTGAGGAACGCCGCGCGATCGGGTTGCGCAGCTTGAGCCTGATCGCGACCACCGTGCCGCTGGTCGTCCTCGGTCTGCTGTTCGTGGTGCTCGCGCTCCGAATTTCTCTCTAAAATCTCCTATACTTGACTGGTCCGATCAACTATCGAGGGGACCTGAGTGCGAATGCGCTTGTCGATGAAGACCGAGTATGGAGTCAGGGCCGTCGTGGAACTGGCGGCCAACGCTGGGCGAGGTGCGCTACAAAGCGGCGAGATCGCGCGCCGGCAGGTGATCCCCGGGCCGTTCCTTGACCAGGTGCTCATGACGCTGCGCCGCGCCGGCCTGGTGCAGTCGACCCGTGGCCCACATGGCGGGCACGTGCTGGCCCGCAGCCCGGAAGACATCCGCCTCGACGAGGTGATCGCCTGCCTCGAGGGCGACGGCGTCAAGAGCCGCCAGCCGGATGGCGTGGAGACCGGAGACAGCCGCGTGCTGGCGCAGGTCACCGAGAAAGCCGAGCAGGCCGCACGCGATGTTTTCGCCGCCCATACGCTGGCCGATTGCCTGCGTTTGCGCCGCACGCAGCCGCAGGTCTTCCACGGCATCTTTCACGCGGCACCGGCTAAACCGCGGAGCACCTGATGTCCGAGGCATCGTTAACGGCCGAGCAGCGAGAGCGATACGCGCGCCATATCGCGCTCGCCGAGATCGGACCCACCGGTCAACGGCGGCTGCTGCGCTCGAGCGTCCTGGTCGTGGGCGTCGGCGCCCTCGGCTCTCCGGTCGCGCTCTACCTGGCAGCCGCCGGCGTGGGCACCATCGGTCTCGCCGACCACGACCACGTCCGGCTCTCGAACCTGCAGCGACAGGTGATCCATTCGATGGCGGGACTGAACCGTTCGAAAGTCGACGGCGCCGCGCGGACGGTCGGCGCGTTGAATCCGGACGTCAAGGTCGACGCGATCGAGGCCACCGTCGACGAACACAATGCGATGGAGCTGCTTCAACGCTACGACGTGATCGTCGATGGCACCGACACTTTCCACGCCCGCTACCTGCTGAGCGATGCCGCCTACCTGCTGCGCAAACCGCTGGTGCACGGCAGCATCTTCCGGATCGAGGGGCAGGTGACGGTCTTTACTCCGGGTCGTGGCTGCTATCGATGTCTCTATCCCGAGCCGCCGCCGGCCGGCGCGATCGAGGAATCGGAACAGGTCGGAGTCCTGGCCGCGCTGCCCGGCATCATCGGCACCATCCAGGCTGCCGAGACCATCAAACAACTTACCGGCAGCGGCGAGCCGCTGGTGAACCGCGTGCTGCTGCACGACACGATGGCGATGACGTTTCGCGAGGTGCGCTACCGTCGCAATCCCGCCTGCCCGGTATGTGGTGACCGCCCCAGCATCCAATCGCTTGCCAATTACCACGCGGTCGTGGGCGCGGAGGGACGCCGATGACCGAGGAGCGGCATCATCGACAGCGGATTCTCGCTGAGGTCGGCGTGGCCGGGCAGCAACGGCTCGACGGTGCCTCGGTCGCGATCGTCGGCCTCGGCGGCTTGGGTTCGCCCGTCGCCCTCTACCTGGCGGCCGCCGGGGTGGGCCGGCTCGGCCTGATCGACGACCAGCAGGTTGAACTCTCGAACCTCAACCGGCAGATCCTCTTCGAGGACTGCGACGTGGGCCGGCCGAAAGTCGAGGCGGCGGCCGGCCGATTGCTGATCCTCGACTCCGCGCTCCGGCTGGATGCTCGCCAGGAGAGCGTACGTGCCTCGAACGTCGAGGCAATCGTTGCGGAGTATGACGTGGTCGTCGATGCCACCGATTCCTTCGAGACCAAGTTCCTCTTGAACGACGCGGCCGTCCTGCTTCGCAAACCGCTGGTTCATGGCGCAGTCCTGCGTTGGGGTGGCCAGGCGACCACGGTGCTCCCCGACGGACCGTGCCTGCGCTGTCTTTTTCGCGAGCCCCCCGATGCCGCCGATATCGAGACCTGCGAGCAGGCCGGCATCATCGGCGCGGCTACCGGCGTCGTTGGGAGTGTGCAGGCGGAAGAGGTGCTCAAGGTCATCCTCAACGTCGGCACACCACTGCGCGGCCGAATCTTTCAGCACGACGGCCTGCGCGGCGAAACCCGCATCACCACCTTTGCGCGCGATCCCGACTGCCCGGTCTGCTCCCCGCGGGCGCGCATCACCGACCTGGCGCATTACGCCCAACAGGTCTCGCCGCGCGGTCACGTGCGGGGCTGATGTCGCTCTCGGCGGAGATCGGCATTTTCGGCGGATCCGGCTTCTACGAGTGGCTCGGCGACGCCGAGGATATTGAGATCGCGACCCCGTACGGCCCGCCCAGCGGCTCGATCGCACTGGCCGAGGTTGGCGGGCGCCGCGTCGCGTTTCTGCCGCGCCATGGACCCAACCACGAGGTCTCCGCGCCCTTCGTCAACTACCGCGCCAACGTCTGGGCGATGCACGAGCTCGGCGTCAAACGGATCATCGGCCCATCCGCCGTGGGGAGCCTGAAGCCGGACCTGCATCCGGGAGACCTGGTGATCTGCGATCAGTTCTTTGATCGGACGACGGGTCGGTCGGACACCTACTACCCGGGACCGGATGTCGTTCACGTCAGCGCCGCTGACCCGTACTGTCCCGAGCTCCGCGAGCTGTCCGGCCGCATCGCGGAAGAGCGATCGCTGCGCTTTCAGCTGACGGGAACGGTGGTGGTGGTGCAGGGGCCGCGCTTTTCGACGCGAGCCGAGAGCCGCTGGTTCAGCCGGATGGGCTGGGACATCGTCGGCATGACGCAATACCCCGAGGTCATCCTCGCCCGGGAACTCGAGATGTGCTACCTCAACCTCTCATTGGTGACCGATTACGATGCCGGCCTCGATGAGGCGCCCGAGGTGGCGGCGGTCCAGGCGCACGACGTGATGCGGGTGCTGGCCGACAACATCAGCCGGGTTCGCGACCTGCTGACTCTCCTGATCCCGATCATCCCAACCACCCCGAGCTGCAATTGTCAGCACTCGCTCGAGGGGGCCCGGATGTGACCCAAAAGCCGGAATCCACCGAACCGGGCTGGCATCTCGGGCGCGGATGCGAGCGAGCCGTGCGTTGGCTCCTGCGCGCGCTCGGTCACGCATCGACGGATGCGCTCCCTCGCGTGCTCGTCGCCGCCTTCGTCTCATCTCGCCCCGCATCCCGATCTGCGGCGCCCCGCCGGTGGATCCCGGCTTAAAAAGAAGAAAGGCCGAGATTGGGGTCTCGGCCTTCAAGGAAGGGGAAGCGGGGATCACGATATCCGCGGCGCTGTTAAGGACCAGTGAAGGGGCGGTAACGGCGCTGTCACGGGAATGCATCGGGGCTCGATCGAGCGTCAGCTATAGTCCCCAGCAATGAGGGTGCTGATCACCGGCGGGGCCGGTTTCATCGGTCAGCGCACCGGCCAGCTCCTCCTCAAGCAGGCGCACCAGGTCACGATCCTCGACAACCTCTCACCGCCCGCGCACGATGGCCCGCCGGCGCTGCCGGCCGGGATGGACCTGGTCGAGGGCGACGTTCGCAAGCGTGAGGATTGGGTCAAGGCGCTAAAGGAGAACGAGGTCGTGATCCACCTCGCCGACCATCACGACTACCTGCCGTCGTTCAGCAAGCTGTTTCACATCAATGCCGTCGGCACCGCCATCCTCTTCGAGTTGTTGCTCGAGGGAAAGACATCGGTGCGGCGCATCGTGCTGGGATCGACGACCGCGGTTTACGGCGAGGGCAAGTATCGATGCGGCAAGGACGGCGACGTCTACCCGCTGCCGCGCCGGGTGGATGTGCTCGAGCGCGGGGTGTGGGATCCGCCCTGTCCCATTTGCGGCGGTGCGGTTACGCCGATGGTCACCGATGAATCGGTCACCCGGCCGACCAGTGCCTATGGTCTCAGCAAGCTGGCGCAGGAGGACCTGGTCCGGTTGCTGGGTGATCGCCATGGCATCGAGTGGGTGATCCTCCGTTATGGCGCGGTCCAGGGAAAGGGCCAGCCGTTTCAGAACGCCTACTATGGCGCGCTGCGAATCTTTGCGCTGCGCCTCGCGCACGGCCAACCCCCCGCGCTCCTCGAGGACGGCAACCAGCTGCGCGATTTCGTCGACGTTGAAGATGTGGCGCGCGCCAACCTGGCGGCCATCAGCGGGCTGCCGTCCGGCGCCTACAACGTCGCCACCGGCCGCGCCCACGCGGTCATCGACCTCGCCCGAACCCTACTCCGCATCGCCGAGCGGGACCTTACGCCAGAAACGCCGGGTCGCTACCGGGTTGGTGATCCCAGACACGTGGTTCCGGACGTCAGCCGGCTGAAGGCGGCCGGGTGGGAGGCGCAGTCCGGGTTGGAGACGATGGTCCGCGAGTACTGGCAATGGCTGCAGCAGCAGCCGAACCTCGACACCTACTTCGAAGGGGCGGACCACCTGATGGAGCGCACCGGGACGGTCCGCGTGTCTCGATGAGCGACAAAGCGAGGCGCCGCTATCCGATCCTTTACTCGGTCCAGCGTTGGAATGATGGCAAGTGGTTCTACGGCGGCTTTTTCATCATCCTGGTGGTGCTGATCGCTATCAAGGTGATCCAGCACCAGACGATCATTTCCTTCATCCCGGTCACGGTGCTCGATGGCGTGATCGTGGTGGCGTTCTGGCTGGCACAGCGGGTTTCCTACATCGCGGTGTCGGACGATGGGATCGAGATCCGCTACCTGCTGCATCACATCGAGCTGCCCTACACCGCGCTGGCGCGGGTACGCCGGCAACCGCTCGAGGTCGCCTTTCAGCCGGCGGAGCGGCGTCGCCTGGTCAACCGTTTCGTCCGCCGCCTGGCGCGCGGACCCGCAGCCTATATCCGGCTCGACCGACGCCAGCCCGACCTGATCGAATCCGCCGAACGGCAGCTCGGCCCGCGGATGGTTGCCGGCGCGGACATCGTCGTTCCGGTCGTCGATGTCGATGACTTCGTGGCACAAATCAAGGGCCGGCTGCGCGGCCAATCGACGTGAAGCGACGCGCCGCATGGTGGCGCCTCGACCGCACCGACCTCTACTGGCTGATCGCGCTCACCCTGGTCGCGGGCATGCTTCGCTTCGCCAGCCCGATTTTTCTCGACATGTTCGCCCACCCGGGATCGGCGGCGCCCATCAGCGCCTGGGGCATCGGGCACGACTACCAGGATCCGTCGATTCCGGGGCTCGGCAAGCCGAACGACATCGCGCCCAACTCTCCCTTCGTGTTCGACGAGCTCTACTTCGCCAATGATGCGCACAAGGACCTGCTGGGCCAGGACTATTTCGACCCGGAGCCGCCGCTCGCCAAGCTGATCATCGCGATCGGGATCAAGCTGTTCGGATTCAACTCCTTCGGCTGGCGCTTCATGCCGGCGCTTTTCGGCACGGCGCTGATCCCCCTGATGTACCTGCTCGCCCGGCAGTTATTGTCCGTGCGGTTCTACGCGATCGCCGCCGGCCTCCTCACTGCCTTCGACGGCATGACCTTCGTCGAGTCGCGCACGGCGGTGATCGACATCATCCCGATCACGCTGGCGGTGCTCGCCTATCTCCTCTTTCACCTTCATCTCAGCGCCGACAGCGTGTCTCGACGCCGCTGGATGATCGTGCTCACCGGTGTCACACTCGGCCTCGCGTTGGGCGCCAAGTGGACGACGCTGGCGGCCTACGGCGTCATCATCCTGATCCTCGCCTTTCGACTGCTCGTTCGCTGGACCCGCTACGACAGCGCGACCGGGGGGATCGCCTTGCTCAGCCTCGCCTTTCTGCCGGCGATCTTTTACCTTCTGACCTTCACGCGTTACCTGACGATCACCCATGGGATCACCAACCTTCCGCAGCCGGCGCTCGGCTTCGCGCCCTTCCACTTCAACCCCGGCGCGGCCTGGACGGAGATCGCGGAATGGCACCGGCAGACCTGGCTCTACCACATCAATCTGAAGGCGGACCACATCTTCTACAGTCCCTGGTGGTCCTGGCCACTCGACTTCCGGCCGGTCGTCTACTACTACACGAGCCAGGGGCTCGGCGTCGACCAATCGAGCGGCTCGACGCTGGTGGCGGAGATTTTCAACCTGGGCAATCCGCTGATCTGGTGGGCGGCGACCTTTTCAATCGTGGGGATCGCGATTGGACTGCCGGCGCTGATCCGCGACTACCGTTCGCGGCGCCAGACCGATCCAGCTGAGGTGGCGCGGCGCGATGCGCCAGGTCCAATCGACCAGCGGCTTTACACCTCGATCTTCATCCTGGTCTCCTTCTTCGCGGCCTGGCTGCCGCTCTCGCGAGTGCCGCGCGGACTGTTCCTCTACCACATGCTGGGCGGGTTGCCGGCGATGTTCCTCGCCCTGGCCCTGGCGCTCACCTATCTGCGCACGCTGTCCGGTCGGCTGCCTGGGATGGCGTTCCGCTTCAACGGCGCGGTACCCGCCTACGCCTACCTCGTGATGGTGGTTGGCTTCTTCCTCTACTTCTATCCGCTCTGGACCGGGCTGCCGCTGACCGGTGACGCGCTGAACAGCCACGTCTGGTTCGCCCTGACCAAGCCGCTGCCCAACTGGTGCCTCTGCTACTGGACCTCCCCGGGCTAGCGCTCGTCGCCGGCTGTCTCATCCTCGGGCTCGGGCTGGCCTCCGGCGGGCCGCCCTGGCTGACGTGGGGCGAGCGCGCCGTGATCGGCATCGTGCTGGCCGTCGTGGGACTCACGCTGCTGGGCTACGTCCTCGCGCTCGCCCTGGGCGTCACCGTGGGACTCGTCCTGCTGCTGGCGTTGCTCGGGCTTACCGCCGGCGGGTATCTCCTGTGGCGCCACCTCCCGCGGCTCCGTGCCGTGCTGCGCACGCGGGCATGGAGCCAGCCTGCCACGATCTCGATCGGCGTCGCGATCGCGGTTGTCGCGGTGACGATGGGCTATCTCTTCCTCCGGGCGGTGGAGATCATGCCGGACGCCTGGGTCGCGCACTACAACAACACCTGGTCGGACTGGTCGTTCCACGCCAGCTACACGACCACCTTCGTGTACGGCAACAACCTGCCGCCACAGAATCCGATCTTTGCCGGGACCCCGTTCCGCTATACGTTTGCGCCCGACTTCGCGAGCGCCCTGCTGGTGGCCGGCGGCTGGAGCATCCCGGCGGCGCTCGCCTGGCCCAGCTGGGCGATGACGGTGCTGGCGCTCAGCGGACTGATCCTCTGGGCGCGGCGCCTCACCGGCGGGATCTGGGCCGGTGTGATTGCGGTCACGCTGACCCTGCTCGGCGGCGGTATTGGATTCTGGTTCTTCTTCGGCGACGCGGCGCGGTTGGGCTTGACCAATGCGCTGCTTCACATTCCGCGCACCTACGACCGGTTCGATCCGCCCGTCAACATCCAGTGGTACAACCCGATCCTTTCCTATTACCTCCCGCAGCGGTCGTTCGTCTTCGGTGCGGCGATCGTCATGGCGGTCCTCTTGCTGCTGACGCCGCCCTTGCTTGCGACGCCGTTCTTCCGCTGGCGCGAAGCCGTCGACGCGATCCGTCAATCGTGGCGGCGCTGGACGATCAAGAGCGAAGGGGTCGCGTTCCTTACTGCCGGCGGACTCACCGGCGTGCTGCCCCTCTTCCACGTGCACAGCCTGGTCGTGCTCGGCATCGTGACCGCGTGCTGGGCGCTGCTGTTCCCGCGGCCCGCGTGGCTCGGGTTCTTTGTCGTCATGGCCGTGCTGGCCGTGCCGCGACTGCTGATGGCCGTGCCGGGAGACCCCGGCGCGCCGCCGGATCACCAGTACCCGCGGTGGCTGATCGGTTGGGTGTCAGGCGCGGACTCCCCGCCCTGGTTCTGGATCAAGAACACGGGTTTGTTCTGGCCGCTCCTCTTGCTCGCCTTGCTGAGCCCGCTGGCGCTGCGCGGGCGGATGCGGCTGCTGATCGCACCCTTCAGCCTGGTCTTTCTTGTCGCCAACCTGATCAAGTTCCAACCATGGGACTGGGACAACAGCAAGCTGCTGGTCTTCTGGTACATGGCGAGCGGGGTGGCGGTGGGGGCGGTGCTCGTCCGGCTGGCGCGGGCGCACCTGGGCGGCGCCGTGGTGGCGGCCGCGATCTGGCTGAGCCTGGTTGCGTCCGGGGTTCTCTCGTTACTGCAATTCCTTCCGCCCCAGGGGCCGGCGTATGTCTGGTTCTCGGCGGAGGAGGTACAACTCGCGGCGGAGGTGCGGCTGCAGACGCCATCGAAGGCGGTCTTCGTCACCGGGGAGCAACCGACGAACCCGATCGCCGACCTGGCGGGACGCTCGGTGCTGATGAGCTACCCGGGCTGGCTGTGGAGCTACGGCATCAACTACACACGCCGCGAAGCGGATATTCAGCGGATCTACGCCGGCGGCGCGATGGCGCTTACCCTCTTGCACCAATATCACGCTGACTATGTCGTCGTCGGTCCGAACGAGATCAGCGCCTTCCACCCCAACGTCGACTACTTCAACACGACCTTCCGGCTGGTGCTGCACACGGCCAACTACCGGATCTACGCCGTCCCACCTGTCTAGAATGGCGACGTGCTGACGCGGTTTCTGGTCCACGTCGTCGCCCTCTTATTCGTCTTCTATGTGATCTGGGGCATTCGCGGTGGAGCGCTCTGGGCGGCGGTCGTCATGGCGCTGATCCTGGCGCTGGTGAACGCGATCATCCGGCCGGTCCTCCTGATCCTGACGCTGCCGATCACGATCCTGACGCTGGGCCTGTTTGTCATCATCCTCAACGCCCTGCTCTTCGCTCTATCCTTCGCGATTCTCCAGGGCGTCCTGAACGTGCACTTCGCGCTCGGCTTTGGCCAGATTCTGATCGGCTACCTGATCTACATCGTGGTCAGCTTCGTGCTGACTCGCCTGATTCATTAGAAGGCCCAGTAACCGCGGCCGAAGGCGAGCCCAAACACCAGCAGCCCCGTAAAGGAAGCCGCGACCATCGCCAGGTAGACCCATCGCTGGCTGATCCGCCCCACCAACAGGAAGAGAGGGTACATGCCAAGGAGGTAGCGCGGGATGCTGAGCCAGAAGGGCAGAAAGGTCACCATCACGGTGAGCACCGTGGCGTAGGCAGCATCCGACGGTCGCAGCCGCAACCAGCTGAGGACGGTCGTGGCATAGGCGGCGATCCCGCCGGCGGCCTCGCCGCCACCGACGGTCAGCTTCTCCCACGGCACCCGCCAGCCAATGCCTCGGATCGCGTCGGCAAAGCCCACCCACGGCGCCGACAGCGAATGCGACCAGTGCTGACGCTGGACGCTGACGAAGGCGAACGCATCGCCGAGCACGAACAGGTTGGTCAGCAGGTAGGTCAGGAAACCGAGCACGATCAAGGCCGGGGCAAGGACTGCCTGCGAGACCGCGCGCAGCGTGTGGCGCGCGTCAAAGAGCTCGATGACAAGAAAGGGCAGCAGCGCCAGTCCCGTCAGGCGCGCGGCGGCGGCAAGACCTCCCAGCATCCCCGCCAGCAGCCAGCGCTGGCGTCGGGTGGCGAGCACCGCGCCGAACGCCAGTGCGCAGAAGAGCGCTTCGGTGTACCCGACCAGGAGGAAATAGGCGGTAGGGAAGACGACGAAGAAGGCGGCCGCCCGAAAGGCAGCGTTCTCGCGCAGATCTTGACGAGCGACCTCATACAACAGGATGGCGGCGACCACCCCGGCGACATTGCTGATCAAGAGGGCGGCGGTGCGAGCGGGGAGCCCGGTGGCGGCGATGGCGCTGATCAGGGCCGGGTAGAGGGGAAAGAAGGCGATCAGGTTGCGCGCATCGCCAGTTGTGCCATACCCGTGGGTGGCCAGGTAGAGGTAGTGCTGCGCGTCCCAGCGGTCCCAGGCGCGCCCGAGGGCGGTCAGCGGATCGGGCGCGGCCCCGAATTCGACCAGGGTGAGGGTGATGAGCCCGACCTTGACCGCGAGCGACAGGAGCAGAAGCCCCAGCCATGGCCGGATTCGATCGGGAGCCAGGCCCCCGATAGGAAGGGTTCGGGTACCATAGCGACGCAACGGCTTGGCGGCCGTCGCGCTGAGTGACTTCACAACTCTGGCTTCCGATTTTCCGCGCCGTCGCCGCGGAGATCCGCGCCGCGATCGTGCCCCTGGCGGGCACGGCGCGCGGCCGCGAGGTAGTCGGTCTTGGCGCGGGCGGCGACCAGACCATTTATCTCGACCAGCTCGCCGAAGGGATCGTCGTGCGCCACCTGGAGCAAGCCTATCGCAGCGGTTTGCGTTTTCACTTGATCTCTGAAGAGCTCGGCGAACGTGACTTTGGTGGCTCAGCCCTGATCCTGGCCGATCCCCTGGATGGCAGCTTCAACGCCAAGATGGGACTGCCGTACTATGCGGTCGTGCTCGCCGTCACTGAGGGTGACCGATTCCGGGACGTGCGCCTGGGCTACGTCCAGAACCTGGTGACCGCCGACGAGTTCCACGCGATCGATGGCGGCGGCGCCTTCCGAAATGGCGCGCCGCTGCAGCCGAGCCCGGCCGTCTTTGACGGCCGCTCCATTCCAGTGGTTTCGTTCGACGCCCCGAGCGGCGTCGAACCGCGGGAGCGGGCCGCGGCCATCTTTGCGAAGGCGGAGAAAGTCCGCCAGCTTGGCTCGGCGGCGCTCAACCTCTGCCATACGGCCGCCGGCGGCGTCGCGCTCCAGACGACGCCCGCGCCGGTTCGCGCCTTCGACCTGGCCGGGCCGCTGCTGATCCTCACCCAGGCGGGGGGCATCGCAACCGACTACGACGGACGCCCACTGGACGACGTTTCGGTGCGCCTCGATTCGAAGACGACGCTGCTGGCCTCCGGCTCAGCCGACGTCCATGCCTTCGCCCGCCAGCTGGTTGGGGAGGCGGTGCGCTGATGCTCGAGCCCGAGCAGACAACCTTCATCATCCTTTCCTTCGAGGGTCCGGACGTCTACTCGCAGGCGGGCGGGCTGGGTGTGCGGGTCAAGGAGCTCTCTCGCGCGCTGGCCGAACGTGGCTTCGAGACCCACCTGTTCTTCGTCGGCGATCCCACCTTGCCCGCGCACGAGAGCGGACTCGATGGCCGCCTCTGGCTGCATCGCTGGAGCCAGTGGATCAGCCGCTACCACCCGGTGGGCGTTTACGACGGCGAGGACGACAAGGTGGCGGATCTCAACCGTAGCCTGCCCGACGCGCTCGTGAAAGACTTCATCAAGCCCGCGATCGCGCGCGGCCACACGGTGGTGGTGCTCGGTGAGGAATGGCACATCGCCCACGCCATGTCGCTGATCTCGGACGCGCTCTACTTCGCGGGGCTGCGCGATCGCTGCCTGCTGCTGTGGAACGCCAACAACCACTTCTCGTTCAACCGCATCAACTGGGGCCAGCTCGGCTTCGTCACCACCTTGATGACGGTGAGCCGCTATATGAAGCACATCATGTGGCGCTGGGGAGTGAACCCGATCGTGGTGCCCAATGGCATCCCCGGGTCAATGATGGCGCGGGTCAGCCAGGCCCAGGTGCGGGCGGTGCGCACCGCGGTCGGCGTCCCCGCTTTCCTCTTCAAGATCGGGCGTTTCAGTCCGGACAAACGCTGGCACCAGGCGATCGCCGCGGTCGCCCAGCTGAAGGAACGCGGCATCGGGACCCGCCTGCTGATGCGCGGCGGGCTGGAGCCCTTCGGCGGGGAGGTACTGGATTTTGCCAGGCAACGCGGCCTGAGCGTGGCGCCGCTCTCCACCCGGATCGAGGACGTGGCCGGGCTTTCGAGTGCGCTCAAGGAGCATGCCGATGCCGACATCTGGAACGTGACGGCCTTTTTACCCGACGACTTACTGCCGGTGCTCTATGCCTCGGCCACCGCGACCCTGGCCAACAGCGGGCACGAACCCTTCGGCCTGGTCGGCCTGGAGGCGATGGCCTCCGGCGGCGTCGCTTTCGTCGGAGCGACCGGCGAGGAGTACGCGCAGCCCTTCAAGAATGCGATCGTGATCGAGACCGAGGACGCGGCCGAGATCGTCGCGTACGTCACCAACCTGGCCGCCCGCCCGGAAGCCGCCCGCAACCTGCGGATCGCGGCGCAGCGGACGGCGCGGGACTACACCTGGCAACGGGTGATCGACATCCTGCTGCAGCGCCTGGAATTCGTCGCCCTCAAGCAGGGGCTCAAAACGCCATGAGAGGATAGAGCCGGATGCCAAACTCGCTCGTCATCTACATGGTCGCGCACCAGCCGCGCCGGATCCGCCTGCCCGCGCTCCTGATTCCGCGCGGAACCCCACCGGAGAAAATGGACGCGCTGATCTTCGACGACCAGATGGACCGGCGCTACTTCGACAAGGTGGCGAAGTACTGCTACCGGCCCGCCACCGAGCTCTTTCAGTCGCTCGTCGACAAGGGAATGAAGATCTCGCTCGGGTTCTCGGTGTCCTTCTTGCTGCAGATGCGCCGTTACGGTCCCGATGTGCTGGCCGGCTTCCAGAAGCTGGTCAGTCACGAGAACGTCGAGCTGGTGGCGGTCGAGCCCTATCACTCCTTCATCTTCTATCTCGACATCGCGGCCTTCGCCGAGCGGATGGCATGGGGCAAGCGGCAGCTGGAGGAGACCTTCCAGAAGACGATCGCCGTCACGGACACGACCGAGATGTTCATGTCGAACGACGTCTATTTCCAACTGCAAGCCAGTGGCTTCAAGGGCGCCGTCATGGATGGCCGGCCCTGGGTGATGGGCTGGCGCGAGCCGACCCATCTCTACCGCTACCCCAATGAGGAGATGCGGCTGCTCACCCGCCACTACGAGCTGAGCGACGACGTTGGTTACCGGTTCAGCAATCGCGACTGGAACGGGTGGCCACTGATGGCCGACACCTACGGCAACTGGCTGCGAGGCGCCATGGGAGAGTTCGTCTTCCTCGCCTGGGACTTCGAGACCTTTGGCGAGCACCACCGCGCCGACTCGGGCATCTTCCCTTTCATGCACGCGCTTCACGACGACCTGGTCAAGAACAAGATGAAGTACCTGACCCCGTCGGAGGCGATTGCCACCTTCATCGATGCCCACGAGATGCCGCTGCCCGAGTACGGCTGCACCTGGGCCGGCGACGGCGGCATGGATTTCTTCCTGGGCAACGAGGCCCAGCAGGGTGTCTTCCGCCTGATGCATCACATCTACAACAAAGCGAAGCTGACCAAGCATCCCCACCTGATGGACATCGCGATGTGGCTGCTGCAGTCGGACAACCTTCACCTGATCCAGTGGTTTTCCAAGACCGGCAGCCAGGCCGAGGTCTCGGCCTACTTCACCCCCGACGAGTGGTGGGAGCTGGGCGGTCTTGGCATCCTGCGCGAACAGCAGCGCGTCTACGTCAACTTCCTGCGGGCGATGGACGAGTACGCTTGAAGTAGGCCCCGAATACAGTCCGTCTTCGACCGCTGCAAGGTCGGCTCGACGGGCCGGTTATACCGCAGGGGTGCCTTCCTTGCCCGTGCCTACCTTGCCGGCCGTCATCGATCTGTCACTGGTCGCCGTGGCGTTGGGCTCATTGTTGATCCTTCGCCTGGCGCATGGCGCGCTGCCCTGGGGACACCTGAGCATCGCGGTCGGCCCCGACGGACGGCCGATGCGGCCGCGGGTGAAATGGCACCTGTGGTCGATCAGCCACGGCGAGTCGCCGCGGCTGGCGGCGATCGGCGGTCTCGCCTCGGTGGCGCTCGGTTGCGCGGCGGCCGCCGCGCTCGGTCCCCGGCTGTTCGACTCAGTGGTGCATCCAGTCAACTCCCTCGCGACGACCTTGATGATCTTCACGATCGCCGTGTCCACCATCCTGATCCCGCTGGGCCTATCCGTCCTGATCCGCGCGACCCTCGACCTGACCGCCCGCCGCTCCTCGATGGTCGGCCTGGTGGTCGGGATGCGGCGTGACGCGGGCGTCTTCGGCCGCAGCTACCGGATCGCCGTGCAGACGGGGGACAAGGCGATGGCCAAACGCTTGTGGGCAGACTCCTTCCGGGTCAACCGCGCCACCTTCGAGCGCCTGAGCCCGGGCGATCGGGTCACGGTCGAATACTCGCCACGCCTTTTTTACGTGTACAACATGGTGCTCCCCGAACCGCAAAAAAAAGCGGTTGGTTAGCTAGACTCTTCGATCGTGACACGACCCCTGCATGTGGCGTTCGTCTGGCACATGCATCAGCCCTATTACAAGGATGACCTCCAAAACCAGTTCCTCCTCCCCTGGGTGCGGTTGCGTTGCGCCAAGGACTACTACAAGATGCCGGCCCTGCTCGCTGACTACCCGGCCATCAAGCAAACCTTCAACCTCGTACCGGCGCTGGTCGCCCAGGTGCAGGACTATGCCGACGGCGGTTTCTCCGACATCTACCTCGACCTCGCCCGCCGCCCTGTTACGGCGTTGAGCGCGGACGAGCGCGCCTTCGTCGCGCGCTGGATGACCGAGTCGAGTCAGATCCGCCGCGTCCGGGATTACCCGCGTTACGCCGACCTCGTCCGAAAGCGGGAGCAGGCCTGGCCGCGCGGTTCCCTTGACCTGGCGCGGCTCTTCACCGATGCCGAGCTGCGCGACCTCCAGGTCTGGTTCAACCTCTCGTGGATCGGCCCGGAAGTGATAGAGCGCGATCCCGTCCTCGCCGAACTGGTGAGGCGAGGCCGAGACTTCGCGGAAGGCGACAAGGAGCCCGTCTTTCGAGCGCAGCTCGAGCTGCTGCGTAAAGTGCTACCCAGTTATCGCGAGGTCCAAGACCGCGGCCAGGCCGAGCTGATCACCAGCCCGACCTACCACCCGATCCTTCCCCTGATCGCCGATCTCGGCATCGCGCGGGTCGCGCGGCCCGATCTCGCGATGCCCCGCCGGTCCTTCGCGCATCCCGAGGATGCCGCCGAACAGCTGCGTCGCGGCGTCGAGTCGCACACCCGCAGCTTCGGGGTACGGCCACGCGGCCTCTGGCCGCCGGAAGAGGCGATCTCTGAGGACGTCGTCCGGCTCGCGGCCGACCAGGGGATCGAATGGATGCTGAGCGATGAGGCCATCCTGGCCCGCTCGCTCTCGACTTCGATCGCCCGAGATGGTGAAGGGCAGGTGATGCAACCGGACGTGCTCTACGCTCCCTACCGGATGCAGGCCGGTGGTTCGCCCATTCACCTGCTCTTCCGCGACGGGCGGCTGTCCAACGCCATCGGCTTCGAGTATCAGAATTCGACCGCCGAGGAGGCGGCCAAGGACCTGGTCGATCGGCTCAAGGTCATTGGGCAGCGCCAGACGGACAGCCCCTTCCTCGCCGTGATCGCGCTCGACGGTGAAAATTGCTGGGATTTCTATGAGGCGAACGGCAATCTGTTCCTGCGCTCGCTCTACGCCCGTTTGAGCCGCGAGCCCGAGCTGAAGACGGTGACGGTCTCAGAGTTTCTCTCGGAGTTCCCGGCGGACCGCTCCTTGTCGCGCGTCCATCCCGGGTCCTGGATCAACGCGTCGTTCGACACCTGGGTCGGTGACCAAGAGCACAACGCCGCGTGGGAGATGCTGGCCGACGCCCGCAATCTCCTGAGCGAGCGCGAGCGCGACGCGGCCGACCAGGAGCAGCTGCAAACGGCGCGCCGGGAAGTGCTGATCGCGGAGGGCAGCGATTGGTTCTGGTGGTTCGGCCGCTCGCACGACTCCGGCATGGATCAGATCTGGGACAGTCTTTTTCGGCTTCACCTGCGCAACATCTATATGTCGCTCGGCGAACGCCCGCCGGCCAGCCTCTACCAGCCAATCGTGAAGGCCGCCGAGGGAGCGGCCACCAAGCGCCCCGATCGGAAGATCAGCCCCAAGCTCAACGGTGGGGTCGACCAGGACGAGTGGAATGCGGGGGGCTATGTCGACGTCACGGCGCTCTTCGGCGCCATGCACCCGCCCCGCGGTGCGGTGCGGCGGATCTGGTTCGGGCATGACGACCGCAACCTCTATTTGCGCTTCGACCTCCTCGACCGCCAGGCGACGCCCCCGATGAAGCTCGAAATGTTCTTTTCCGGCGCTGCGGCGCCCACTCGGCCCGCTGCCACCGACTTCGGTTTCGATCCCGCCTTCCGGCTGACGGTGCAGCGCCGGGAGAGGGACGTCGAGCTCGAGCTTCGCGACGTGACGCCGAGCGGCGGCAGGCCTCGCTGGACTGGCCGCGCCGGCGGTGGCGACCCCATTGCGTTCGCTGTGCCCTTTCAGGCCCTCGGCCATGATCCGGGTGATACCCTCCACATGGTGGCGCTCGCCCATCAGGACGGCGAACCGGTGGAACAGCTGCCCCCGACTGGCTCGATCGCGGTCCGGGTGCCGGGCGATGTGTCGAATGGAGGGTCGAACCGCCCCTTGAAGATCCTGCTGGTGTCGGCCGAGGTCGCGCCCTTTGCCAAGGTTGGCGGGCTCGCCGACGTGGCGGGCGCGCTGCCGAAGGCGCTGCGGGCCATGGGGCACGACGTCCGGGTGGTGATGCCGCGCTACGGCAGTATCGATGTCGACAAGTACGGACTGGGCAAGGTCGTGACCAACCTTGGCGTGCCCCTGGCGCACCAGCCGGTCAACGCCGACGTGCTCGAGGGACGGATCGGCGGCGACGTGCCGATCTACTTCATCGACAATCCGCAATTCTTCGGCCGCGAAGGCATGTATGGCTTTTGGGACGACGACGCGCGCTTCATCTATTTCAGCCGCGCCGCGCTCGAGATGCTGCGGCCACTCGATTTTCAACCCGACGTGATCCACGTCAACGACTGGCATACCGCCGTCATCCCCAACATGCTGGCCCGGCTCTATGCCGGCGACCCGTTTTTCGCCGATGTCGCGACCGTCCTCACCATCCACAACCTCGCCTTCCAGGGCGTCTTCGGCTACGGCACGCTCCACCTGGCCGATCTCGAGCAGTGGGGGCTGATCAAGCCCGGGATGCCCGGGCTCGACGACATCGTCAACCTGCTCGGTCGCGGGATCTATTTTTCGGACGTCATCAACACCGTCAGCAACCGCTATGCGGAAGAGATCCTGACGCCGGAGTACGGCGAGAAGATGGATCCGCTGCTGCGGGTCTTTCGGAGCAAGCTGCACGGCATCATCAACGGCATCGATTACGAGGTCTTCAACCCGTCGCTCGACCCGTCGATCGCGGCCCACTACGACATCGGCAGCGTCGCCACCAAGGTCGAGAACAAGCTGGCGCTGCAGAAGGAGGTTGGGCTACCCCAGGACCCGGCGATCCCTGTCATCGGGCTGATCTCACGTCTCTACGACCAGAAGGGGCTCGACCTGATCGCGAACATCATGTGGGGGTTGATGCGGCTGAACCTGCAGCTCGTTGTGCTCGGCGCCGGCGACGCGCGCTACGAGGAGATGTTCCGCGCCGCCGCTCGTGACAACCCACAAAAGGTCTCCGCCACGATCGGCTTCAAGCCGGTGCTGGCCCAACACATCTACGCGGGATCGGACATGTTCCTGATGCCGTCGCGCTTCGAACCTTGCGGGCTCGGCCAGCTGATCAGCCTTCGCTACGGAACCATCCCGATCGTGCGCGCCACCGGCGGGCTCGCCGACACGATCGACGATTGGGACCCGGTACGCCAGACCGGCAACGGCTTCGTCTTCAGCGCCTACGACCACTGGGACCTCTTCGCCCAGGTGGTGCGGGCCCTGGAGACCTTCCGCCAGCCACAGCTCTGGCAGCGGCTGCAGGCCAACGCGATGTCGACCGATGTCAGTTGGGCCAACTCCGCCGAGAAGTACGTCCGCCTCTACCGGGCGGCGATCGTCAACCACGGCGAGGCTCGGGAATACTCGGCCGCCGCAGCCGGTCCGTACGGCTGGTAACGGTCCGAAAAAGGCTCTCTGTCTAATAGAGGTTAATATTTGGGCCGTTTTCTTGATGTCTTGACGTCCGGTAGGTCATGATTACGTCGATTCGGCTTCCGAGAGCGTCGAGAAACACTGACACATCAACGCCTGGAAGGGAGGTAATTCACATACATGAACGTATCAATCGCTAAGTTCCGATGGCTTCGGGTGCCCGCGGTCCTCACCGCGATCGGACTGGTCGTCGCGGCGTGCGGCAGTAGCACCACTGGAACGCCCACCGCGTCTGGCACGAAGGGTGGCACCTTGCTCATGCTCGGGCAAGGTGACGTCGACCACCTCGATACGGCGAGCGCCTACTACACGGCGAGCTATACCCTCGAGCGCGCCTACTCCCGCCAACTGGTGAGCTATCCGACCAGCGCGGATCAGACCAAGGCCGTCTCGATCGTGGCAGACATCGCGACCCAGGTTCCAACCAAAGCCAACGGCGGGGTGAGCGCCGACGGTTTGACCTATACCTTCAAGATCAAGAGTGGCGTGAAGTGGGACACTACACCGGCACGCCAGGTGACCGCGGCGGACGTCGTTCTCGGCATGAAGCGGCTCTGCAACCCGGTCAATCCGGTCGGTGCGCCCTCGTACTACGAGAGCACCATCGCCGGCTTCAAAGACTTCTGCGAGCCGGGGATCAACCTGTCCAGCAGTACCGCCTCAGCGATCGCGGCCTACTGGCAGGGCCACGACATCTCGGGGATCACGACCAGCGGGACCGACACGGTGAAGTTCACGCTGACCCAGCCCGCCAGCGACTTCATCAACATCATGGCCCTTCCCTTCGCGTCACCCGCGCCGGTCGAATACGCCCAATACGTCCCCGGCGACGACACCTTCAACCAGCACGTCATCTCGGACGGGCCCTACAAGATCGTGAAGTACGACCCGAACAAGGAGATCGACCTGGACCGCAACCCGGCCTGGGACGGCTCCACCGATAGCCTCCGTGCGGCGTACGTCGACCACATCAAGGTGACCGAGGGGCTCGATCAGAACGCGGTGCAGCAGCAGATCGCGGCTGGGACGGCTGACCTATCGTTTGACCAGGTCGTGCCCACCGCCGACCTTGCCCAGCTCCTGCAGACCAAGGACCCCCGGCTCTTCGTCGGACCTCCGGGCACCTTTAGCCCGTACGTCGTCTTCAACCTGCAGAGCCCGAACGCCAGCGGTGCGATGGCGAAAGTTGCGGTCCGGCAGGCGCTCGAGTACGCCGTCGACAAGGTCGCGATCGCGCAGTTCTATGGTGGCCTGACGATCAACCAGCCGGCGACCCAGATCCTGGCGCCGGTCGATGCCGGGTACCAGAAGTTCGACCTGTACCCGACCACGGACAGCAAAGGCGACCCGGCGAAAACCAAGACCCTGCTGGCCGCCGCCGGCTACCCGAACGGCCTGACGCTGACGATGATCTACCGGTCGAGCGGCAACTCTCCCAAGAATGCCCAGTCGATTCAGGCCGACATGGCGAAGGCGGGTGTCACGCTCAAGTTGACGGTGGTGCCGCCGGCCCAGTTCTACACGAAGTACCTCGAGAGCGCCGACGCCTCGAAGCGTGGCGTTTGGGACCTCGCGGCCCCCGGCTGGGTACCGGACTGGTTTGGCAACAACGGGCGTTCGATCATCACGCCCCTGTTCGACGGCCGGACCTATGGCCCAGGCACGACCGACTACGGCGACTACAACAGCGATGCGACGAATAGCGCCATCGACTCTGCCCTGGCGGCCTCGTCGCAGTCCGACGCGAACAACTTCTGGCACAAGGCGGATATGCAGATCATGAAGGACGCCGCGGTGATCCCCGTCCTCAATCAGCAGACTCCGGTGTTCCGTTCCACGCGGGTCCAGAACTTCGTCTACTTCCCGTTCTCGCAACAGGCGGACGTGACCAATGTGTGGCTCAAGTGAGCGGGATCGAGTAACGACGGCAATTTAAGCGACAATTCGATGTGAGATGAGCCGGCTCGAGGTCAGAGACCTCACGGTGACGTTTGCGACCGCGGACGGCCTGGTGCAGGCCGTCCGCGGCGTCAGTTTCGCGCTGGAGGCAGGCAAGACCCTTGGTGTCGTGGGCGAGTCTGGCTCGGGCAAGAGCGTGACCATGCAGACGATCATCGGATTGACCCGGGGAGCCCGGGTTTCCGGACAGGCGCTCTTCGAGGGGCGGGACCTGCTGGCCATGAGCGACGACGACCTGCGCCAGGTCCGTGGCGCCGAGATCAGCATGATCTTCCAGGACCCGCTCTCCAGCCTCCACCCGTACTACCGGGTTGGCTGGCAGATCAGCGAGATGATCCGCGCGCACCAGAATGTCCAGGCCGGGGAGGCCCGCAAGCGGTCCATCGAGCTGCTACGGCTGGTCGGCATCCCACAGCCGGAGCGGCGGGTCGACGATTTTCCGCACCAGTTCTCCGGAGGGATGCGGCAGCGGGCCATGATCGCCATGGCCCTCGCGAACGATCCCAAGCTTCTGATCGCCGACGAACCGACGACCGCCCTTGACGTCACGGTTCAGGCGCAGATCATCGACCTCATGCAGAGCCTCCAGAAGGAGCTCGGTACGACGATCATCATGGTCACGCACGATCTGGGCGTCGTCGCCGACATCGCCGACGAGGTGATCGTGATGTACGCCGGGAAGGCCGTGGAGCAAGCCGACCGGCGCACCCTTTTTTACCGAGCCCACCATCCCTATACCCGCGGACTGATGGGTTCGCTGCCAGGGAAGGGTGGGGCGCACGAGCGTCTGAATCCGATCGCCGGGCAGCCGCCCAGCCTCATCCGGATCCCCTCGGGGTGCCCGTTCCATCCGCGCTGCCCCTTTGTCATGGATCGCTGCCTCACCGAGGAGCCCGCGTTGCTCGATGTCGGTGCCGACCAGGATCACCGCTCCGCCTGCTGGCTCCCGCCGGACCTGACTGGCTTCGATCGCCAGGTTGACGAGCGCCGCTTGGTCGCGGCCGAGGCCGATCGGACCGGGCGGGCGCGGAAGATGTCCAGGGGGCTGGCGGTCACGCCCGACAGGGCTTCGTGAGCGACCTCGCCACTTCCCGTTCGGATCCGGCCCCGGACAGTGACGTTCTGGTCCGGCTGAAAGGCGTCGTCAAGCATTTTCCGATCCGGAGCGGCCTCCTGCGCCGGGTGGTCGGACGGGTCCACGCGGTCGACGGCGTCAGCCTCGAGGTACGGCGGGGAGAGACGCTCGGGATCGTCGGGGAAACTGGCTGCGGCAAATCGACCCTGGCACGCTGCATCGCGCGGCTCTACGACCTCACCGCCGGGACCATCGTCCTCGACGGACGCGACATTTCGCGGCTCACCCGACGGCGCATGCGCCCGCTTCGCAAGGGCGTGCAAATGATCTTCCAGGACCCAATCGGTTCGCTCAACCCCCGGCGGCGGATCGGGTCGATCATCGGCGATCCCTTCGCCATCCACCGGATCAGCCGAGGAGAGCAGCGCAAGCGCCAGGTGCAGGAGCTGATGAAGCTGGTCGGCCTCAATCCCGAACACTACAATCGGTTTCCCGCCGAGTTCTCGGGTGGCCAGCGGCAGCGGATTGGCGTCGCGCGCGCGCTGGCGTTGCGACCGAAGCTGATCATCGCCGACGAGCCGGTCTCGGCACTCGACGTCTCGATCCAGGCGCAGATCCTCAACCTGCTGACCGACCTGCAAGACGAGTTCAAGCTGACCTACATTTTCATCGCGCACGACCTCTCAGTGGTCCGGCACGTGAGTGACCGGATCGCGGTCATGTACCTGGGTAAGATCGTTGAGGTCGGCAGCGTCAGTGAGATCGACGCCCGGCCACGTCACCCGTACACCAATGCCCTGCTCTCGGCGGTCCCCGTTCCCGACCCGGACCGTGCCGACCATCGCGAGCGCATCATCCTGGTCGGCGATGTCCCGTCGCCCATCAATCCGCCGTCCGGCTGTCGCTTCCACCCGCGTTGTCCAAAGGCGCAGAATCTGTGCACGGAGGTCGATCCAGTGTTAGAGGTGAAAAAAGACGACCGCGCCGAGCATCTGGCGGCCTGCCACTTCCCGGTTGAGGTGGGCGAGCATCTAAGCCGTGCCCGGGCGGGAATCGCCCAACCGGACAGGCCCACCGAGAGCGATATCTCAAAGCAGACGTTGGAAAGCGCGATCCATCCCCAGGAGCGAACATGAGCGTCAGCAGCATCGGCAATCTCGAGTCCCAGCTGGTCGAGCCGGTCGCCGGCGAACCGGAAGGCGAAGCCGCCAAGGAGATCCAGGGCCGCAGCCCCATGCAGCTCGCCTGGGCTCGGCTGCGCCGGGATCGGGTGGCGATCGGGTCCTTCGTCGTCATCATCCTCATCACACTCGTGGCCATCTTGGCCCCGGTGATCGCCCGGCTGGCTGGTCACGGCCCGGGTGACCAGTACCCATTTACCGCGCTCAATTCGTATGGGCTGCCCGTGGGACCAAGCCGCGCATTCCTGTTCGGCGCCGATGACCTTGGTCGGGACCTCATGGTCCGGGTCGCTTACGGCGCCCGAATTTCGCTGATTGCGGGGGTGGTCGCCAGCGGATTGGCTGTGATCGTAGGCGGGGTCATCGGGCTCTTTGCCGGGTACTTCGGCACGGTGATCGACACGGCGCTCTCGCGCTTCATGGATGTCATCCTCTCGTTCCCGCTGCTGCTCTTCGCGATTGCGCTGGTCTCTATCATCGGGCCCAGCCTGGGCGTTACGATCGCGGTGATCGCCTTCTTCAGCTGGGCCTCCGTCGGCCGTATCGTCCGGGGGCAAACGCTCTCGCTAAAGGAGAAGGAATTTGTCGAAGCCGCACGCTCCCTGGGCGCCAGCGACATGCGGATCATGTTCGTGGATATCCTGCCGAACCTGGTGGCGCCGCTGATCGTGTACGCGACCCTGCTCATCCCCGCCGCGATCGTCTTCGAGGCGACCCTTTCGTTCCTCGGCCTCGGGGTGACGCCGCCCACCCCCACGTGGGGGAACATGCTGTCCGACGCCGAAACCTATTACAAGGTCGCCTGGTGGTTCATCATCTTCCCGGGCGGAGCGCTCCTCCTCACGACGCTTGCCTTCAACCTGCTCGGGGACGGCGTGCGGGACGCGCTCGATCCGCGCTACTCGCGGCTCTTCAAGAGCTGAGCCGCCATGGCTGCCTTCCTCACTCGCCGCGTGCTGTTCGGGATCCTCGTGCTCTGGATCATCAGCGTCGTGGTGTTCGTGATGTTTTTCGTCACCCCGCACGATCCGGCACGCCTGCTCGCCGGCCGGCAGGCCAGCGCATCCGAGATCATTGCCATCCGACACAACCTCGGCCTCGATCGGCCGGTCCTGACGCAGTACTTCACATGGATGGGGAAGCTTCTGCATGGTGACCTCGGCTTCTCCTACCGCACGTCACAGCCGGTGACGAGCCTCCTTGCCAGCAGGCTTCCCGTGACGGCATCACTGGCCTTCGGCGCGGCCATCATCTGGCTCGTCTTAGGCGTGAGCGCCGGCGTGCTGGCCGCCATCAAGCCACGCACGATCGCCGACCGGGCCGTAACCTTCTTCGCGCTCTTCTTCTACTCGATGCCCACCTTCCTGCTCGGGCTGCTCTTCCTCTTTTTCCTGTTCTTCAAGCTCTATACGGCGGGCTTCCACCTGTTTCCGGGCGGTGGATACATACCCCTCACCCAGGACCCGATCGGCTGGGCCGATCACCTGATCCTGCCGTGGTTCACGTATGCTCTGGTGTCGGCGGCGGTCTACTCCCGTCTCACCCGCGGCACCATGATCGACGTGCTGGGCGAAGACTACATTCGGACCGCGCGCAGCAAGGGCATATCCGAGGGCCGCGTCATCGTCCGCCACGCGCTGCGCAGCGCCCTGACCCCGGTCGTCACCCAGTTCGGGATCGACCTCGGCACCCTGCTCGGGGGCGCGATCATCACGGAAAACGTGTTCGGGCTGCCCGGGCTGGGTCAACTGGCGGTCCAATCGATCACTGACCAGAATCTCCCGGTCATCATCGGCATTGTTATCGTCGCCTCGTTCTTCATCGTAGTCGCCAATATCGGCGTCGACCTTCTGTACGGTTTCCTCGACCCGCGCGTCCGTCTGACCTGAGGGACGCCCTGGATCGGACGGTCGACCTGCTCCAGCAGTGGGAGCTCACCCTGCTCGAGAAAGCCGCCACGGAGGTCGCCGTCGAGGTCATCGGGCCGTTTCGCGCGATACCCGGGCAGACCGGTGAACAGGTGGGCTTCAATTACGCGCTGCCGGTCGACCCACTGGACCAGGCGCTGGGCGACGCCATCCAGACGCTGCAGGCACGTTACCGCAAGCTGCGGCAGCCGTTACGCATCGAGTTCAACGAGGGATGTTGGCCAGGGCTCGCGATGGCCCTTGAAGCGGCAGGCCTCGTTCAGGAGAGCCGGAACCCGCTGATGGCCTGCCGGCCGGATGCCTTTCATCGCTTTACGAACATCGCGGTGCGTGTTCGGTTTCTGGAAGCGGATCCCCGCTATTCATCGACACGGCGGGCGGTCGGCGAGATCGAGGGGGCCGTGGCCGGGCGGGCGTCACTCGGGTCGATCGACGGCGTGGCAGAGCTCTACGCGGTCGTGACTGACCCGGCGTTCAGGCGCCGGGGTGTAGCGGCGACGCTGTGCAGCGCTTTGCTGCAGCGCCATTTCGACAACGGCGGCACGCTGGTCTTCCTCGACGCGGAGAATCCTGGTGCGGAGGCGCTCTATGCCGGCCTTGGGTTTGTCCGGATCGGCAACCGGCTGACCTACGCGGAACCGGACGAGGCCAGTTTCTCCCGCAAATAGGCGAGCACCTGTCGGTCGGTGCGGCCGTCCGGGCGGAGACGGTCCTCGAGGTTCTCCATTTCCGAGAAGGCCCTGAAGGCTCGTCGAGCCCGGTCGCCCCACGGCTCGCCGTCGGGGCCCGGGTCAAACCCCAGCCGCCGAAGCCCGTCGCGCAACTCACTCGCCAGCGGATCATCGATGATCAGCAGATCCTCCTCGGATGGTTCTTCGAAGTAGAGGCGCCACAGCCCGGTCAGCCGTTCCAGCTCGTCGACCGGATGGGGGTGGTCGTCGACCCGCAGATCGAGGTAGCGGTCGTTGAGGCCGCCATAGCCGCCAGCGGGCTTGACGACCAGCAGCGCGGCCGACTGCTTTCCCCGGCGGTCGCCGCCAGCGCCATCACCCGCCTTCAACGCCGCGAGCAGCCGCCCGGCGAGCGTGCCGGTGGTCGTTTGGAAGGTTCGCAGCATGGCCGTGACGATTGCCTCCGAGACCAGGATGTTGCCCTGGACCGCGACATGGTCGCCGGTCAGACCGCCGAACCAGGGAAAACACCCGCTGCCGGTAAAGGTGGCGGCGCCACCATGCATGTCGACGATGCCGAGCTGACGCTTCACCGAGTCGGGATCGGCGGCAGTGAGCCGATCGATGGCGTCCCGGGGCGGTACGCCCTTCGCGAGCAGGTCCAGCCCGTCCGGGCCGAAGCTCGTATTGGCGTAAGACTGGGTGGCGATCGCGCCCACCCCACCCCGCGCCCAGGGGACCACGGCCCCCGCCGACAGGAACTTCGATGCCACCGCCACGCCGCACTCGCCGGCTGAGGGGTCGGCGGCGACGATGCTAAATGTCATGCGGCAAATCCCGCCACCCTAATGACGCGAGTGCAAGAAATCATGGCCGGTAAACCTTACGGCATAATGGACTCTGCGTTCTCGCGTCCTTCCCCAGGAGTTTGCCCCTGCCCCAGCTTCGTCAGGATCTGATCACGGGGCGCTGGGTGGCCGTCGCCACCGAGCGCGCGAGGCGGCCCGATTCGTTCACCCAGGCAGTCAAGGAGGCGGTCGCGGCCCGCGATGTGTGTCCCTTCTGTCCAGGGCATGAGGCGATGACGCCGCCGGAGGTCCTCGCTTACCGCGCCCCCGGCGGGGCGGCCAACGGTGACGGCTGGTGGGTGCGGGTGGTGCCGAATCTGTATGCGGCATTTCGGCTCGAGCCAGACGGAGAGGAACAGCACGAGGGCCGCTTCTGGCAGCGCGATGCCATCGGTGCCTGCGAGGTGTTGATCAGCAGCCCGGATCACCTGGCGCCGACGCCGCTGCTACCCCGCCGGCAGGTGGAGGAGATCGTGCAGTCGTACGTCGACCGCTATCGCCACCACGCGCAGGACCCAAAACTCGAGCACGTGCTGATCCTCTACAACCACGGCCGGCCGGCCGGGGCGTCGCTGGAGCATCCGCATTCGCAGCTCTATGCCATCGGCCTCGTGCCACCGACGTTCGCCGACGAATTGCAGGGAGGCCGGCGCTTCCACCAGGAGCAGGGTGCCTGCGTCTTCTGCCGCACGCTCGACGACGAGCAAAAGGCGGGCACGCGCATCGTGTTCGAAAACGACGCCTTCGTCGTCTTTGCGCCCTACGCGGCGCGGACGCCGTTCGAGACCTGGATCATGCCCCGGCGCCACACGGCGTCCTTCGGCGACCTCAATCTCTCGAAGGAGAAGCCAGCGTTCGCGGAGGCGCTGCAGCTGACGCTCCAGGCGTTACGCGAAGGCCTCAACGATCCACCCTTCAACTACTTCATCCACAGCGCGCCGCTCAAAGCCGATGTCAGCGATGAATATCACTGGCACCTCGAGCTGATTCCCAAGCTCAGCACCGCGGCCGGCTTCGAGTTGGGAACGGGAATGTGGATCAACGTGGTCAAGCCTGAGGATTCCGCAGCGTTCTTGCGCGAGCGCGTCCAGAAGTTGGAGGCGCAACCGGCATGAAGGCTGTCGTGATGGCGGGCGGCGAGGGTTCGCGCCTGCGCCCGCTCACGAGCGGGGTGCCCAAACCGCTGGTGCCGGTCGTCGGCAAGCCGGTGATGGAGCACATCCTTCGCCTGCTCAAGAAGCACGGGATCACCGACGTGGTCGTGACCCTGCAGTACCTCGGCTCGGCGATCCGAGATTATTTCGGCGACGGGTCCGATTTCGGCGTGGACATCACCTACGTGGTCGAGGATTCGCCGCTGGGCACCGCGGGAAGCGTCAAGAATGCGCAGGAGTTCCTCGACGAGCCGTTCATCGTCATCAGCGGCGATGCCTTGACCGACATCGACCTGACGGCGGTGATGCAGTACCACCGGGAGAAGGGCGCGGCGGCCACCATCGCGCTGACCTCGGTGCCGAACCCGCTCGAGTTCGGGGTCGTGATCACCAACCCGGACGGCACCATTAACCGCTTCCTCGAAAAGCCATCCTGGGGGGAGGTCTTCTCCGACCAGGTCAACACGGGGATCTACGTCATCGAGCCGAAGGTGCTCGACATGATGCCGCCGGCGACGGTGGTGGACTGGAGCAGCGACGTCTTCCCCAAGATGCTGGCCAACGCGATGCCGCTGTATGGCTTCCTGGTGCCGGGCTACTGGTGCGACATCGGCAACATCCAGACCTACTACCAGGCGAATTGGGACGCGCTCGAGGGACGGTGCGACGTCGAGATCGCGGGCGAGCGGCGGCACGGCAACGTGTGGATCGGCGAGGACGTCGAGATCGGCTACGACGTGCGGATCGATGGCCCAGCCTATATCGGCAACGAGTGCAAACTCAAGGCGGGGGTCTTCATCAACGGGCCGGCGTGCGTCGGCAATTTCTCCGTGATCGACGAGAACACCAAGGTCAGCAACTCGATCATCTGGACCTACTCCTATATCGGCGAGAATTCACGGCTGCGCCAGGCGATCGTCTGCCGCCACGCCACCATCAAGAACGGCTGCCTGCTCGAAGAGGGGGCGGTGATCGGCGATGACGTCATCGTCGGTGAGGGCTCCACGATCGATGCCGGGGTGAAGATCTGGCCCGACAAGCAGATCGAACCGGGGTCGACCGTGCACGAGAGCATCATCTGGGCCGGTCACTACAAGCGGGGGCTGTTCTCCTCCAACGGCCTCGTCGGCCTGGTGAACATCGAGCTGACGCCCGAGTACTGCGCCCGACTGGGCGCGTCCTTCGCCGCACTCTTCCCCAAGGGCGCCGCGGTCGCCGCCGCGCGTGACGGGCAGCGTCCCTCGCGAATGATCAAGCGTGCCATGGTCGCCGGCATGATATCGTCGGGCGCCTCGATCATCGACCTGAGCGAGCTGCCGATCCCGGTCGTCCAGTACTACGCGCGCGATCATCGGATCGCCGGCGCCGTCCATATCCAGATGTCACCGCTCGACAGCAGGTCCGCCGACATCCGGATGTTCGACGCCAGCGGCGTGGTGCTCGACAAGAAGGCGGAGCGCAAGCTGGAGAACCTCTTCTTCCGCGAGGACATCCGCCGCGTCCATTTCTACGAGATGGGCGACATCACCTACCCGCAAGACGCGATCGATTCCTACATCGACGGGCTGATCGGATTGATCGACGTCGAGGCGATCCGCCAGGGGCACCTGAAAGTGCTGGTCGACTTCGACCACGGGAGCGCCTCGCTCGTTCTGCCGCGACTCTTCAAGGAGCTGAACATCGAGGCGATCCCCTTGAACGCCGGCTTCGACGAGACCTACCAGTCGAAGACGAACGAGGCCTTCGACGAGGCGCGCCGGCAGTCAGCGCTGATCACCCGGACGCTCGGCTGCAAGCTCGGCGCCTACATCGACTACGGCTCCGAGCGCCTCTTTCTGATCGATGAGCAGGGCGAGCTGCTCGATCACCACGAGGCGCTGGGTGTCATTGCCCTGCTCGCCTTGAAGGCGAAGCCCGGGGTGCTGCTCGCGCCGGCGACGGTGCCGCAAACGATCGCCGCCCTGGTGCGGCAGGTGCCGGGATCACACTTCGTGCCCGGCAAGACGGAGCCCTCCGCCATGTTGCGCGCTGCGCAGCAGCACCAGGCCCGACTGGCGTCGGACGCGAGTGGCGGTTACGTCTTCCCCGACCACCTGCTGGGGTTCGACGCCATCTATACCTTGATCAAGCTGCTCGAGCTGCTCGCCAAGGATGGGCGGGCGGTCTCCGCCGTTCGAAAGGAAGTTCCGCGAGCCGCGTACGAGCACCGGTTGGAAACGGTGCCATGGGACGCCAAGGGGCGGGTGATGCGCCAGATGGTGGAGTTGCACCGCGACGCGCCGGTGGACCTCGCCGACGGGATCAAGGTGTTCGTGGACGGCGGATGGGTACTGGTGCTGCCTGATGCGGACATGCCCCGCTACCACATCATCGTCAGCATGGAGGACTCGGACAAGGCGCGCGCGCTGGCCGACCGCTACAGCGCCATGGTCAAGACCGCCGTCGGCGACACCGGCTCGGCCAGTCCGGCGGCCGCCCGCTGAGTCGGGGGAGCGTGCCAATCCGACCCATTGTTCCCGCCCGACCGGGCGCGGGTGCTCGGAACGAGCGTCGCTTCGTGCGTACGGCCGGATTCTTTCGCGCGCTACCCGCGCCGGTCGCGGCCGCGCTGCCAGCCCGATTGAAGGAGGTCAGCCACCGGGTTCGCTCCAGCCAAGCGCAGTGGTTCTATGACGACCCGCGCCTCCATTTCGAAGCCTGGTGGCACCGAAAAACGGGCCGCCTCGAGCTCGGGCTTCACCTTGAGGCGGCGCCGGCCACCAACGAGCGGATCGCCGCCGGACTCGCCCGTCAGCTGCTGATGATCAAGGCGCGCCTCGGGGAGCGCATCGACCTCGAACCCTGGGACCGCGGCTGGGTCCGCCTCTACGAGACGCACCCGGTTGAGGTCTTCGACGCGGCTCGCGTGAAGCTGACCGCGGCCCGGATGGCGGAGTTGATCGCGGTCATCTGGCCGATGTGCCAGGAACTGCGCAAGGGCGATGCTAAAATCCGGCTAGCCGAGCGGGAGTAACTCAGTTGGTAGAGTACGACCTTCCCAAGGTCGGAGTCGCGAGTTCGAGTCTCGTCTCCCGCTCCACCAAAACGCCCAGCTAGCTCGCCGCAGCGGCTTGTGTCTGTCGGCTGCTCCTGGCGCGGCCGGCCCGAAAGTCGAACCTTAATCTAGCCTCCCTATACTGGTCCGATGGGGGAAGGCACACCTCAATTCGAAGCGTCTACGGCTGCCCAGGCTACCGCGGTATCACTCTGGGACCAGCTGCCCGTAGCTTCGGTGTCGACCATCCAGAGCCCTGCGGCAATACAGGCCCCGCCAGTTCAGACCCCTCCGGCCCAATCGCAGCCTCGTTACCTGAACCGGGAGCTTTCCCAGCTCGACTTTGACGAGCGCGTGCTGGCCATGGCGGAGGACGAGTCGCTTCCGCTCCTCGAGCGGGTGCGGTTCCTGGCGATCCTGGGCGAGAACGTCGACCAGTTCTTCCAGGTGCGAGTCGCCGGCCTGAAAGAGCAGGTCCATGCTGCCCTGCCGCAAACGTCGCCCGACGGCATGACCACCGGCGAGCAGCTGCGCGCCATCCACCAGCGCGCGGGCAGTCTCCTGCAGCGCAGCACCGATCTCTTCACGCATCGGGTCGCGCCCGCGTTGGATCACCAGGGGGTATCGATCGCCTCCGTCGCCGACCTCGATGACGCCGATCACTCATTCCTCGCCGCCGAATTTCGCACCCGCATCTTCCCCGTGCTCACGCCGCTCGCGGTAGACCCGGCTCATCCCTTCCCCTACATCTCCCACCTCTCGCTCAACCTCGCGGTGATGGTCCGCGACCCGGTTCGCCACCAGATGCGGTTCGCCCGCGTCAAGGTCCCGCCGTTGCTGCCGCGCTTCATCCCCTTGCCGGATGGCAGACGTTTCATTCCGCTCGAACAGGTGATCGCGCTCTACGTCAGCGAGCTGTTCCCCGGCATGGAGATCGTCAGCCAGCATCCCTTCCGGGTGACACGCGACGCCGACCTCGATCTGGTCGACGAGGAGGCCGCAGACCTGCTGGCTGCCATCCAGAACGAGTTGCGCCGGCAGCAGCGCAAGGCACAGGTCGTTCGACTCGAGGTCGATGCCGGCATGTCCGATGAAGTGCTGGGCCTGCTGGTCCGCGAGCTCGAACTCGAAGCGACGGACGTCTACCGCGTCGACGGTCTGCTCGACCTGAGCAGCTTATGGGCCATTTACGCGCTCGACCGCCCGGATCTGAAGGACGAGCCATGGACACCCGTCACCCAGCGGCGGCTGCAGGGCGCCGGCGTCGAGCAGGCCGACATCTTCGAGGCCCTGAAGGATGGCGACATCCTCGTCCATCACCCCTATGACTCCTTCACGACGTCGGCCGAGGCCTTCATCGACCAGGCGGCCAAGGATCCCGATGTCCTCGCCATCAAGCAGACGCTCTACCGGACCTCCGGTCCGATCAGTCCGATCGTCCGGGCCCTGATCCGCGCGGCGGAGAGTGGCAAGCAGGTCGTAGCCCTGGTGGAACTGAAGGCCCGCGGCGACGAGCAGGCGAATATCGCCTGGGCCCAGGCCCTCGAGCAGGTTGGCGTCCACGTCGTCTACGGCGTCGTCGGCCTCAAGACACACGCAAAGGTCGCGCTGGTCGTACGGCGGGAAACCGACGGGATCCGCCGTTATGTCCACGTCGGCACCGGCAACTACAACCCGAAGACCGCCCAGATCTACGAGGACGTTGGCCTGCTCTCGGCCGACCCCGAGCTCGGCTCTGACGTCTCCGAGCTGTTCAACTTCCTGACCGGCTACAGCCGCCAGCGTCGATTCGGCCGCCTGCTGGTGGCGCCCGTGGGATTGCGTACGAACATCATCCGCATGATCCAGCGGGAAACGGCCCGGCCGGGTGGTGGCCGGATCATCCTCAAGGTCAACAGCCTGGTCGACCCCGAAATCGTCGAGGCGCTGTACGCGGCGTCCCAGGCCGGGACCGACATCGACCTGATCGTCCGGGGTCTCTGCTCGTTGCGGCCGGGTGTGCCCGGTCTTTCCGAGCGGATCCGGGTCCGGTCGCTGGTCGGGCGGTTCCTCGAGCATTCTCGGATCTTTCGGTTCGGTCCAGCCGGCGCCGCGGCCGAGTATTACCTTGGTTCGTCAGACCTGATGTCGCGTAACCTCGATCGCCGCGTTGAGGCAATGGTCCCGGTCCTGGATCGCTCGCTGCAGGATCGGCTGGCGCAGATCCTCGACGTCGAGCTCGAGGACGACGTCCTCGCCTGGGGCCTGCAGTCGAACGGGTCCTGGTCGAAGATCCCGACCGTCAAAGGCGTCAATGCGCAACACGCCTTCGAGCAACTGGCTGCGGCACGCGCGGCCGCGACCAACGGAACCAACGGACATACGCAGGATGCTTGAGCGCGAGATCAAGCTCGCGGTCACGCCCGCTTTCCATCTCCCTAATCTCGAAGATGTCGCGGCTGCGGTCGAGACCTCGC
This sequence comes from Candidatus Acidiferrum sp., assembly GCA_035602395.1. Classification (GTDB taxonomy): domain Bacteria; phylum Chloroflexota; class Dormibacteria; order CF-121; family CF-121; genus CF-13. The sequence continues at coordinate 53,357 of DATNMH010000066.1, forward strand.
CCGTGGATGAGCGGCGGCTCGAGACCGTCTACTACGACACGCCGGACCTGCGACTGGCGCGCTGGGGCTGCAACTTAAGGCTCCGCCAGGGCGAAGGCTGGACGCTCAAGCTCCCGAGCACCACCGAAGGCCGGACGCTGAACCGTCGAGAGCTCGAGTTTCCAGGCGACGGCAACCGGCCGCCAGATGCGGCGGTCGCGCTCGTGATCGGCTACGTGCGCCGCTCCACGCTCGTGCCGGTGGCCAGCCTTTCTACCGTGCGCCGGCGGGTGCAGCTCAAGAACCGCGAGGGCGCGGTGCTCGCCGAGGTCGTCGATGATGATGTGTCCGTCATCCAGGGACTGCGGATCCAGAACCGGTTCCGAGAGGTTGAGGTCGAGTTACGCGATCCGTCGGCCGATCACCTGCTGGATCCGATCCTCGCGCGCTTGCGCCACGCCGGCGCATCCGACGAGGACCAGGCCTCCAAGCTAGTGCGCGCGCTCGGTCCGCGGGCGACGGCCGCGCCCGAGGTCGACCCCATCCTTTTGGCGCCGACGGCCCGGGCCGGTGACCTGGTGCGGCACGTGATCGCGGTGTCGGTCGCCAGCCTGCTCCGCCACGATCCCGGTGTGCGGCTTGGTGACGACCCCGAAGATGTCCATCGGGCCCGCGTCGCAACCCGGCGGCTGCGCTCGCAATTGCGGACGTTTCGTCCGCTTCTCGACCCCGTGTGGGCTAAGGCGCTGCGCGCCGACCTTCGCTGGCTCGGTGCTGGCCTGGGCACGGTTCGCGATAAGCAGGTGATGAGCCAGCGTTTGCGCGACCGGACCACGGCGCTGGCCGCTGAAGATGCCCCAGTCGTGGGCGACCTCGCCGACGAACTGCAAGCCGAGAGTGAGGAAGCCCGAGCCCGGCTGGTGCTCGATATGCGCACCGACCGTTATATCGATCTGATCGAGCGGCTCGTCGAGGCCTCTCGCGCGCCGGCGTTGACCACGCAAGCCGATCAACCGGCCGCGACCGCGTTGCCGGCGCTCGCTCGGCGAGACTGGAAACGGCTTCGCAACGGTGTGCGGCGCCTGCCCGAGTCCGCCGCCGATGCCGACCTTCACCGAATTCGCATCCTCGCCAAGCGCGCGCGCTATGCCGCCGAGGCCGCCGTCCCCATCGCCGGAAAAACGGTGCCACTCTTCTCCGAGGCCGCCGCCGCACTCCAGGAGGTGCTCGGTGATCATCAGGACAGCGCAACCGCGCAACAGTGGTTGCGAGGGGCCGGAACTGGGTTGCGCGCCTTCGTTGCGGGTGAATTGTGTGCGCTCGAACGCGAGGCCGCGATCAGTGACCGGGCCGAATGGCCCAAAGTCTGGAAAAAACTCTCCCGCAACCGCCTCAGAAGGTGGATGATATGAGTCGTGCCGCGTCGACCATGCAATCGTCACAGCAACATACCGCGCAAGGGGTGTCCATGGCAGCAAAGATCCTGAACGTCGATGAGGCCAAGCTGGTCAGGGCCGCGGGAGGCGTCGTTCGTCGGAATGGGTCACGCGGTGCGATGCGCATCGCCGTGGTCCACCGCCCAGGCTACGACGACTGGTCCTTTCCCAAAGGAAAGGTTGACCGCGGGGAGACGCTAGAGGAAACGGCGCTGCGTGAGGTCGAGGAGGAGACGGGTCTTCGCTGCAAGCTGGTGGCCCCACTGGGCTGCACCGCCTACGCCGACCACAAGGGTCGTGACAAGGTCGCCTGTTACTGGCTGATGGACGTCGTCAGCGGCCGATTCCGCGCCGGCAGCGAGATCGACGAGGTCCGCTGGGTGACCATCGACGATGCCCTTGATCTGCTCAGCTATCGGCGGGACCGTGCTCTCCTGCGGGCCCTCGACCTGGAAGCGACCGGATAGCGCGGCTCATCTCCCGGCCGGACGTGGCCTGATGCCGATCTACGTTGTTCGCCACGCCAAGGCCGGCGATCGCGCCGAGTGGGAGGGTGATGACCGGCTCCGGCCGCTGACGAAATCCGGCCGCCGTCAAGCCGAGGAATTGGCAGCCTGGCTCAAGAAGGAACCGATCGACGCCATCCTGTCGAGTCAGTACGTTCGCTGCCTGCAGACGGTCGAGCCGCTCGCCGAACAGCGCAAACTCCCGATCGTGCCACGAACGGATCTGGAAGAAGGGTCCGGTGGCGAGAGCATCTTCCGGGTGGTTTCGGAGTTCGAGGGACGCAACGTCGTGCTCTGCACGCATGGCGACGTGGTCGAGGAGCTGCTGGAGCATCTGATCGCCCAGGGGCTGGTCCCAAGGGCCCGCGCCCAACTCGAAAAGGGCTCAACCTGGATCCTCGCCGAGAAAAACGGTCGCATCACCGGCGCGACCTATCAGCCGGCGCCTTAAGCGGGCCGGTTAGCCGAAGCGGCCGCTGACGTAGTCGCGCGTACGCGAGTCGTCGGCGTCCTCGAAGATCTTGGTGGTCGGCGCGAACTCGACGAGCTCCCCACTGCGATCGAACGGCTCGATCAGCATGAAGGCCGTGAAATCCGCCAGCCTCTTGGCCTGCTGCATGTTGTGGGTGACGATCACGACGGTGTACCGACCAGCCAGCTCGCGAATCAACTCCTCCACTCGCAGTGTCGAGATCGGGTCGAGCGCCGAGCAGGGCTCATCCATCAGGATCACCTCGGGTTTGACGGCGATGCATCGGGCGATGCAGAGTCGCTGTTGCTGGCCACCTGACATCGACGTCGCCGAATGGTGAAGTCGGTCGGCCACATCCTCCCAGAGTCCGGCAACGCGGAGGCTTTCCTCGACGGTCGCGTTGATGTCGGCCTTGCTCCAGCCCATCAACCGCGGGCCGTAGGCGACGTTGTCGTAGATCGACATGGGGAAGGGATTGGCTCGCTGGAAGACCATTCCGACCCGGCGCCGCAGCGCCTGAAGGTTGCCGCCAGTCGTGATTTCCTCGTGGTCGAGACGGATCGATCCCTTGATCCGCGTGCCCGGGGTCAGGTCGTACATGCGGTTGAACGTGTGAAGCAGGGTGCTCTTGCCGCAACCGGAGGGGCCGATCAGCGCCGTGATCTTGCGCTCAGCGATTGACAGGGTCACATCGTTGAGGGCGCGGAAGCGGCCGTAATAAAAGGACACGTTCGACGCACGGATCTTCACCCGGTGCCCGTTGAGCGCCGAGTGGGTGGAGTCGAGATTCCGGGTCCGCGTCGCCGGAGCCGATGGCTGCGCCAACTGATGCCTTCCTCGGGCCCCACGCTAGGGATCGCGGGTTAACGGGAGGTTATGCGCAGGTTAAGCAGGCAGGGCTCCAACCCGGCGCGAACCTTAACGCGCCGCATTCCTGCTCTTTACGTTGGCGGTTTAGGCTCCGGATCAATCGGGTTCATATGGTTTCCCTTTCCGGGCCGCTCCCAGGCTCTCCCCCTACGGAGCGGCTTTTCATTTTGCTCCCGATCCGAATGGCATCTGCTACATTCCGGCACGGATGGCGGGAAACTGGCGCCGGCGTGTCGCCGACTGGCGCGACCATCGCGGCATGAACGGCGCGCCTGATCCGCCGCCGGACGCCTCTGACCGTGATGATGAGTCCGGCCAGATCCTGGAACAGCTGGCCGAAGGGATCGTGCTGGTCGACCCCGACCGAACGGTTCGATGGCTCAACCCGGCGGCCCGGCAGATTGTCGCCGCCATCGACCAACCGGCCGGGCGCCTCCTGGTGGAGGTGATCCGTGACCACCGGTTGGATGCCCTGGCCGAAAGGGCGCGCGCCTCCCAACTCGAACACGCCCTCGAAATCGCGCTGCCGGTGTCAGGACGCACCCTGTATGTCCGGGCGCTTCCACTGTCAGGGGGGCGTGTCGCGCTCCTGATGCAGGACGTGAGCCGCCTTCGCTACCTGGAGACGGTGCGCCAACAATTCGTCGCCAACCTTTCTCACGAGATCCGCACGCCGCTGGCGGGGCTCGACCTCGCCGCCCAAACCCTCTCTGGACAGTTGCCGGCGGAGGGCGACACGCGCACATTCATCGACCGCATCATCCAGGAATCGCAACGGCTGCAAGCCATCCTGCTGAACCTCACGCAGCTCGCGGCGCTCGATGCCGAAGGCATCGAGGTGGAGCGCGCCTCGTTCAATGCCGCCACGCTGGTCGCCGAGCTGGTCGACCGTTATCAGCCACGCGCGGTGACGGCCGGGCTTACCCTTCGGGCCGATCCCTCGGAGACCGACATCGAGGCACTCGGTGACCGCGGCAAGACCGACCAGGCGCTGCAGAACATCGTCGACAATGCGCTCAAGTTCACGGCATCCGGCGAGGTGGTCGTGAGCGTGACCTCGGGTAATACCTGGGTGGAGATCGCGGTTCAGGACACAGGTCCTGGCATCCCACCTCGGGACCTGCCCCGGATCTTCGAGCGCTTCTACAAGGTGGATCGTGCTCGCGGCGGCCAGCTGGGCAGCGGGCTGGGGCTGTCGATTGCCCGTCATCTGGTGGAGCTCCAGGGGGGCACCATCGCCGCCGAGAGCACCCCCGGCACCGGCACCCTCGTTCGGGTGCGGCTTCCGCGAGCGCCGTTAACCTCCCGTTAACCCTGTACGCGCCGTGCGATTACGCCCGCTGGATAGGATCAGGACGGATCCAAAAGGTACTAATTTGCGCATTCGGAAGGAGGAAACATCGCCAGCATGAAACGCGTTCTCGTCGCCCTCTCGATGGGCGCCTCGGTGCTGCTCGCCGCCTGCGGCGGTAGCTCAGTCTCCACGAATCCGTCAACCGGTGCCCCAGTCACCAGCGCGCCGACGCCCCCGGCCGCGCAGTTGATCGGCACGGGCGCGACCTTCCCCGCCCCGTTCTACGATGCCGCTCGCTTCGCCTACAACCAGAAGTTCAGCCAGGTGACCATCAACTACAATGCGCTCGGCTCCGGTGCCGGCATCTCGCAACTGACCAAGAAGGTTGTCGACTTCGGCGCGAGCGATGTGCCCATGAGTGCTACGGAGCTGACGGCCGCGGGGGGAAGCGACAACGTCGTGCAGATCGCCTCGACCCTTGGCACCGAGTCGCTCGCGTACAACCTGTCCGGGGTTTCGAACGGCCAGCTGAAGCTGACGCCCAAGACGATCGCCGGCATCTTCCTCGGAACGATCAAGAACTGGAACGATCCGGCACTGTCCGCCGACAACGGCGGCGTCAGCCTGCCCAACCAGCCGATCAGCGTTGTCCACCGCTCGGATGGCAGTGGGACGACCTACATCTTCACGGACTACCTGTCGACCGTGAGTGCCGACTGGAAGACCAAGGTCGGTAAAGGCAAGTCCGTCTCCTGGCCCGTCGGCCAGGGCGCCAAGGGTAACGAGGCCGTCGCCACCACCATCAAGCAGACGCCCGGCGCGATCGGCTACGTCGAGCTTGCCTATGTCATCCAGACCAACATGACCCAGGCGTCGCTCCAGAACCATGACGGCACCTTTGTCATCCCCAGCGCCGGTGGCGCGACCGCGGCCGCCAGCCAGTTCCTCGCGATCAACCCGACGCAGTTCTCGATCGTCGATGCTCCGGGCAAGAACAGCGCCCCCATCAGCGGCTACAGTTGGCTGATGCTCTACAAGGACCAGGCCGAGAAGACCAAGGGCGCCGCGCTCGTGGACTTCCTCGACTGGCTCGTCACCGACGGTCAGCAATACGCCGTCAACCTTCACTACGCGAAGCTGCCGGCCAACCTCGTGAAGGACGACATCATTTCGCTGAAGACGGTTACCTCGGGAGGCAGCACCCTCCTCAACGTGCCCGCCCCGTCCTAACGTCGCCATGAGTCGCGGAACTGCCGCCGAGCGGATGGTTCCCACGCCGCTGGTGGCCGCGAGCCGCCAGCGGCGACTCGTTTCAGGTGACCGCGTCTTCCGCGTGATCGCTTACGGTGCCGCCGGCCTGGTCATGCTGATCGCGGTCATCTTCATCGTCGCGCTGGTCGTTCCCGCGCTGCCCGCGATCACGAAATTCGGGCTCGGCTTCTTCGTCACCCGCACCTGGGACCCGGTGCGCGGCGAGTTCGGTGCGCTGACGCCTATCTATGGCACGCTGGTGACGTCGGCGATCGCGCTGCTGATCGCCTTTCCGATCGGATTGGGCGCCGCCCTCTTTCTCGCCGAGGACGCCCGCCTGAGCTTGCTCCGCAGCCCGCTGTCCTTCCTGATCGAGTTGCTCGCCGGTATCCCCAGCGTCGTCATCGGACTCTGGGCCTTCTTCATCCTAGTCCCGTTGATGCGGGACAAGGTCGATCCGTTTCTCAACCACACCCTGGGCTTCCTTCCCTTGTTCCGCGGGACGCCCAGTGGCTACGGCTTCCTGACGGCCGGCCTGGTGCTGGCCATCATGGTGCTGCCGATCATGATCGCGCTCTCGCGCGACGTGATCCGGGCCGTGCCCCGTGAGCTCCGCGAGGCGAGCCTGGCGCTCGGCGCGACTAATGCCGAGACCATCTGGTCGGTCATCCTGCCTTATGCCCGGGTGGGTATCACCGGCGCGATCCTGCTGTCGCTGGGGCGCGCCCTGGGCGAAACCATTGCGGTCACCATGGTGATCGGCAACTCGGTGCAGATCAGTGCCTCGCTATTCGCCTCGGGATACACACTGCCGAGCGTGATCGCAAACGAATTTACCGAGGCCAACGGCAATGTCTACCTCGGATCGCTCTTCTATCTCGGCGTGGTGCTGGTGCTGATCACGATCGTCGTCAACGTGCTGGCGCGCCTGTTGATCTGGCGCTTTTCCGGATCGTCACGGGCCGCAGTATGAGCCTTCCTCTCGTCCGCCTTTTGATCGATCGCGTCGTCGTCGCGCTCGTCGTGTTGTGCGTGATGGTGGCGGCGATCCCGGTCCTCGTGCTGTTCCTCTTCGTCATCATCAAAGGGTTGCCCGGCATCTTGACGCCGGGTTTCTTCACCGACTCGCCCCACCCGCAGGGAGTGCCGGGTGGCGGCGTCCTCAACGCCATCATTGGCACGCTCGAAATCGTCGGCATCGGATCGCTGCTGGCGGTTCCCGTCGGCGCCCTGATCGGGATCTTCCTCTCCGAATACGGACGCAACCAGGTCGGAGACACGGTGCGTTTCATCAGCGACGTCCTGACCGGCCTGCCCTCGATTGCCTTCGGCATCTTGGGCTACACCGTGGTGGTGTTGACCACGCATCATTTCTCGGCGCTCTCCGGATCGATCGCGCTGGCGGTGCTGATGCTGCCGGTGATCCTTCGTGCCACGGAGACCGCGCTCCTGCTGGTTCCCAATACGCTCCGTGAAGCCGGATTGGCCCTAGGTGCGGCGCGCTGGCGGGTGACGCTCGAGATTGTCGTGCCGGCCGCGCTCGGCGGCATCGTCACCGGGGCGCTGCTGGCGATGGCTCGCGCCGCCGGCGAGACGGCACCGCTCCTCTTCACGGCCTTCGGCAACGACATCGTGCAGACCAATCCGCTGCAGCCGATGGGCGCATTGGCGCTCACCGTCTTTCACAATGCCCTGGTTCCTTACCCCAACTTGCAGGACCAGGCCTGGGGGGCGGCGCTGCTGCTCGTGATCATGGTGGCGGCCACCAATATCCTGGCGCGGGTGTACGTCCGGCGGATCGAGCGCTAGTGGCGGTCAGTGGGAGAATGATGGCTTGGAAAACGATGCAGACTGAGGTTGCCCCACCGTCGGTGCCGGACCCCGACATCGAGATCAAGCTCGACGCCCGCAAGGTCAACTTCTTCTACGGCGATTTCCAGGCGCTGCACGAGGCCTCGCTGTCCGTCCAGGCGCGCAAGATCACCGCCCTGATCGGCCCTTCCGGCTGTGGGAAGACAACCTTCCTGCGCGTCTTCAACCGGATGTATGACCTGGTCCCCGGCACTCGCGCCACCGGTGAGGTGCTGATCGACGGCCACAACGTGCTGTCGACGGATACCGACGTCATCAACCTGCGCCGCCAGGTGGGCATGCTCTTCCAGCGGGCAAACCCCTTCCCGAAATCGATTTTCGACAACGTCGCCTATGGTCCGCACATGCTCGGTTGGTCGAAGCAGCGGATCAACGAGGTGGTGGAAGAGAGCCTCAAGGACACCGGGCTGTGGAACGAGGTGAAAGACCGGTTGCGGCGCTCCGCCCTCAACCTGTCCGGCGGCCAGCAGCAACGGTTGTGCCTGGCACGCGCGCTGGCCGTCAAGCCCGAAGTGGTCCTGATGGACGAGCCGGCCTCGGCGCTCGATCCGATCGCGACCCTTCGCATCGAAGAACTCATGCAAGAACTGAAAGAGCGGTATACGATCGTGATCGTGACGCACAACATGCAGCAGGCGGCCCGTGCCTCGGACTTCACCGCCTTCATGCTGATGAACCAGAAGCGGGCGGGCGAAGTGATCGAGTTCGGCCCAACCGACGACATCTTCAATCGCCCCAAGGACAGCCGGACCGAGGATTACATTACCGGCCGCTTCGGGTAGAACCAACAGCGTGGCCACCACCCGGACCCTTTTCGACCAGGAGCTCGCCGAGCTGAAGTCGGGCGTCGTCCGCATGGGCAGCATGGTCGAGCAGGCCATCGCCGACTCGATGCGGGCGCTGGTCGATCGTGACAACGCGTTGGCCAAGATGGTCATCGCCCGCGACCAGGACGTCAACGAGCTGCACCGGCAGCTGCGCGAGCGCGCCTTCATGATCATGGCGACCCAGCAGCCGGTGGCCCGCGACCTCCGCCTGATCGTCAGCTTCCAGCACATGGTCCTCGAACTGGAGCGGATGGGTGACCACGCCGTCGGCATCGCCCGGGCGGCAGTCCGGCTCAACGACCTGCCTCAGCTGAAGCCGTATGTCGACCTTCCGAAGATGGCCGAGCTGACCGAGTCCCAGGTGCACGAGATCCTGGGCGCCGTCATCGAGGCAGACGAGGACCGGGCGCGGGCCATTGCCGAGCGGGACGATGAGGTCGACGTGCTGTACCACAAGATCTGGGAGGAGCTGATCCGCTACATGGTCGACGACCCGAGCAATGTCCAGCGGGCCGCCATCTTGCTCTTCCTCGCCAAGGACCTGGAGCGAATCGCGGATCGGGTCACCAACATCGCCGAAGACGTCGTCTTCCTCCACACCGGGCGGATCGTGGAGCTGAGCTAGCGTGCCCAAGCGCGTCCTCGTGGTCGAGGATGACGCGACAATCCGCGACACGCTGACCTTCAACCTTAAGAAAGAAGGATATGTCGTGACCGTCGCGCAGGATGGCGCCGACGCCGTCGCGCGGGCGCGGAGCTCGCGCCCCGACCTGATCCTGCTCGACTTGATGCTGCCCGAGTTGAATGGGCTCGAGGTCTGCCGGATCCTTCGACAGGAAAGCAACGTGCCGATCATCATGCTGACCGCCAAGGAGAGTGAGGTCGACAAGGTGGTCGGGCTGCAGCTGGGCGCCGATGACTACATCACCAAACCCTTCTCCTTGCGGGAACTCTTCGCGCGCATGACCGCCGTGCTGCGTCGCAGCGAGCAGCGGGACGTGCGCCCCGAGGTGGAGGAGGACCGACTCGGCCGGTTGAAGATCGATCGGGCAGGGCGGCGCGCCATGGTCGACGACGCCGAGCTCAAGTTGACCCCCAAGGAGTGGGAACTGCTCGCCTACCTGGTCCGCCGTCCCGGCCGGGTTTTTACTCGTGAGATCCTGCTGGAGCAGGTCTGGGGCTACAACTACCTGGGCGACCGCAAGACGGTGGACGTCCACATCCGCTGGTTGCGGGAGAAGCTCGGCCGCTTCGGCAAGCTCGGATTCGAGATCGTGACCGTACGGGGCGCCGGCTACCGGCTCGACCCCATCCGCGACGTCGCCGGCACCGGCGAACGCGCGGCCGGTGCGGCGCAATCTTCCTAGGGATCTAGAAGCCGACTCCGCCCGCCCGCATGGAACCGGCCCGGCGTTGGCGGGGTATAGGGGACATGAGACGACGCATCATCGCTCTCATCGTTTCGGTGATCACGGCATCCGCGCTCATCGCCTGCGTTCAGACGGCACTGGCTGGCGGCGGAGGCTGCCACCAGGGGACCACCCAGGGTACGGGCACCCGCGTCGACCTCACCAGCATCTGCTTCAGCCCGACGATCCTGTACGTGCAGCCCGGCGCCACCGTAACCTGGACCAATCGGGACGCCCTGCAGCACGAGGTCGTCGGCACGGGTTGGAGCAGCGGCCCGACCACCCTCCAAGAAGGGCAGACCATCACCCAGACGTTTCCAACGGCCGGCATCTTTCCGTACAGCTGCCCTCTCCACTACGGGATGAACGCCGTGGTTATCGTGGGCGACGGCAAGGCAAGCGTCCCGCTCGCGGTCGTCCAACCGGCCGCCGCTGCCACCGCGGCCGCCGCCTCGCCCCACCCGGGCTCCAATCCCTGGCCGTTCCTGGCATTGCTGGCCGCGATAGCCGCCGGGGCCCTGGGTTACGGACTGGGGCGTCGTCCTACCGTCACCCGGCCGTAACTCGGTCGACCCCGGCCCCGCGTTATACCCGGGATGAAGGCCGGCCGGTCCGGGGTCGAGGCGGTCCTTGGTCGGCTGTTCACCTGGCCGCCGGGCGGCAGCCGAGCGCGCGCGCGAGCGGCGGCCACCGCCGAGCTCGATCGCAAGCAGGCCATGTTTCGAGACGAGCTGGAGCAGCGCCTCCAGGTGCAACGCCAGCTCCGCGAAAGCGAGGCCCGGGTGGGGGCGATCATCGACAGCGCCCCGATCGCGCTGTTTGCGATCGACCGCGATGGGGCGATCACCTTCTCTGCCGGGGTCGGACCGGATCCGCTCGGCAAGAAACCGGGCGAGGCCCTGGGGTGGTCGGCCGCCGATCTCTTCGCGGAGCACCCCAAGGTCGTCGAGGGCATTCGCCAGGCGCTCTCGGGGATTGACGGGAGGGCGGAGCTGACCCAGGGGGATCGAACCTTTTCCTTCAGCCTGGGTCCGTTCCGCGATGCGGCCGGCAACACGGTGGGCGCCATCGTGGTGGCGATCGACGTGACCGAGGGCCGCCGCACCGAAGCCGCGTTGCGCCAGTCGGTGGAAACCCTTAAACAGGTCGACCAGAACCGTCGCGCCCTGCTCCGGCGACTGGTACATGCCCAGGAGGAGGAGCGGCGGGCGATCGCCAGCGACATCCATGACGACTCGATCCAGTCGATGTTCGCCGTCGGCTTGCGCTTGTTCTCGCTCCGTGAATCGATGCACGATGCCGCGCAGATCGAACAGGTCGACCGCTTACAGCAAAATGTGCAGCAGTCGACCGACCGCTTGCGTCATCTGCTCTTCGAGCTGCGGCCGGCCGCACTGGATGAAGGCGGACTTCCCGCAGCGCTGCGGCAGTACCTCGACGCGATGACACAGGAAACCGGAATCGAGGTCGAGCTGGCAACCAGGCTGGAGCGCAACCCGGCATCGGAGACGCAGGTGATCGCCTATCGGATCGCGCAGGAGGCGCTGGCCAACGTCCGCAAGCATGCCCGGGCCCGCCGCGTCGAATGTGCAGTGTCAGCGGTCGATGACGGCATCCTGACCCGGATCGCCGACGACGGCGTGGGGTTCGATGGCAGCCACAACGGGGCGGTCCCCGGTCATCTCGGCCTGATCGCGATGCGCGAGCGTGCCGAAATGGCGGGTGGGTGGTTTCGTATCACGTCCTCCGCCGGCGAGGGCTGCGTCGTCGAGTACTGGATCCCGGACGCCAGGGAGGAGGTTGCCAATGCCGCCTGAGCACACGCCGATCACAGTCCTGCTTGTGGAAGACCACCTCCTGGTCTCGGAGGGACTGGCCGCCATGATCAACGCCACGGGCGACCTCAAGGTGGTGGGGACGGCGGCCACCGCGGTGGAGGCCGTGCGGTTGTCGACGCTCCAGCAGCCCGATGTCGTGGTGATGGATTCCCACCTACCGGACGCCAGCGGTGCGGATATCGCCGGACTTATCCGCGAGGGCCAGCCGGCGGTGCCGATCGTCTTTCTCAGCGCCGACGAAAGCGAGGTGGCGATGATCGCCGCCGTCCGCGCCGGAGCGTGCGCCTACCTGCCGAAGTCGCGGGCCACGGCTGATGTCGTCGAAGCCGTTCGCCGCGCCGCGGAAGGGGAGATGCTGATACCGGCGGCGCAGCTGGCGCGCCTGCTCGCCCGCGCCCACGAGATGTCAAGGGACGAGGCTGACCGTCGCCGCCTGGTCGAGAGTCTCACGCGCCGTGAAATGGAGGTGCTCGCCTTGATGGCTGATGGCCTCGACAACCGCGCCATCGCGGCTGAGCTTGGCATCGGCTTCACCACGGTTCGCGGCCACGTACAGAACATCCTGGAGAAGCTGGACGCCCACTCGAAGCTGGAAGCGCTCGCCTGCGCCGCGCGCTACGGCCTGCTCGACGCCGCTTAAGCCCTGGCGCGCACCCTGCAGATGCCGGGGGCGGCTCCCCATCGACTGGAGGCCGACATCGCGCTCGCCCGACGATATCCTCGTCCACGTACACCTTCCGGGTTGACTCTCTCCGCCGACCACTGCGCGGACTCGCCCGCGGGCAGTGTCGAATCCAAGCAGGAGATGCAGCGGCCCGGGGCACCGGAAGCCGGCGGTCGTCGATGGTCGCGGCGATAAGTCGAGGATAGAAGTCCCCCCTCCCCAACCTCGCCCGCCCGCCCTCACGACCGCCGGCTCGTTTTTGAGGGCCGCCCTGCAGCTGTAGGGTACGATCCCGATACCGCTGCCACACGATATCCCAACCGGGGCTGCGTACCCTGAGGCTCATGGTCACATCCGCCACCGTTCCGCCGGCGCAAAGCCGCCACATCGTCGCCGGACGCCCGCTCGTCGTCGCCAGCGACCCGCGCCGTGGTGCGCGCCCCATCGCCTCCCACGGGCGAATCGTCCGCCGCTGACAAATTCCATTCGGGAGGAAACCATGTCGCCTCGATTTGCCCCGCGCCCACGTCTCGATTCGGCGCCCACCCTGCGCCTGCTGATGGGAACCCCCGCGCAGGGGCCGCCGTCACGCCGGCTGCACGGATCCCGACGGCGAGCCCCACTCATCCCGCTGCTGCCGGTCGCCTACCGCGGCAGCTACGTGCGCCGCCTGCTGGCGCCCCGACGTCCGGTGGAGCGCGCCCTGCTGTCCGTGATCCAGCAGACCTACCTCGCCGGCGCGAGCACGCGCGCCGTTGATGCCCTTGCTGAGACGGTCGGCGTCCCCGGCACCAATCCGGCGGTGGTCGACGCCCAGGCGAGTGACTGGGACCGTCGTGTCGAAGCGTTCCGGCATCGCCGCCTTCGGGATGGCTATCCGTACCTCATGCTGTTCGAGCGGACGGCACTGGTCCGCGAGGCCGGTGAAGCCCTGGCGGTTTCGATCGTCGTCGCGGTGGCCACCGCCGAATCCGGGAATCGCGAGGTGGTCTCGCTCACCATCCGCCCCGCCGGCGGCGACACGATCTTCTGGGAGATATTCCTGCTCGACCTGAAGGAACGAGGACTCCACAGCCTGGACGTGGTGACCTCGGACCACCTGGCCGGACTGCTCCCGGCACTCGCGACGGTCTACCCGGGGGCGCACTGGCAGCGTTGCCGGGAGAGCTTCATCGCGGATGCGCTTGCCGAGGTGGCGCCGGACGGCCGCCCCGCGGTGGAGGCCAGCCTTCGCGGCGCGTTCGCCGAGCCGGACGCCCAGGGTGCGGTGGCGGCGCTCGCCGGTGTACGGGCGCGCTTCGAGTTCGCGTTCCCGGAGCTGGTGAAGATGCTCGAGGCCCCGCCCGCCGCCTTGCTGACCTATTACCGGCTGCCTCGGACGGAGCGCCGCCTGGTCGCGTCGCTCAACGGACTCGCCTCGTTGCAGCGTGAGCTTCGGCAATCGTGCCAGCTGGTCGGGATCTTCCCGCACCAACAGGCCTTGCTGCGGCTGGCCGGCACCATCCTGCAGGAGTTGTCGGACGAGTGGGTCGCCTATCCGCAGCGGCGGCGGCGCCGTCCTACGGGAGGGGCGGTAGCGTGGGGAGGCTCGGCGTCGGCACCAGCGTGGGCGTCGCGATCGGCAGCGTAGGCGTTGCCACCGGAAGGCTCGGCGTCGGCACCGGCAGCGTCGGCAGCGATGGGGTTGGCGGGACGGTTCCCGACCCGGTCGGCGTCGGCGAGGTACCGGATCCACTGGGGCTCGGGCCCGCGGAAGGGCTCGAGCTCGGCCGTGCTGAGCCGGCCTGGTCGCGGGATGCGTCTTGCGTGATGTCGGGTGACAGCGGTGCCAGCAATTGCGGGCTCTCCGCCCGGTAATCGGCGACCAGCGGTCCATGGACGTTCGTCGTCAACCGGCGGAGGTCCGGCGACCAGCCGCCCAGGCTGGCGGCGACCCAGAAGAGCAGCAGCACCGCCGTCGCGACCACGGCCCATTGTGCCCAGCGAAGCGTGCGACTCATGCGGCGTGATCCAGCCGGATGTCCGATGCATGCGGCGCCGGCTTCTTGCCCATCTCTTCGAGTCGCGCGAAGATCGCGGCCTTTCTCGCCATGAACGCGGCCACCACCGCGGGGTCGAACTGGCGACCGGATTCACTCTCGATGGCTCGGGCGGCGAACTCGAAAGAAAAACTCTTTCGGTAGGGGCGGTCGGACGTCATCGCATCGAAGGCGTCGGCGACGGTGACGATTCGCGCCAGTTGCGAGATCGAGCTGCCCTTCAACTTGTCCGGATAGCCCTCCCCGTCCCATCGCTCGTGGTGATGGCGGATGGGGTCGAGACTCGGTTGAAGAAAGGGGACGTCCTTCAACATCTCGAAGCCGATCACCGGGTGCCGCCGGATGGCGGACCACTCCTCATCGTTGAGCGGTCCCTTTTTGGCCAGGATGGCGTCGGCGACGCCGATCTTGCCGATGTCGTGCAGGAGGCCGGCCCGGCGCAGCACGACAAGGTCCACGGTCGAGAGTCCCATCCCCTCCGCCAGCTCGTGGCTGACGGCCGCGACCCGTGCCGAGTGCTCGAAGGTGTATGGATCGCGGGCATCGATCACCCGAGCCAGGGCCTCGAGGTTGCGGAAGTAGGCCTCTTCGCGCGCCTGGATCTGCGCTTCCAGCGCCGCCGTCATCTCGTTGAAGCTCTGGGCCAGGTATCCGATCTCGTCGGCCGACTCGACCTGGACACGGCGGCTGTAGTCCCCCGCCGAGACCGTCGCCATCGACGCCACGAGGTGATCGATGGGGCGGGTGATCCGGTCCGCCAGGGCGAGGCCGATCAGGATGGTGCCGAGGGCGATCGCGCCGAACAGCGCCACCAGGACGAGGCGGATGGCATTGAGGGAGTTGCTGAGATCGGTCGCGGTCGCGGCGACACCGAGGTAGCCCAGGTTGGTGCCGCGCATCGTCCAATCGTTGACGAGCAATCGGTAGGGGTGGCTCTGCCACTCCGTGGCGATCCGCACCGGCGTTTCCGGCGTCACCTCCTGCCTGACCCCAGGGGACAGCGATTGGATACCGGTCAGCGAGCCGGCGAGCACCTGGCCAAATGCATCGAAAAATGCCACCACGTTCGAGCTCGAGCCGGGTATGGTCTGCACGATCTCCGGGAGGGCCTCGCCGAGCAGAACGGCGCCGACGACCGTCGGCGTCTGGGTGTCGGTCCAGATCGGCGCGACCCAGTAGAGCATCGTCGGCGTCTCATTCGAAAGGAAGATGTACTTGTCGCCCAGCGAGTCGCGAGCCCCCGCCAGCGCGTGCTGGACGGCCGCCTGTCCCGTATAGCCCGCGCCGCCAGCAAACGTCTCGACGGTGGCGCCGTTGCGGCGGAGGGCGACGAGCTCGCGCCCGCCAGTGTTGAGGACGCGAAGCACCAGGTGCTCGGGCTGCGCATTGCCGACGATTGGACCGAGCAGGCGGCCTGCCGCGGCGCCATCGCCGCGGCCGCTGGCGCTGGCGATTCCGGCGGTGTCGGCGGCGGCCCGCAGCTGCTGCAACCGGTCGTTCTCCAGCGTCGCCAGCCGATCGTTGGTGCGCAGTGAATTCTGGATCAGGCTGTTATCGGCCGCACCTTCGACGGAGCCACCGACCTGGGCGCTCACGACGGCGATGCCGACCACGCCGATGAAGAGGACGAGCACGATGAAGGGCAGAACGATACGCCGCCGGAGTGACGGGTGTCTCAGCATGGCTCTTTTTTGCCCGCTCGTTGGCGTGCCCTGTACAAAGCAACGGCAGCAATTGCCTCTCCTTGCCTCTAGGTATATCCGCCTATTCAGCTATCGGGAGATGGAGCGGTGCGTTTGCAGGATCTAATCACGGTGCGTCCGGAGCGCGAACGCCGCGGCCGGCGTCGTTAGTGTCGAGACATCCCCTCGTGGAGGTGTTTCGATGCGCAAGTTACTCATCATGTCGTTGACGGCTTTGGCGAGCGTTCCGGTCATCGGCCTGGCGGCGATCGGGGCGACGGCCCCAGTTTTTGCCGACACGCCGGGCGTCTCGCCGACCTGCTTCCCGCAGGCGGCGAACCCGCATCCGACCGACCCGGTAGGTCAGACGACGAGCACGCTGTTTTGCACGCCGACCAACTCGAATGGTTCGGGTTCCGCTGGCAGCGGATCAACCGGTTCCGGTACAACCGGCTCGGGTACTGGCGGTAGCGGGTCGACTGGCGCCAAAACCGGCGGCGCCTCAACGGCCGGCGGCGGCCAGACCTCGCTGGCAAGCTCGACCGGGTCGGGGACGGCGGCGTCGGCTCCCGACGAGAGCATCCGCTTCAACTGGGCGTCTGACAGCAACAGCGCAACGTCCGCAACGGGGAAGCCGGCGGCCGCAAATGGCACAGGCCTGTTTGGCAGCCTGGTCGCTTTTTTCAGCAGCGTGGGCGGCATCGTCACGCTGTTCGGCCTGCTCCTGCTACTGCTCCTCATCCTTGCCGCCGTCGCGGTGACGGGATGGCTTCGTCCGGGCCAGGGCAAGGATTGGTCGTCGCGCTTCTCGCGCCTAACGTTTAGGGCGTAGTCGCCCTTCGGCGGAGTCGCCGGTCAGTGCTGATGGCGCTGGCCGGCGAACGCATCGTGAATGACGCTGCCGATTAGGCCCAGGCCGATGCCGGCGCCAATCCCGGCCACCAGGTAGGACAGCCACTCGTCGGCCACCCGCACGTGCAGATAAAGACCGGCGAGCACCAGGACCAGGGCAAGGAGCAGCCAGCTCAGCCGGTCCATGCCCTCTGGCTCGCCTCGACCGAGCTCAGCCGCCAGTCGCGGCGGCGCCGCCGAATCCACCGAGTCCGCCCGAGCCGGCCGGAACGATGCTGATGCTGTTGGCCTTGATGCTGCCGTCGGCCTGCCGCGTCCCGGTCACGGTGATCGTCTCGGTCTCCTGTAGGTCAGAGGCCTGGCCAACGACGGTCTTGCGCACGATCACGCTCTGGTCGAAGGTGACTTTGACGTCAGTGTTGCAGCGGGTGTCATGGATCGTCAGGCTGTTGGCCGTCAGATTGGCGACAGTGCCGGTGGCGCCGCGCCGCGCGGCCGCTCCGGATGCACTGGCGGCTGGGGTTGCGCCCGGGCTAGGACAGGCAGCGGCCAACCCGCGGCCCCCAGCGAAACCATTGCCCGTGGTCCGTGTGCTGTTCGTGGATGCGGCGGCGTTGGCGGTCGTGCCGCCGCCACCGATTTTGTAGCCACCGTAAAAACCGCCGAGTAAGCCGACGATGACAACGAGCGCGGCGATGGGAAGCTTGATCATTGCATGACCTCCTTGGGGTTCACTCGTAGCGGAGCGCTTCGATCGGACGGAGTCGCGCCGCCCGGTTCGCGGGATACAGGCCGAAGAACAGACCGATGCCGACGGAGATGCCGAATGCCAGGAAGACGGACGGCGTGGAGATGACGGGCGTCGGCAACGCGGAAACCGCGATGGGAAGCAATCGCGCCAGGCCAAAGCCGACAAGGATTCCCAGGGCCCCGCCGAGACCCGATAGGAACATCGACTCGATCAGGAACTGCAGCAGGATGTCCTGGCGCCGCGCACCGATTGCCTTCCGGATGCCGATCTCGCGCGTCCGCTCGGTGACGGTGACCAGCATGATGTTCATGATTCCGATGCCACCGACGACGAGCGAGATGCCGGCGATCGCCCCCAGCATCAGGGTGAGCACGCCGGTCGTCTGCGAGGCGCTGGCGAGCACGTCCTGCTGGCTCAGGATCTGGAAATCGGCCTGCGTCGGATCTGATATGTGATGCCGGTCCAACATCACCTGGGTGACCTCGGCGGTCGCGGCGGTCGTCGCCTGCGCACTGGTCGCCTCGACGTAGATCTGCTGAATATTCTTTCCGCGCCCGCCCAGCAGGTAGCTCCATGCCGACGTGATCGGCACGACAACCACATCGTCCTGGTTGTTGAAGCCACCCGATGACCCTTTGGGAGCGAAGACGCCGATGACGCGGAAGTTCTGCCGGTTGATCTTCATCACCTGGCCGATTGGATCGGCGCTGCCGAAGAGGTTGGTGGCGACCGTCGGTCCGATGACCGCCACCTTGCTCGCTGCGTCGACCTCCCCCGAGCTAAAGAACTGGCCGCTCGCCAGCTGGTAATTGCGTACGGACGGGAAGTCCTGCGTCGTCCCGGTCAGGCTGCTGTTCCAGTTTTGATTGCCGTAGGTCAGCTGCGCCCGCCCGCCGGCGCTGGGGATGGCGGTAACCACGTCCGGTGACGTCTGCTGGTTGGCGATGGCTTTCACGTCGTCGAGCGTGAAGCTCGATCCCGTGCCAAAGCCCTGCTGTACGCCACCCGCGCTTCTCGCGTTGGATGGAAAGACGGTCAGCAGGTTGGAACCCAGGGATTGGATCTGCTGCTGGACCGCGACCGTGGCGCCGTTGCCGACACCGACCAGCAGGATGACTGCCGACACCCCGATCAGGATGCCGAGCATGGTGAGGGCTGATCGCAAGCGGTTCGACAGCAGGCCGTTGACCGCCAGGCGCAGGCCTTCGAGGATGCTCATCGAACCATCTCCGCCGCGATCGACGGGCGTTCGTCGCTGACCACGACCCCGTCGCGCACTCGTACCACGCGCTGGGCAAAGGCCGCGATGTCGGGCTCGTGCGTGATCAGCACGATGGTGCGGCCTTGCTGGTTGAGATCGCGGAGCAACTTCATGATCTCGAGACTCGATTCGCTGTCGAGGTTGCCGGTCGGTTCATCCGCCAGCAGGATCGCCGGATCCGTCACCAGGGCGCGGGCCACGGCGACGCGTTGCTGCTGGCCGCCCGAGAGCTCGCTGGGCAGGTGACCGGCGCGTTCGAGCAGCCCGACCGATTCGAGCGCCGCCATGGCCCGTTCTCGGCGCTGCAGATTGTCGCCCGCGTAGATCAGCGGCATTTCGACGTTGTGCACCGCGCTCGCGCGGGGAATCAAGTTGTAGGACTGGAAGACAAAGCCGATCTTTCGATTGCGAATCCAGGCCAGCTGGTCATCGGTCAATGCCGACACGTCGTAGCCATCGAGGATGTAGCGGCCGGAGGATGGCTGGTCGAGACAGCCGATCAGGTTCATCAGCGTGCTCTTGCCGGAACCCGAGGGTCCCATGATGGCGACGAACTCGCCCTCCGGGATGTGAAGCGAAATGCCCTTGAGGGCGGCTACCTCCACCTCGCCTGTGCGGTAGACCTTGGTTATCCCCTCGAGGGTGATCACCCTCCGCCGCCCCGAACGACGCCTCCCCCGCCAAAGCCGCCGCCGCCGCCGCGGAGCAGGTTGCCGCCGGACGCGGCCCCGGTGGTCGTGCGGATGGCTGGCAGCACCACGACGTCGCCTTCGTTCAGCCCGGCCTTGATCTCGGTATACGTGTCACCCACGACGCCGGTGATCACCTCGGTCGGAATCTGCTGTCCTTTCGAGAGAACCGTGACCATCGTCGTTCCGCCAGTAGTGCGCACGGCGGCGTTCGGGACGCGTACGGCATTGTCTGCCTGGGCGACGGTGACCGACGCGTTCGCGGTCATCCCCTCCCGTAGCCGCGGATCGGTGCGGTTGAGGACGAAGCTCACGTAGTAGTCGACGACGTTCGAGACCACGGTGGCACTCGGACTGATGCTCAGCACGTGCCCCGAAATGGTCAGGTTCGGGATGGCGTCGAACGTCAACGAGGTGGTTTGATTGGCAGCCAGCCGCGCGGCATCCGTCTCAGCGAACGGCATCACGGCGACGAAGCTGCTGGTGTCGTCGATCACCATGAAGCCGGATGAGCCCGACCCGGCACCACCCGAGGACGGCAGCGGAGCGAGCGACCCCGGCGCCTGAGCGGTTCCGGATCCCGCCGCCTCTCCGGGCACGCCGTTGATGCTGATGACGACGCCCGAAGTGGGGGCGGTGAGGGTGGTCTGGTTAAACGCTACCTGGGCCGCCTGCACCTGGGCCTGGGCTGTGGCGACCTGCGCCTGGCCAGACGTCAGCGAGCTTGGTTTGACCTGCGTCTGTACGGCCAGGTTATCGCGCGCGGACGTGATCTGCTGCGATGCCGAGTTGATGCGGGACCGGCCGCTGATCGCATCCATGTTCTGCTTGCTCTTGTCGTTGGCGAGCTGGGCCTGCTCCTGGCTGCATATGGCGCCGCTTGGGCAGTCCGCGTTCACCTTCGCCTGGTCGTTGGCGACGGTGGCGGCGTCGGCCTGGTTGGTGGCATTAACCGATGCCACGGTGTCGTTGTAACTCTGCTGTGCGTTGTTGACCTGGTGCTGGAGCTGCGCGACCTGCGCCGCCGTGACCGGGGACTGGGTCGCTTGCAAGTTGGCCTGGGCGGATGCCAGTGATGCTTGCGCCTGGGCGAGCGAGGCCTGCTGGCTGGTCGAGTCGATTCGCGCCAGCAACTGGCCCGTGGTCACCTTGTCGCCGACCTTGACGTCGACCTCCGTCAGGATGCCCGTCTGTTTGAAGCTCACGTTCATGCGGCCGGCCGGCAGGAGTGAGCCGGTGCCGCTGATGACGGAGGTCACGGTGCCCCGGTCCGCCGTCGCGGTGCGAATCGCCACCGCAGCGGGCTGGGCGAAGACCGTATCGCGGGCGATCAAGCCAACGAGGAGAACGGCCACCAGCCCGAGGCCGATCAGCCAGGCGCGTGTACCGGAAAGCCAGGCAGTCCGGCGAAGTTGAGGAAGGGGCTTCAGCGTCGGCGCTTGCCGCATCACATCGCCCCCGACCGGGTTATGCGCATCATTGGGTGCTTTAGGGTGTGGCCGACGGCCGGGCTTGGAAGGCGCCCAAGGTCACTCCTACTGAGATGTGCTGCCCGTTGCGGATCACCGACAGCGTGACGCGATCGCCGACTTTCTTGGTGTCGAGGTACTGGGTGAGCTGATCGATAGTGGCGATCGTGTGCCCATCGATGGCGGTGATGATGTCGTCGCTGGCATCCGCCTGACCCGTGCCATGGAGACCCGCCGCGGCCGCCGGTCCGCCCGCGGCGGCATCGATCACCAGCACGCCGGAGGTTTGGGTGATGCCGAGCTGGCTCGCGGTCGATGCGGTGAGCGTCTGTGCCGTGATGCCGAGCGCGGGATGCTGGATCGCGATGCCCTTCTCGAGCGAGGGCAAGAGGCTCACCGCGCGGTTGATCGGAATCGCGAAGCCGACGCCGACGTTGCCTTCGACCGGGCTCTGGATCGAGTCATTGATGCCGATCAACTGGCCCTTGCCGTCGAGCAGGGCACCACCGGAGTTTCCGGGGTTGATCGGCGCATCGGTCTGGATCATCCCGGTCAGCGCGCGGCCGTTGGGTGCGCTACTGGAGCGGTTCAGGCCGGAGATGATGCCGGCGGTGAAGGTTCCTTGCAGCCCGAAGGGCGATCCGATGGCGAGCGCGGTGTCACCTACTTGCAGCGCATCGGAGTTGCCGGTCGGCACTGGATGCAGCTGGTCTGAGGCCGAGACCTGGACCACGGCCAGGTCCGCACTCTGGTCGACCCCCTTGACCTGGGCGGTCGCGTTATGCCCGTCGCTGAAGGTCACCTGCACCTGCGAGGAGCTACCCACGACGTGGGCATTGGTGAGGATGTCGCCCTGCTTGTCGACCACGATGCCGGAACCTTCGGCTTGCGAGAAGGAGCGGGCGCCATTGCCCGAGACCGAGGTGGTGATGGTGACCACGCCGTCCTTTACCTGCTGATAGATGGCGGCGAATGACCCCGGCGAGGGGGCCGGTGCGGCCACACCCGACGCAACCGTTGCATTACTCGCGGTGGTGTTGGCCGCGGTGTGGCGGTTACTTGCGAGGAGCGCGCCGACCGCACCCCCACCGATGCTGCCGACGACCAGCCCGGCGGCGAGCATGGCCGCTGCCATGCTGCGCGCCGGACGGTGGGGAAAGGGGGGAACGGGCTGAGCGGGCTGAACGGGCACCGCAGGCTCCGGGGCGATCGGGGTCTCGATGAAGTCCGGAGTGAACGGGTCCCGCATAGTCGACGCTCATGCTGCGCCGGAGCGATGAGCCGCCTATGAAAGCTAGCTAAGACTTCGCTAAGACTTTAGGTTCAGCTGGGAATTCGACTGTAAAAGCCGCGCCGCCGTGTGGGTTGTTGGCAGCCGTCACCTCGCCGCCATGTTCTTTGGCGATCCAGCGCGCAATCGCAAGACCGAGGCCGGTCCCTTCACCGGAGCGGGCGGCATCGGACTGATAGAAGCGCTCGAAGACGCGCTCCAGATCTTCCTGGGGGATCCCCGGCCCGTCGTCGACGACCACGAGGCGCGCCGCGCGCTGACCGTTGTCCAGCCGCAGCTGGATCCGCCCGCCGTCATGGGTGTGCTTGAAGGCGTTATCGATCAGGATCCAGAGCAGTTGCTTGATGGCGTCGGCGTTGCCGTACACCGGTGCCGGCACGCCGTCCAGCAAGTCGATGCGTCGTAAGGGCTGCAGGGTCTGGGCCTGCCGCGAGACCTCCTGGATGATGGGGAGCAGGTCGATGGGCGCCTTTTCGAGGTGATAGCCGGCATCGGCTCGAGCCAGGGTCAGCAAGTCCTGCACCATCCGGCTCATGCGCTCGCTTTCGCCGGCGATGTCGTTCAGCGCGGCGACCCGATCGTCTGCCGCGATGTCATCCCGCTTCAAGAGCAATCCGACATTGCCACGAATCGTCGTCAACGGTGTGCGTAGCTCGTGCGAGGCGTCCGCCACGAAGCGACGCTGGGCGACCAGCGCGCCTTGCAGCCGGTGGTACGCATCCTCCAGCTGACGCAACATCTGATTGAAGCTCCGCTGCAGCCGGCCGACTTCATCATCCGGCTCGCTCTCGGACAGGCGGCGGCTGAGGTCCTGGGTCCGTCCGATATCCTCGGCGGTCGTCGCCATTTCGTCGAGGGGCCTGAGGGCTCGACCGGCGACCAACCAGCTTGCCGCCGCGGCACCGACCAGGCTCAGCAGTCCGCCGGCGAGAAGCAGGAGGCGGAGCCCGGCGAGTTGACTCGCGACTCCCAGGGCGCTTTGACCAACAAGCACGTACCCGCTGGTACCGGGGACGCTCCAGGCTCGGACGTAGGCTCGGAGCGGCGGCCCATCCTGGGCCTGCACGTCAATCCACTGACCTCGATCCGTCGCCGATTTTCCGACACTATCGGGCAGAATCGGGATACTGTCATTGAGGGTGCCAGTCGAGAGGGGCTGGCCCACCAGCGGCACGATTTCCACAAACGGCGCCGACCCGTTTTTGAGGTCAACGAGCGGAAACGAAGGGCCCCCGAGACGGAACGGCCGTCCGGATTCGAGCAGTCGCCAGACGTAGTCTCCCTGCTGCTGTAGGTTGTTGTCCTGTTGCGATACAAGGCTGCGGCTGACGATCACATATACGAGCGCGCTGAAGATCAGGACAGTGAGCGCAACGACGGCCGCCCCAAACAGCGCGATGCGAGCTCGGATTGGGAGTCGGTGGCGGAACTCGGTGTGATCGTCTGTCCAGCGAGAGATCCGGTCCAGGAAGCGGCGTAGCGGGGCGAGGTGTGTCGCGGCTGATGCGGGGCGGTCGACGGAGGAGCTCATTCCTCCTTCAGGATGTATCCAACGCCCCGAACCGTTTGCAGCAAGCGGGGTCGCCCGCTTTGCTCGAGCTTCTGCCGAACGTAGCCGACGTAGACGTCCACTACGTTGCTGCTCGCCCCGAAATCAAAGCCCCAGACGGCATCGAGCAGCTGCTCGCGACGCAGCACCTGCCCAGGATTGCGCATGAAATGCTGGAGCAAGTCGAACTCCTTGGCGGTGGTCGGGATCAGCTCGTCGGCGCGGCGGACCTCGCGGGTGGCCAGGTCCATTACCACATCGGCATAGCGCAACGTCCGGCGGGCACGGGGGGCCCGCCGCCGCAACAGCGCCCGGACCCGCGCGAGCAATTCCTCGTAGGCAAAGGGCTTGACCAGGTAGTCGTCGGCGCCGCTGTCCAGGCCTTTGACGCGGTCCGCCGTGCCATCCTTCGCGGTCAGCAGCAGGATGGGGACGTCGCCTTCCGCCCGCAGCCGCCGTGTGACTTCGAGCCCATCGATGCCCGGCATCATGATGTCCAGGATGGCGAGGTCGGGCATGCGCTCGCGGGCGCGGGTCAGCGCGATCTGGCCATCGGGGGCGACCTCGACTTGGTAGCCCTCGTAGATCAAGGCGCGACGTAGCGCGGCCGCGATCTTGGCGTCGTCATCGACGACGAGGACGTGGGGCTGCTCCGCCATGCTCGCCACCATCTAAGCACGCTCACATGAGAAGAATCTAAGAATCAAGTGCCGAGTTGCAGGGCCGGTCAGTGGCCGGCGACGATCGTCACAAACATGGTGATCGCGGCGAGCGCCATGAAGCCGGTCGCAACCCCGCTGAGCGCCAGGCTGAGCTTGCCACTGACCTGGTGCTTCATCACCGCGCGGTCCGCGCCCAGCAGGACGATCAGGAGCAGTAGGGGCGGCGCCAGGACGCCGTTGATGACCGCAGCGATGAAAAGCGCACGGATCGGATCGAGGTGGACGAAATTCATCACCACCCCGGCCAGCGTCGCCAGCGCCAGAATGAGATAGAAGGTCGGTCGATGTTGTGGCTTGCTGGCCAGGCTCCCTCCGAAGCCAAAGAAGTCTTTGATGGCGTAGGTGGCGGAGCCAGTCAGGATGGGTATGGCGAGCAGGCCCGCGCCGATGAGCCCAACCGAGAAGACGATGAAGGCAAACGGTCCGGCTAGCGGGGCCAGCGCGGCAGCGGCCTGGTCGGCGGTCTGCACGTCCGTCTTGCCGTGCGCGTGCAGCACGGCGGCGGAGGTGAGAATGATGAAGTACATGACGAGGTTCGAAAAGCCCATCCCGATCAGGACATCCGTTCTGGCGGCGCGGAGCTCGGAGCGTCGCAGCCCACGACGGCCGGCCTGCGGGTTGGTCGCGCCGACCGCGGTCAACTCGTCCACCTCGGACGATGCCTGCCAGAAGAAGAGGTACGGGGAGATGGTGGTGCCGAGCACAGCGACCAGGGCCATGATGAAATCCTTCGATAACTCGACGTGCGGAATGAAGGTCGCCTTGACCATCTCGAGCAGCGAGGGATGTGCGAAGAACGCGGTGATGACGTAGGCGAAGAGCGCCAGCGTCAACCACTTGAAGATCTTGAAGATCGTGGCGTAGTTGGCGAAGACCTGCATGCCGATGATCAGCAGCGCGACCGGAACGACCAGCCACAAGGCATGCAGCGCGCCGCGAGACAGCAGCGACCCGGCGGCCGCCACCGCACCAAGGTCGGCACCGACATTGAAGGTATTGGCGGCAAGCAGCCCGATGATCGCGATCCCCACCAGCCACCCGGGGAACTTGTGCCGGAGGCTGGAGCCCAGACCGACCCCGGTTTGGAGCGCGATCCGCGCGCAGAGCTCCTGCACCGCGCTCATCAGCGGAAAGGTAAAGAGCGCCAGCCAGAGGAGACCGTAGCCGAACTGGCTCCCAACCTGGGAGTAGGTCCCAATGCCGCTGGGATCGTCGTCGCTGGCGCCGGTGATCAGCCCGGGTCCGAGGAGATGCAGGAAACCGGAGACACCCTTCCCCCTGGCTTCGTCGAGGGTCGTCCGACCGGCGGCCGGGCTGGCGCCCGCGGCGATTTCCGACCGCTGGCGCCCCTCCGCGACGTCGTCGGCCAGCTGGGCTTCCGGCTTGACGACCGACAGGATCGGGTCGGGGGGCGGTTGGCGCGAGTTCGACTCGGCCATTGGGACGTTATATTACTACTATCACTAAGCACGGGCATAGGTACGTACCGGGCATACTGAGGCGGGCCATAACCAGGCGGCCGGCGGCGCGTTGTAACAACGAGCTGCAGGGTCTGGTCAGCTGACAACGTCACTGATAGGATGAGACCGAAATGTCACAGGGAGTAATCAAAATTGCGCTGGCGATGGCATTTGCGGCGCTTTTGCCGTCGTGTTTTGGCGCCCAGGTGAATACCGCCCGGCCTGGCGGACCGGTGGCGCTAGCCTTTAACTTCCCCAGACCGACGCCGACCGGGACCCCCGAGCCACAGCCCTCCCTGACCGTCGGCCAGGTGGCGGTCGCGCAAGGCGCCGTCCAGGTCCGCGGCTTCCACGAGCCGGGCGACTGGGCACATCGCAACTACTGCGGCGCCGGCGCGACCCAGGTTCTGCTGTCGGCCTGGATGTCGGACGTCCCGGACATCGAGACGGTGGCGAAGGCGTCGAACCTGAACCCCAACCGCGGTGAATTCGGCGCTGATGCCACCAGAGCGATCAACCAGTACGTCAACCCGGTGGCGGTCCCGGCATTCGGGCAGCCGCGCTACAAGGCCGAGCACATCACCGCCCTCGATGAGGTCAAGGCGCGGATCGCCCAGGACATCGTCGACCAGCAGGCGATCATGACCTTCGGCCACGGCGTCCCCGTGATAGTGCAGACCATGACCAAGACCATGCCGGGCTGGAACCACTGGAATGCCACCCACATGATCACGATCTTTGCCTTCGACTTCAGCCACAACGACCCGGCGCTCGACACGGTCAGCTATGCGGAGACGCCGTCGCCGCTCGCCGGCTATCGCGGTCCCGACTTTCAGACCATCTCAGTCGCCGCGCTCTGGGTCGCGATGCAGGCCTACATCAGAGAGTTCCCCGCTGACCCGATGAACGTCATCAGCTAAGCCAACCAGGCCCGGCTCCGCATAATGGGGCCATGGCCCAGCCCCACGACCGTCTCAGCGACGCCGTCTCGATGGAGGCGCTGGTGCGCCACCAGCTGATCCTGCTGGGTGAGGATCCCGCGCGCGAGGGGCTACGCGACACGCCCGAACGGGTCAAGGAAAGCCTCGAGTTCCTGACGCGTGGCTATCGCATGACGGTCGAGGAGGTCTTCGGCGATGCAACCTTCGCCGAGGCCTACAAAGACATGGTCGTGGTCAAGGACATCGAGATGTACTCGCTCTGCGAGCACCACCTGTTGCCCTTCTTTGGCCGGGTGCACATCGGCTACATCCCGAAGGGCCGGCTGGTTGGCTTGAGCAAGCTGCCGCGCCTGGTCGAGCTATACAGCCGGCGCCTCCAGGTGCAGGAGCGGATGACGCGGCAGATCGCGGAGTGCCTGCAGAAATACCTGGAACCGGTCGGCGTCGGCGTCGTCATCGAGGCCGATCACCTCTGCATGAAGATGCGCGGCGTCGAGAAGCAGAACAGCCGCGTCTTCACCAGCTGCGTGCTGGGCATCTTCCAGACCGATCCCAAGACGCGGGCCGAGTTCATGGGCCTGATCAAGGGCGTCCCCAACCCGTAATCACGTGGCCGCATATCCGTGAGCGCCCAGCTCATGGTCGGGACGTCGGGGTTCGCCTACGCCACATGGCGAGGCAGCTTCTATCCCCGGCGCCTGAAGCCCGCGGAGATGCTGGGCTTTTACGCGCAACGGCTGAGGACGGTCGAGGTCAACACCACGTTCTACCGGACGCAGCCGGACGAGGTCGTCGCCGGCTGGGTCGGGTCCGTCCCGCACGAGTTCCGATTCGCCGTCAAGGCCCACCGGCGGATCACCCATAACCGGCGCATGCCCAACCTCGAGGAGGCGATTCGGGTCCTGGCGCATGAGGCGGATGGGTTCGGCGATCGTTTGGGCCCGGTGCTGTTCCAACTGCCGCCGACAGCCCCCTTCGATGAAGGCCGCATCGAGCGCATCGCGGCCTTGCTGCCGAGCCACTGGCGGGTCGCCTACCAGTTCCGCCATCGCTCCTGGCACACCCCGGACGTCGCCGAACGGTTGGAGCGGATGGGAGCCGCCATGGTTCACGGCGACGGGGAGGCCGAGCCGGGACCGCTGGGCCAAGGCGCCTTCATCTACCTCCGGCTGCGGCGCGAGACTTACTCGCCCCAACGGCTGACCGCGTGGGCGCGGCGGATCGCCGGGTACCTTGCGAGCGGCCGCGACGTCTACATCTACTTCAAGCACGAGAAGCTGGGACCGCTCTACGCCCAGCGCCTGTCAGAGCAGGTGCGAACATCTTTTCGTGCCGCTGCCCAAGCAGCGGTATAATCGCGGTCAAATGGCCCGGTCTATGTGGCGGGGCGCAATCAGCTTCGGGATGGTGGCGATCCCGGTCCGGATGTACCTCGCCACCGAGGCGCACAGCGCCGTTTCGTTGCGCCAGCTCTGCCCCCATTGCCAGCTCCCGATCAAGCAGCAGCGACACTGCCCGACCGACGATCACGTCGTCGCCTTCAACGACGTCCTCAAGGGCTACGAGGTCAGTAAGAACCAGTTCGTCATCATCGACGACGAGGACCTCGACAAGCTGCCGCTCAAGACCACCCGAACGATCGACATCGTGGAGTTCGTCGAGCGCAACGAGGTGCCACTGGGGCTGTACATCAAATCCGCCTATTACTTGGAGCCCGAAGAGGTCGGCGTCAAGCCGTTCTACCTGTTGAAGCGGGCCTTGGAGGACACCAACAAGGTGGCCGTCGCGAAGATCGCGCTTCGCGACCGTGAGCATCTGTCTCTGATCCAGGTCGAAGGCAACACGCTCCTCTGCAACACGCTCAACTGGCCGGACGAAATCCGGTCAACCGAGGAGCTCAACCTGCCGCAGAACGTGAAGATCAGCGACAAGGAAGTTCAGATGGCGACCTCGCTGATCGACAACCTGACGGACACCTTCCAACCGGAGCGCTACACCGATGACTACAAGGCGGCCTTCCAGCAGATCGTCGATCAGAAGATGAAGGGCCTGAAGATCGTCGCGCCTACAGCGATGCAAGAGCCGAAGGTGATGGACCTGATGGCGGCGCTTCGCGCGTCGGTCGAAGCCACCAAGCAGGGAAAGAAGAAGCCTGCGGAGAAGCCGGCCGCGGGCCGCGCCGCAAAGGTCAAGGTGGCCGCCAAGACGTCGGCCGCGCGACCGGCCGCCAAACGGCGCACGGCCTAGCTGCGCGTAGTACCCTCCCCTAAAGTGCCGGCCCGTTCGCGAACGGTTGAGCTCGACCTGCCCTTCGAGCGGGCAGTTCCGGATCGGCTGCGGCCGATGCTGCCAATGCCGGCTCCCGAGCCCTTCGACTCGCACGAGTACGCCTTCGAAGTCGCCTGGCAGGGCATTCGCGCACTGGCGCGCGTCGACCGTGGCCAGGTGCGGCTGTGGGGCCGCGACCTGCGCGACCTGACCGGTCGGTATCCCGAAGTCCAGGCGCTGGCGGCCATCGCGCCGGCTGAGACGATCGTCGACGGTGAGCTGATCGTGGCCGATGGTGAAGGACGTCCCGACAGCGTCGCGCTCGATAAACGGCAGCAGGCGGCCAATCCGGAGGCGGTGGCGCGGGCCGTCGCCGCGCAGCCCGTGACCTATGTGGTTTACGACTTGCTGTACCTTGCCGGCCGCTCCATGCTCAAGCTCCCGCTGGTGCGGCGCCGTCCGCGCCTGAGCGAGGCAATCCGCTCCTCGGCGCGGATCTACGTGGCGGAACCGGTCGCCGACGACGGCCTCGCGCTGTTCGAGGCAGCCCAGGAGCGGGGCCTCGAAGGCATCGTGGCCAAGCGGTACGACAGCCCGTACCGTCCCGGGCAACGCCACCCCGACTGGCTCGCGATCGAGGCCGTGCGCCGACAGGATTTTGCCGTCGTCGGCTTCATTCCGCAGGTGGCCGAACGATTCCTCGAGGCCATGATCATTGCCACCTTCAACGGTCGCGACTATCAGCCGGCGGGACGCGTCGTCGGCGGCTTCGACGCGACCACCGCGAAGCGCATGCGCAAGACCCTGGACGCGTTCCCCAGCGCGCCGGCTCCCACCGATCCCCGCTGGGCCGACGACCGGATCTGCTGGGTGGAGCCGCGCATGGTGGTCGGGATCAGGTACAGCGAGTGGGATCGGAGCGGACAGGTCCGGTTTCCCATCTTCAGCGGTGTTCGTCCGGACGTGTTGCCGCAGGAATGTGTGCGAGCGGCGATGGTCGAGCCGCGGCAGGCCGCCGGCCCGCGCCTCGTCGATATCCAGCTTCCGCGCCTCCCCATCTAAAGTAGGGGCGTGTCGATCCCGGAGCGGGTCGCGGTGCGCCTTCGCGTCAACGGCGAGGAGACGGCCCTCATGGTGCCGCCCTACAAAACGCTCCTCGAAGTTCTCCGAGAGGACATGGGATTGACCGGCACCAAGCATGGGTGCGAGCTGGGCGAATGCTCGACCTGCGGCGTGCTGGTCGACGGCAAACCCTTTCTGTCCTGCCTAAGCATGCCGCTGGACCTCGAGGGCCGCGAGATCATCACCGTCGAGGGGATGTCGGCCGATGGTCGGTCGCATCCGCTGCAGATCGCGTTCGCTGAGCTGGGTGCCGCCCAGTGCGGCTACTGCACCCCCGCGATGTTGCTTACCGCCAAGGCGCTGCTCGACCGCGATCCGCATCCGAGCCGCGGCGCGATCATGGAGGCGCTCGCCGGCGTCCTGTGCCGCTGCACCGGCTACCTCAAGATCTTCGAGGCGGTCGAGCTGGCCGCCTCGCGGACAGGAATCGCGGCGCGATGATGCAACCGGCGGAAGAACTTTCGATCGTCGGCAAGCCGCTGATCAAGCCCGACGCCTTTTCCAAGGTCAGCGGGCAGACAAAGTTTGCCGATGACATGGCGCTGCCGAGGATGGTCTACGGGCGCATCCTGCGCAGTCCGCACCCTCATGCTCGCATCCTGCGCGTGGATGCATCCCGCGCTCGGGCCCATCCGGGCGTCCTCGCCGTGCTCACCGGGGACGACCTGCCGATCAAGTTCGGCATTCTCCCGGTCAGCCAGGACGAGGAGGCGCTCGCCAGAGAAAAGGTCCGCTATGTCGGCGATCCGATCGCCGCGGTTGCCGCCACCGATGAGTGGATCGCCGACGAGGCGCTCGACATGATCGACGTTCAGTACCAGGTGTTGCCGGCGGTGATGTCGATCGAGCAGGCCATCGCCGGTGACGGTGAAGCGATCCACGGAACGAGCAACGTGCACAAGACCGTAGCGCTCGAGTTCGGCGATACCGATGCGGCGCTGCGCGCCGCGGCCCACGTGCGCGAGGACACCGTGTTCTTCGAGGGCAACACGCATCTCCCGATGGAACAACACGCGGCCGTGGCGCAGCTGGCCGCCGACGGCAAGCTCACGCTCTGGACCTCGTCGCAGACGCCGCACTATGTCCATCGCGCACTGGGCAAGGTGCTCGAGATGCCGATGAGCCGCATCCGCGTGATCGCCACGCCCAACGGCGGAGGCTTCGGCGGCAAGAGCGACATCTTTTCCCACGAGCTGGTCGCCGCCAAACTGGCGCTCGTCAGCGGGCGCCCGGTAAAGATCACGCTGACCCGCGAGGAAGTCTTTTACGCGCACCGCGGGCGACACCCGGTGCTGATGAAGGTCAGGACCGGGTTCGCCAAGGACGGCCGCATCACCGGCATGCAATTCCAGAGCTTTCTCGACGGCGGCGGCTACGGCAGCTACGGGGTCGCCAGCACCTATTACACCGGCGCGCTGCAGGCGACCACCTATGCGATTCCGCGCTACCGGTTCGAGGCTGTCCGCTTCTTCACCAACAAGCCGCCCTGCGGCCCCAAGCGCGGCCACGCCACGGTGCAGCCGCGGTTTGCCCTGGAGACGCACCTCGACAAGGTCGCCGAAGAACTCGGCATCGACCCGGTCGAACTGCGCCGGCGCAACCTGCCGAAGCCTGACTCGCGCACGGTCAACTGGCTGCGGATCACGAGCATCGGCCTGGAGGAATGCATTAATAAGGTTGTCGAGGGCTCCGGCTTCCTCGAGCGCCGGACCACGATGCCGAAAGGACACGGCCTGGGCTTCGCGGTCAGCTGCTACCTCAGCGGCGCCGGCACCGCCATCTACTGGAACGAGATGCCGCACTCCGAGGTCCAGCTCAAGCTCGACCGGAATGGCGGCGTCTCCCTGCTGTGCGGCGCGATCGACATCGGTCAGGGGTCCGACCACATCCTTGCCGCGATCGTCGCCGAAGTGCTCGGCGTGTCGCTCGAGGACATTCAGCTCACGACCGCCGACACCGACCTGACGCCGATCGACCTCGGGAGCTACTCGTCGCGCGTCACGTTCATGGCCGGCAATGCGGCGAAGGCGGCCGCGGAAAAAGTCCGCGACCGGCTCTTCGAGGCGGCCGCCAAAGCGCTGCAGTGCGACCCGGACGACCTCATCGCTCGTGACCACCGGATCGTCCGCCGCATCCGACCCCAAGATGGGATCGATTTCGCGCAGGCGGTCCAGCTTGCTGAGGCGCAGGGTGGGGTGGTGACCGCCACCGGCAGCTACACGCCGCCGAAGCTCGCCGGTCCCTACAAGGGGTCGGGCGTTGGACCCAGCCCGGCTTACTCATTCTCGACCGCGGTGGTCGAGGTCGATTGCGACAGCAGGACCGGCGAGGTGCGCGTGCCCGAGGTGTGGATCGCCCACGACATCGGCCGCGCCATCAACCCGATGCTGGTGATCGGCCAGGTGGAGGGAAGCGTCTACATGGCGCTCGGGGAAGCGCTGATGGAGGAGCAGACGTTCCGCCTGGGCCTGCACAAGTTTCCTTCCTTGCTCGAGTACAAGAGCCCGACCGCGCTCGAGACCCCGATCATGCACACCTACCTCGTCGAGACCATCGATCGCGAGGGCCCGTTTGGCGCCAAAGAGGCAGGCCAGGGGCCGCTGCTGCCGGTGATTCCCGCGGTCGCCAACGCGATCTACAACGCACTGGGGGTGCGGATCGACGAGGTTCCGATCACGCCAGAGAAGGTGCTCAAGGCGATGAACGACAAGGCGAAGCGCGTCGGACCGAATTCGGTGCCCGCCTTCGCGTTTCCGCCGTTGATCAACGCCGATGTGCCGGACGAGTGGAAAGGTAAGTAGATGCTTCGGCTTCCGCGTCTGCGGTATCTGCGGCCGCGCTCGGTCGAAGAGGCGACCGAGATGGCCGCATCGACTCCCGGCTCGATGTTCATCGCCGGCGGCACGGATCTGGTGCCAAACCTGAAGCGCCGGCAATTCGACGTCTCGGCGCTGATCAGCCTCAACGCCCTACCCAACGGCGCCGCCATCGACGGTGATGCGAGGCGTGGACTCAACATTGGCGCGGGCGCCACGCTCGACGAGCTCGCTGCGCACCCGGCCCTCGACGGAGCGTATCGCGCCCTCGCCCAGGCCTGCGGCCTCGTATCGACCCCGCAGGTGCGGATGATGGGCACCCTGGGCGGCAACCTGTTGGTGGATCCGCGCTGCAACTACTACAACCAGACCCAGAGCTGGCGGAAAGCCGTCGGCTTCTGCATGAAGAAGGATGGCGCGATTTGCCTGGTGGCGCGCAGCTCGCCTCGCTGCTGGGCCGTTTCGTCATCCGACAGCGCGCCGGTCGCGCTCGCCTTGAACGCCGAGGTCACGCTGCACGGGGTGGAGGGCACGCGGCGGATTCCAGCTGCACATCTGTACCGGGACGACGGGATCGCCTACACGACCAAACGCCGCGATGAGGTGATCATCGCGATACACCTTCCCGCGGCCGAAGGCAGGGTGACCAGTGCCTACTGGAAGCTCCGGCGACGTCCGTCGTTCGACTTTCCAATCCTTGGTGTCGCGGTCGCCATTGTGTGGGACGATGGCGTCATCGGTGGCGCACGTGGTGCGCTCGGCGCGGTGGGCTCGCAGCCGGTCGATATCACGTCGTTCTTGGCGCCCCTCATCGGTCATCGCCCTGACGACGACCGGATCGCCCACGTTGCCGAGGTGGCTGACAAACCCTCGCGCCCGCTCGACAACACCGACCTTAGCCACTACTGGCGGAAACGCATGACCAAGGTCTATATCGAACGCGCCCTGCGAGACGCCTGCGGGCTGTCTCCGCTGGACGGACGGCTCACAGCGCAGGTCAGGGCGAGCTCGAGCTGAGCTTCGCAGCGGCCCGTGAGAGGCGTCGTACGCCGGCGTCATAACGCGTGGTGAAGAAATTTGTGGCGGTCCTGATGGCAAGCTTGTACCTGGCTGCCTGCGGCGCACCCTCGTCGATCTCGGGGTCTGCCGCCGCCGACTGTCGGTCTCAACCGTGGCCACACCCGCATGTGCGCGCCGCAACAAGCGGACGCCACGCCGGGCTTCGCTAGCTCGACAACGTAAGCTTGGTGCCGCGATGAGGCTGTGCACCTACTCGGTTGACGCGGGCGCACCGCGCCTGGGCGCCGATTGCGGTCGTGCGGTCCTCGACCTGGCGAGGTACTCGCACCTCCATGATGGCTTGCGGTTGCCGGCCGACATGCAGGGGCTGCTCGATGCCGGCCCGGATGCGTGGCGGCACGCCGCCGACCTCTGCCGGCGCTTCGTGTCGGAGCTAGAGAGTCACGACCTTGCCCAGGATGCTGAGGCCGGCCTCGCGTTTCCGGCGGACCGCGTTGAGCAACACGCGCCGATTCCTAGGCCGAGGAAGGACGTCTTCTGCCTCGGCCAAAACTATGCGGCCCACGCCGCCGAGTCCGGAAGTCCTCCTCCAACCGCGCCGATCTATTTCACCAAGCCGCCGACGACCGTCATCGGCCCGGGCGCGGCGATTCCGTATCCCAAGGGGCTGACAACACGGCTGGACTGGGAAGTTGAGCTCGGCGTCGTTATCGGACTCGGGGGTCGGGACATCCCTGAGGCGCGCGCCCTCGATTACGTCTTTGGCTACACGGTCTTCAACGACGTCTCGGCGCGCGATCTTCAATACCGCACCTCCCAGTGGTTCAAGGGCAAGTCCCTCGACGGGAGTTGCCCCATGGGGCCGGTGATTGTCACTCGCGACGAGGTACCGGATCCGCAGCGTCTACGCCTGCAACTCTCAGTCAATGGGGTCAAAAAGCAAGACAGCAACACCAGCGACATGATCTTTTCGGTAGCGCGGATCATCGCGGATCTGTCGGCGGGGATGACCCTCGAGCCCGGAGATTGCATCTCGACCGGGACCCCGCAGGGGGTTGGCGACGGCCGCAAACCACCGGAGTACCTCAAGCCGGGCGACGTGATGGACGCCGAGGTCGAGCGGATCGGTGTGCTGAGGAATCCGGTTCGCTAAGGCTGGAGGTTCCAGTGCTCCAGCATGTCGACCGCGGGGTAAGCCGTCAGGTCATATGACACGGGAGTGATCGACACGTAACCTTCGTTGACCATCTTGGCGTCGGCGTGCTCCTCCAGTTCCTGAAGCTTGAAGGTGCCGTCGAGCCAGTAGTAGGTCTGGTTGCGCGGATCGGTGCGCTTCTCGAACCGTTCTTCCACGCGTGAGTCGCCCTGCCGGGTAATCGCAACGCCCTTGATCTTGTCCTCGGGTAGGTTGGGGATGTTGACGTTCAGAAGAGTCTTGTCGGGTAACCCCCTGGCGATCACCTGCAGCGCGAGCTTCCTGGTGAACTTGGCCGCGTAGCTGAAGTCCGGGTGCGTGAAAGTCGCGAGCGACACGGCGATCGACGGGATGCCCAGGATGCGCGCCTCGGTCGCGGCGCTGACGGTGCCCGAGTAGATGACGTTGGTGCCGGTGTTCGAGCCGAGGTTGATCCCCGAGACCACCAGGTCCGGCGGGCGCGGCAGGATAGCCTTGACGGCGATCTTGACGCAATCCGCCGGCATGCCGTTGACGGCGTAGCCGAATCGAACGTTGCGCCGCACCACTTCCTTGGTGCGGAGGGGAAGTAAGAGCGTGATGGCATGACCGACCGCGCTTCGTTCGGCGTCGGGGGCAACAACCTCAACCTCGCCGATCTTGCGCAATTCTTGCCAGGCCGCGAGGATGCCCTGGGCATAGATGCCGTCGTCGTTGGTCAACAAGATCAGCGGTTTTGCCACGATTTCGCCATCAATGATGCGCCATCGCCAGTCCTATACTGGACCGGGCGACGATGGAAGATCCCATCCTGGAGTTCTTGCGGTCCCAGGCTCGTAACTACCGATGCCGCGTGTGCGGCAGTAACCACAAGGGGTCGCAACTCCGCAAGATCGGCAACCACAACAACAAGCTGATCGTGCAGGTGACATGTGGCCGCTGCCGCGACTCCTTCTTCCTTCATGTCGAGTTTGCCGGATCGATCGTCAACGCCGTCGAAGAAGTGACCCGCGTCGCCGCCCCTTCCCCGCGGGACGCCGACGAGATCGAGGGCGATCCCCTGACCCACGATGAGGTGCTCGATGCCCATCAGCGCCTGTCGGCGTTCAGCGGCAAGCTGACCGATCTGCTCGAGGATTAAGCCAGGCGGCGGTAGCCGCTGCGGTAATAGATGAGCGGTTGCGCGTCACTGAGAACCTCCAGCGCGGTCACCCGGCCGACGATGACCGAGTGGTCGCCCGCCTCGAGCGTGCCCTGCACGGTGGCTTCGAGATAGGCGACCGCCTCGTTGAGCAGCGGCGCGCCGCTGACCCCAACGTGATACGCGCCTTCCACGAACTCCGGTCCCTTCAGCCGCGCATTGTCGGCAAAGAAACGGGCGGTGCCTTCGGCGTGCTCGCCCAGGATGTTGATGGCAAAGGCGCGGCTCGCCATCACCAGCTTGTACATCTCGGTCGAGCGCTCTACCGAGACCAGGATCAACAAAGGGTCGAGCGATTGCGAGGCAAAGGCGCTCACCGTCATGCCGTGCATCCGCTCAGATGCGGTCGTGGTCATGATCGTCACGCCGCTGGCGAAGTGCCCCATGGCGTGGCGAAAGGAGGCGTTATCCAGGGGCAGGGTCACGCCGATACGTTACGGGAACGTCGCCTCCCCAACTCCCGGCCCGCTATACTTTGAGATATCCGACTAATCCGGTCGGAGATCTATGAGATTCAGCACCCGCTCCGAATACGGAATCCGCGTCATGGTCCGCCTGGGCCGTGGCTATGGACAGGGGCCAACGCCCCTGACGGAGCTCGCCGAACAGGAGGGGCTGCCCCAGTCCTATCTGGAGCAGATCGCGGGCCAGCTCCGCCGCGCCGGGCTGGTGAACAGCCGGATGGGCGTCAAGGGCGGCTACACGCTTGCCCGCCCTCCCGCGGCCATCTCGATGGCCGACATCGTTCGCAGCCTCGAAGGGTCGTTGGCCCCGGTGAGCTGCCTGGCTGAAGGCGGCGGACCGGGCGAATGCACCCACGCCGACACGCCGTGTTCGGCGCATGGCTTCTGGGAGAAGCTCCAGGGAACCATCACGTCGACGCTACAGTCGGTCACCGTTGCGGACCTGATGAAGGAGGCCCAGCCGGCATGATCGGGGCCCGCGCCATCAACGCCGAAGCGGTCCGTGCGGACTTTCCGATTATGGAGCGGACCATCAACGGCAAGCCGCTGGTCTACCTCGACAGCGCCGCCACCTCACAGAAGCCGGCGACCGTGATCGACATCATGGACGACTACTATCGGCGCTACAACGCCAACCCGCATCGGGGCGTCTACACCATCAGCGAGGAGGCCACGGCCGCCTACGAGTCCGCCCGTCAGCGGGTGGCGGCCTTTATCAACGCCACCTCCGTCAAGGAAGTCATCTTCACCCGCAACACCACCGAAGCCATCAACCTGGTTCGCTACACCTGGGGCCGGGTCAACATCCATAGCGGCGACCGCATCCTGCTGACCGAGATGGAGCACCACAGCAACCTCGTCCCCTGGCAGCTGCTGGCGCAGGAGGTGGGGGCCACGCTGGAGTTCCTCCGGATCGACGACCAGGGCTTGCTGCAGCTCGACGAGCTCGACGATCGACTGAAGGGCGTCCGCCTGCTGGCGATCACCCACCAGTCGAACACGCTGGGGACCATCAACCCGATCAAGGCGATGACCGCCGCAGCGCACCGAGCCGGGGCATTGGTGCTCATCGACGGGGCGCAGGCCGTCCCCCACATGCCGGTGGACATCAAAGACCTCGACGTCGATTTCTATGCTTTCAGCGGCCACAAGATGTGCGGGCCGACCGGGATCGGCGTGCTCTGGGCGCGGCGGGCGCTGCTGGAGGCGATGCCGCCGTTTCTGGGCGGGGGCGACATGATCAGGCGGGTCAAGCTCCACGAGGCCAGCTGGAACGACCTCCCCTGGAAGTTCGAGGCCGGCACGCCCAGTGTGGCCGAAGGCATCGGCCTGGGTGCGGCGGTCGACTACCTCGAGACTCTCGGGATGGACCAGGTTCGAGCCCACGAGCGGACCCTCGTGGACTACGCGCTCGAGAAACTCGATGAGATTCCCGGCATCGTCATCTACGGGCCGCGCGACCCGGAGATCCACGGCGGCGCGATCTCGTTCACGATCCCCGACATCCACCCTCATGACCTGGCGACGCTCGTCGATCGTGAGGGCATCGCGGTGCGCGCCGGGCATCATTGCACCCAGCCGCTGATGGACCGTCTCGGCGTTCCCGCCACCACCCGGGCGAGCTTTTACGTCTACAACCGGCCGGACGAGGTCGACCAGCTCGTCATCGGAATTCAGAAGGCCCAGAAGGTGTTCGCATAGCTATGGGTGACGATCTCTACCGCGAGCAGATCCTCGAGCATTACAAGAACCCGCACCATTTCGGGGAGCTGGCCGAGGCCGACATCACCCAGGAGGGCGACAACCCGCTCTGCGGCGACGTCATCACCCTCTACCTCAAGCTCGACGATGGCAAATTGGGTGACGTCAGCTTCCGCGGCCGTGGTTGCGCGATCAGCCAGGCGTCGGCATCGATGCTGACCGACATGATCGTCGGCCGGCCGGTGGCGGAGCTGAAGAGCTTTCCGACCAAGGATCTGCTCGAGGAGCTGGGCATCCAGATCAGCCCAGCCCGGATGAAGTGCGCGACGCTGTCGGTGAACACGCTGCGGGTCGCGCTCGACGGCGACAACCATGAGGAGGACTGAGTTCGCTTTGAATACGGAGGCCACGGGTAAACTGACAAAAGGAATGGCAGATTTCGAGATCAAGGACCTTCGGGTGAGCGTCGAGGGTCGGGAGATCCTCAAAGGCGTCACCCTTTCGGTCAACAAAGGCGAGGTGCACGCCGTGATGGGCCCCAACGGGTCCGGCAAGAGCACGCTCTCGCACACCCTGATGGGCCACCCCAACTACAAGGTGATCAGCGGTCAGGTGCTATTCAAGGGCAAGGACATCTTGACCCTCCAGCCCGAGGAACGGGCCAAGCTCGGCATGTTCCTCGCGCTGCAATACCCAGTGGTGGTTCCCGGGATCACGATGTCGAACTTCCTGCGGACCGCCATCAATGCCAAGCGCGGTTACGACGGCAAGGACAAGTCCAAGGCGATCAACGTCAAGGAGTTCCGCGCCATGCTCAAGGACGAGATGTCGGTGTTGCGAATGGATGATTCATTCCTCTCGCGCTACGTCAACGAGGGATTTTCCGGCGGTGAGAAGAAGCGCGCCGAGATCCTGCAGATGGCGGTGCTCAAGCCGGAGATCGCGATCCTCGATGAGACCGACTCCGGGCTCGACATCGACTCCATCAAGTTCGTCAGTGACGCCGTCAACCGGATGCGCGGTCCGGAGCTCGGCGTGCTGATCATCACCCACTACACTCGCGTCCTCAAGTTCATCAAGCCGGACTATGTTCACGTCCTCGTCAACGGCGAATTCGTTCGCTCGGGCGGGCCAGAGCTCGCCGACTGGTTGGAGGCAAAAGGCTACTCGGAATGGGTCAAAGAGCCGGCCAAGGCGCCGGCGACGTTGGAGGCAATCTAATGGCAACCGTCATCCCGCGGATCGACGTCGGCGACAACTACAAAGAGAAGTACGGCTTCTTCGACCCGGAAAAGTTCGTCTTCAAGGCCAAGCGCGGCCTCAACCCGGAGGTCGTCAAGGAGATCTCCTGGATGAAGAACGAGCCGGAGTGGATGACCAAGTTCCGCCTGCGCGCGCTGCAGATCTGGGACAAGAAGGAGATGCCCACCTGGGGCGCCGACCTCTCGACCATCGACTTCCAGAACATCTATTACTACTTGAAGTCGACCGAGAAGCAGGGCAAGACCTGGGACGACGTCCCGGCCGACATCAAGAACACCTTCGACCGCCTCGGGGTGCCCCAGGCGGAGCGGAAGTTCCTGGCCGGCGTGGCCGCGCAGTACGAGTCGGAGGTCGTCTATCACTCGCTGCACAAGGAACTGGAAGCCAAGGGTGTGATTTTCACCGACACCGACAGCGCGCTCCGGGACTACCCCGATCTCTTCAAGCAGTACTTCGGGACCATCATTCCGCCCGGCGACAACAAACTGGCCGCGTTGAACAGCGCCGTCTGGTCGGGTGGATCCTTCATCTACGTACCCAAGGGAGTCAAGGTCGAGATCCCGCTGCAGGCCTACTTCCGGATCAATGCCGAAAACATGGGCCAGTTCGAGCGGACGCTCATCATCTGCGACGAGGACAGCTTCGTCCACTACATCGAGGGCTGCACCGCGCCCATCTACACCACCGACTCGCTGCACTCGGCGGTGGTCGAGATCATCGTCAAGCGCGGCGCCCGCTGCCGCTACACCACGGTCCAGAACTGGTCGACCAACGTCTACAACCTGGTGACCAAGCGCGCCGTCGCCTACGGTGACGCCACCATGGAATGGGTCGACGGCAACCTGGGCTCACAGATCACGATGAAATATCCCTCCATCTACCTGATGGAGCCCGGCGCGAAGGGCGACGTGCTGAGCGTGGCCTTCGCCGGTAAGGGTCAGCACCAGGACGCCGGCGGCAAGGCGGTCCACGTGGCGCCTAACACCAGCTCGAACATCGTCTCCAAGTCGATTTCGAAGAATGGCGGCCGGACCTCGTACCGCGGATTGGTCAAGGTCTACCCGGGCGCCAAGAACTCGA
Organism: Candidatus Acidiferrum sp.; assembly: GCA_035602395.1. Lineage (GTDB taxonomy): Bacteria > Chloroflexota > Dormibacteria > CF-121 > CF-121 > CF-13. The sequence continues at coordinate 94,590 of DATNMH010000066.1, forward strand.
AGTCCTTCGTCCGCTGCGACGCGCTGCTGCTCGACGATCAGTCTCGCTCTGACACTTACCCCACGACCGAGGTGGACGAGCCGCAGGTGCGCATCGGCCACGAGGCAACCGTCAGCAAGGTGTCGGACGAGCAGCTCTTCTACCTGCAGAGTCGCGGTATCACCAAGGCCGAGGCGGAGACCATGATCGTCAACGGCTTCATCGAGCCGTTCACCAAGGAACTTCCCATCGAATATGCCGTCGAGCTGAATCGCCTGATCCAGCTCGAGATGATCGGCTCCGTCGGGTAAATGAGCTTTACGCGAGCGGCCGTCGAAGAGCTGAGCGCTCTTCACGGCGAACCGGAGTGGCTGCGCGCGCGGCGGCTGGAGTCATTCGGCATCTACGAAGGCATGAGCCTGCCGGACACGAAGCGGCAAGAGGACTGGCGCCAGGCCGACCTCAAGGGTCTCAACCTGGACAGCTACGCCCCCTTCCAACAGCCCAACGGAACCGCGCCGGTCGGGACACTGGAGCAGGTCAGCGGCACGCTGCGCCAGCGCGGCACGTCGACGCCGTCCGCGACGCTCGACCCGGCGCTCGTCAAACAGGGCGTGATCTTCATCCCGCTAGCGCAAGCCGCCCGCGAGCATCGCGATCTGGTCGAGCGCTATCTCTTCAGCGCCGTCAAGCCGGACCGCGATAAGTTTGCTGCCCTGCACGCGGCGCTTTTCACCGGCGGCAGCTTTCTCTACGTTCCGGATGGGGTCAGCGTTGACCACCCGTTGATCAGCCAGTTCTGGTCAGCCGGCTCGGGCGGGGCCGTCCTGCCGCATTCACTGGTGATCGCCGGCAAGGGCGCGCGCTTCAAATACGTCGATGAATTCCTGAGCGCCGATCGGCAGGAGGTCCTGCTGGCCAGCGGATCATCCGAGGTTTTCCTCGAGGAGGGCTCGGACGTCGGCTACGTCGCCCTGCAGCGATGGAGTGAGAAGACCTGGCAGTTCGCCAACCAACGCTTCCATCTCGGTCGCGATTCGCATCTTCAGATGGTCGACGTCGCCCTTGGCGGCCGCTTCGCGCGCATCAGGGTGGAGGCGATGCTCGAAGGCCCGGGAGCAACGGCGGAACTGCGTGGGCTTTTTTTTGGCGCCGGCGAGCAGGCCTTCGACTTCCGAACGCTGCAGGACCACATTGCGCCGCATACGACGTCCGACCTGCTCTTCAAGGGCGCCCTCCAGGACAGCGCCAAGAGTGTCTACGTTGGCGTAGTGCGGGTCGAGGAAGAGGCTCGCGGGAGCTCCTCGAACCAGGCGAATCGCAACCTTCTGCTTTCGGATAAGGCCAAGGCGACCTCCGAGCCGATCCTCGAGATCCTCAACAACGACATCCTGCGCTGTAGCCACGGCGCGACCGTCGGGCCGGTGGACGCGGAGCATCTTTTCTATCTCGTCAGTCGCGGCATCCCGAGGGCGGTCGCCGAGCGGATGCTGGTCCAGGGGTTCTTGGGCGAAGTCCTCGACAGGCTTCCGGTGGCCCAGGTTCGCGAGGCGGTCGAGCAGGAACTGGCCGCGCGGATTGAATAGCGTGACGCGCGAGCGGGTCGCGACCACGAGTGAGTTGCCGAAGGAGTCGATGAAGCGGGTGGAGGTCGACGGGACCCCGATCTGCCTCATCCACGCAGAAGACGACAACTTCTATGCCATCGGTGACACTTGCACCCACGAGGAGTATTCGCTCTGCGAGGGCGACCTCTGGGAGATGTCGGTCGAGTGCCCGCGGCACGGCTCGCGCTTCGACGTGCGGACCGGACAGGTGACTGGGCTGCCGGCAGTGATCCCCGCCAAGACCTTCCCCGTAACGGTCCAGAACGGCGATCTCTACGTGGAGATCCCGGACTAAGATCTATCTATGGCGGACATCATGGAAACGACCCAGGCGCCGGCATCCGGTGATCTGCGCCAGCAGATCGATGCGCAGCTCGCCACCTGCAAGGACCCTGAGATCGGGCTCGACATCATGTCGCTCGGGCTGGTCTACGAGGTCAGCATCGACGAGGGCAATGTCCTGATCAAGATGACCCTGACGGCGATCGGCTGCCCATGGGCCCAGGACCTCTTCGACGAGGTGAAGAACAAAGTCGAAGAGATCCCGGACGTCAAATCGTGCACAGTCGAACTCGTCTACTCACCGCCCTGGAGCGCTGACATGATGAGCGACGACGCCAAGATGGAGCTCGGCTTCCTCTAACTCAAAACAGCAGCGACGCGACCCAGAAGGCCAGGCCCGCGCCCAGCAATCCAACCGGAGACTTGAATCCCACGCGGTTTCCCAGAGCTTCGAGGATGAAACAGATCAGCGCGACGATCAAGAAGAGCTTCGACAATGACATGAACTACCTCCAAACAAAATTGGCGACATCGTACCCTGAATTCGGTCGGCGCAACGAACTTCACTCTCGGTCACGGTGCCGAGCGTCGGCTGTGGCAGCGGTGCCATCGCCCTGTTACCCTCGCGCAGTCTGGTTCGTAAGGGTCACTACGTAGCATCGGGCCCAGTTCGCCAATTCGATTGAACTGGGGGTAGGAACCGCTTGTCGCTGCTCGAACGTATTCAAAAGTCCCAGGGCGAGCCCGGGGCCCCCACACCTCCAAAGCCGCCGGCCAAGGCCGCCCAGCCCCCCGCCGCGCCTCCGCCACCCCCCCAGGCCCCACCGGCGCCGCCAGCTCCGCGGAGCTTCCCGGCCGCCCCTCCTGTCCGGCCAGCTCAAGCGCCAGCCCCCACCGGGCCGGCCTCGCGTCCGATTTCCACCGTTCACGCCACACCGGCTCCGGCCCCCCGCCCGGTGGCGCCCCGCCAGGCGGCGCCCCCTGCCCCAACCACGACCCCCGCACCGGCGCTCGCGAGCAGCCTTGACCGGGCGGCGCCAAAGCAAGATGCCTTCGACGTGGAGGTCAAAGCGTCGCCCGCCAACGCCAGCCTCAACGACATGCCGGAAGCAGAGCGGCTCCACCGAATCAAGGCGGCCGTCCACGACCGGATCATCGGCGA
>DATNMH010000067.1:0-17837 GCA_035602395.1 Candidatus Acidiferrum sp.
GACAATGACCGCCACGGCAAAGGTGCCGACGGTAAAGGCCTGGTAGCACCCGGATCCGCTACCCGCCGAGCATGGCGGCGGCTGCAGGATATAGGGCAACAGGAGCGCCGCGGTGGCGGCCCCGGCCCCATAGAGAAGAGCAGGCCAACCCTGACGGCGACCGCGGCGGCGGACGAACAATGCGACCCCGAGGACGAGCCCAGCCAGCAGCAGGAGGAGGCCACCTGAAAAGGCGCTAAAGAAGCCGATCCCGATGAGCACGCCGCTGATCAACCAGGGGATCGGGCGTCTAATTATTTCCAATACGGAGTCACCGATGTTGACAGCGGGAGCTCAGGTATAAATGATAAGGGTATCCCGACTGGATAGGTGCGCCTGCGCGCAGGAGACGACGGGAAGTAATGGAGGTGGAGCTCATGCGATCTATGCGGCTCGGCTTGGTGCTGGCTGCGGTTGGGTCAGTGCTGCTAGCGGCGTGTGGTGGGGGTTCGACCGGCAGCGGTGCGACCAATGCGGCGGACGTCACCGCAACCCTGCGGGCCGCCAACTGGGGCGGCAACCCGACCGAGAATTCCCTGGTCAAGAAGTATGAGGCGGACTTCATGACCGCGTATCCAAAGATCAAGATCACGCAGGAGGAGATCCCGACTAACTTCGAGGACAAGATCAAGACGGAAATGTCGGCCAACAACGAGCCGGACGCCATGTACGTCAGCACCGCGCTGATGAACTTTGCGGCGCCGGCCGGGCGTCTGCTTGACCTGACCCCGCTGATGTCCAAGTGGGGGGTCAGCGCTGACGAATACATTTCGACCCTGATGACGCCCTGGCAGCTGAACGGCAAGCAATACGCGCTGCCCAAGGACTTCGGCGACCTCGTGCTCTTCTACAACAAGTCGATGTTCTCCGCGGCCGGGCTGGCGACGCCCGCCTCGTGGGACGACATCAAGACCGACGCGAAGAAGCTGACGACCGGTTCGGTCAAGGGCCTCAGCCTGCCAGCCGATGCGGCCCGCTTCGACGCGTTCCTCTTCGGCTTCGGCGGCCAGGTCCTCTCGAGTGACAAGACCAAAGCTGTCCTCAACACTCAGCAGGCCCAGGATGCCCTGAGCTATTACACGTCGTTCCAGCTCCAGGACAAGAGCTCGGCGCTTCCGGATACGCTGGGCGCGACCTGGCCCGGCGACGCGTTCGGCAAGCAAAAAGCCGCGATGGTCATCGAAGGCGGATGGCTGATCCCCTACATGCACGACACCTATCCGTCGGTGTCGTACGGCAGCATCAAACTGCCGAAGTTCCCGGTTAAGCAATCCAGCCTCCTCTTCACGAACGGCTGGGGTTGCTCGGCGAAGACCAAGAACCAGGATGCCTGCATGCTCTTCGTGAAATACATGACCGGCAAGGTCGTTCAGCAGCAGGTGCTGCAGAGTGGGTTCGCCCTTCCGTCGCGCAAAGACCTCGGGAACGATCCCGCGATCACCGCGAATCCTGACGTCAAGAACCTGTTCGACAGCGCGAGCTTCGCAACCGCCTGGACCTTCGGACCGCACGAGTCCAAGATCAACGACGCGCAGAACGCCGCGCTTCAGTCGGTACTTCTCGGGAAATCCGATGTCAAAACGGCATTGGACAAAGCCGAAGCGGACGCGAACACCGCGTTATCGGGAGGATGATCTAGAGAGGGCTAGTATCTAGCTCACAAAAGGGAAGGGAGGACGAAGATGGCAGTAACCGTGGCGCCGAAAGCGCCGGCGGCGACGGCCAAAGGCACCCGGCGATCCAAGCGCGGTGGAATGGCCATCGCGGAGCGGCGGGCCGGGCTCCTCTTCGTCGCTCCCTACCTGGCCTTCTTCCTGATCCTGCAGCTCGCCGCCCTTGTATTCGCGTTTTGGGTGAGCTTCCATCACTACGATCTGCTGGCGCTGGACAACCCGTTCGTCGGATTACGCAACTACGCGCGCCTGACGATTAACGAAGACTTCCTGATCGCGATGCGCAACACGACCGAGTACGCGATCGTGGTCGTCATCCTCCAGACCGTGTTCGCCCTCTTGCTGGCGGTACTGCTCGACTCCAAGATCAAGGGTCGCAATTTCTTCCGCTCGACGTGGTACACGCCATCGATCGCGTCCTCGGTCGTCATCTCGATGATCTTCCTCTACGTCTATCACCCGACCGGGCTGCTGAACAGCATTCTGGGGCTCGTCGGCATTCACACCACCGAGGCGTACCTGCAGAGCACCACCTGGGCACTGCCGGCGATCATGTTCCTCAACATCTGGACCACCGCGCCGACCTTCATGTTGATGTTCCTGGCGGCGTTGCAGGACATTCCGAAGGAGATTTATGAAGCGTCCTCGGTTGATGGAGCCAGTGCGGCGCGCAGGCTATTCAGCATCACGATCCCCCTTCTTCGCCCCATCATCTTCCTGGTCGTTTCGCTCGGTATCATCGGTTGCTTCCAGATCTTCGACCAAGCCTTCATCATGACCCATGGAGGGCCGCTGAAGGCGACCCTCACCGTGGCCCTACTCATCTATCAAAACCTGTTCAATGACACGGGGACAGTCGGTGTCGCCTGCGCCGAGGCGATCGTGCTCGGGGTCATCATCTTCGCGCTGACGCTGATTTCCCGTCGGGTCATCGACACCAAGATCGAGTACTGAGATGGCTGGTGGTCTTGCTGAAGTCGAGCCCGAGATAAACGCCCCGATCGCCGTCGCCAGCATGACCGGACGGCGCGAACGGCGCGAAGGGAGAGATTCGACCGAGCGAGTCAACCAGCTAGAGGTGATTGTCCGCTATGCCCTGTACATCGTCATCACACTCTTCTTGTTCGTTCCCTTTGTGATGACGGTGCTCTCGTCGTTCAAGACCTCGGCGGAAGTGATCGCGTTCCCACCAACGTTCCTCCCGTCGGTCTGGCATCCGGAAAACTATCTAAGTGTGCTGACTCAGATAAACGGCTTCCCGCGCATGGTATTCAACAGCTTCTTCGTCACGCTCGTGGTTGTGGCTCTCAACCTGTTCTTTGACTCCCTGGTCGGATACGCGTTCGCGCGCCTTGAGTTTCCGTTCAAGAAGACGCTGTTCGCGATCATGATCGCCACGATGGTGATACCCGGCTTTGTCTTCATCGTTCCGCGCTACATCATGCTGCTGAATGCGCACGTCGTCGACACGTATTTTGCGTTCATGGTCCTCTACTTCGTCCAGCCCGCGTACATCCTGTTGATGACGCAGTTCTTCAAGAGCATCCCCCGCGATCTCGAGGAGGCCGCCATCGTTGACGGCATGGGATGGTTCGGCATCTTCTGGAAGATCATCCTGCCCCTCGCCCGCCCCGCACTCCTCGCGACCGGCATTCTGACCTTCGCGGGGATGTGGAACAACTTCCTCGATTGGATCATCTACATGCAGTCGCCGAACATGCAGAACATCCAGCTCGGGCTCGCTACATTCCGAGGCGCGTATCAAAACCAGTGGAACCTCATCATGGCCGGTGCCGTGCTCGCGATCCTGCCGATCCTGATCGTCTATATCGCCGGGCAGCGCTACTTCGTCCGCGGCATCGCGACCACAGGCATGAAATAGGCGATCCGACGAAGCAGGACGACGCTCGCTCCAGCTAGCACAAGAACGAGACCAAGCCACCACCATCCTGCGGGAGAAGCGGGCGGCCGCGATGGCGACTGGAGGGGATCCAGCCTTTCGAGGTAGGGCGTGACCCAGTTCGCGAATTCTGGCTGCGCCGGTATCCATCCGTCGACCGGCGGCTGCGATCCCCGCGTCACGTGAAGACGAACCTAGGCCGGAATGCCGCCGCGACCCGGATAGAAATAGAAGTGCGGCGTGCTCATGCCATTCCACGGGAATCGGTCCGCTGCCAGTGGCTGAGCGAAGTCAATTTCGTAGTAGGTGGTCAGTCCTGGCGCAGGGTGTCCGGCGGGTCCTGGACCAAACACAAGCGTGGGAGCCATCGGCTCCATGTCGGCGACCTCGTCGCTAAATACCGTGGCCCAGGTAGGGTCGACTGCCGCCACGAAGTCGATCGTTCGCGCCCCGGCCGCCCCGATGATACGAGCGTTCAGGGGCAGATCATCACCTTTTGCAAAGGCCGTCGAGCCGAGGCCGGCGGCGAGTACGAGGGCCACAGCCGAGCCCACGAGCAGACGCTGACAACTCAGAGCAATTCGACTGGCGAGTTTCATGTTCCAAGCCCCAGCCTCCATACCCTTCCCGACACGATTCGGTTCCCTCAGGGTGCAGCCAGCTGGTCCTTGTACTGGAGCTCGTAGAGCCGGCTGTACATGCCCTTCCGCGCCAGCAGTTCTGAATGGGTGCCCGTCTCGACGACCTGGCCCTTGTGCAGAACGATGATGCGATCGGCACGTTCAATGGTGGAGAGGCGGTGGGCGATGATGATCGATGTCCGGCCGGCCACCAACTTGAGCATTGATGCCTGGATGACGCGCTCGGTCTCCGGATCGACGCTGGCCGTGGCCTCATCGAGGACAAGGAGGATGTCGGGCGCGAAGGCGAACGCCCGGGCGAATGAGAGCAGCTGCTTTTGGCCGGTAGAGATATCGCTGCCGCGCTCGTGCAGGACGTAGTCGTATCCGCCCCGAAGCCGGCCAATGAAGGAATCGGCGTAAACAGCGGCAGCGGCATGTTCGACCCGGTCGGGCGACATGGGCTCGCCCAGGCTGATGTTATGCGCGACGGTCCCTGTGAAAATGAAGGGGTCCTGGAACACGACGCCAATCCGCCGGCGGATCTCGCGCCGATCAAGGCCACGAATATCCTGCCCGGCGACACGGATCGTGCCCCGCTGGATGTCGTAGAAACGGATCAGGACACTGATCAGCGACGATTTTCCGGCGCCGGTCGCTCCCACGATGGCGACCTTCTCCCCGTGGGCAACCTCGAATGACACGTCTTTCAAGACCCAGTCCTCGCCCTGATAGGCGAACCAGACGTGGTCGAAGCTGATGACCCCCGGCTGCACAGCTGACGCTGTTGCCGAATCCGCGTCGGTCGGCGGCCGATCGAGCAGGGCAAAGATCCGCTCGGCCGACGCCACCGCCGTTTGAAAGATGGCGAGCTTATCCGCAAGGTCTCGCACAGGGATGATGAGCCGCTCCGCAAACTGGATGAAGAGAACCAGCGTCCCCAGCGTCAGCAGGTGATGGATAACCCGGCCACCGCCAAACCAGAGCAGCAGCCCGGCGGTTGCGGCACCGAACCAATTCATCACAGGTAAGAAGATGGAGAAGAGGGTTGCCGAGCGCAGGTTGGCTCGCGAGTATTCCTGGTTGACCACATCGAAATCGTCCCGAATCCGCCGATCGGCGTCGAACAGTTGAATGGTCGCGACCCCGGAGACGGCCTCCTGAATGAACCCGTTGATGGATCCCAGGCTCGAGCGAGTCCAGCGCTGCGCTTGCCGGAGCAGCCTCGTGATGAAAGTGGCTGCTAGCAGCATGACGACCGCCATGCCCAAGACGAGCAGGGCGAGGGACCAATTAATCAACAGGAGGAAGACGATGATGAACACCGCCGACACCACGTTGCCGATGCCCAGAATCAGGCCGCTCGTAAACACCTGGTTGATCGCGTCCACGTCGTTGGAGACAAGGCTGACGAGCTCCCCAACGGCGGTTCGGTCGAAGAAGGCGACACCCATTCGCTGCCAGTGGGCAAAGATGGCATTACGGAGGCCGAACATCACCCGCTGGCCGATCCGGTTGGTCAGCTGGAGTTGCGCATACCGAGCGAGGCCATTGACGATCAAGACGACAAACCAGAGGATCGCCAACCATTGGTATCCATCGAGGCGCTTCGGCGCAATGTAGCGATCGATCGCCTGCTGCGTGAAGTAAGGGCCCGCGAGATCCGTCGCGGAGAGCAAGAGCAGAAGCAGGCCAGCCGCCATCAGTAGCGTCGAGTGGGGCTTGATGAGGTGCCAGAGGCGTCGATTCACCGCGACCCTCCGTCCGGATTGCGCCACCGGAGTAAATCGTCCTCGATCTGCTGGTGTCCGTACATCCGGGCGTAGACACCCCGCTGGGCCAGTAAGTGACTATGCGTGCCTTGCTCGACGGCTCGGCCTGCCTCCAGCACGACGATCACGTCCGAATCCTTGATCGTCGAGACCCTGTGGGCGATCACCAGCCTGGTCTGTGTCCCCTTGGCTGCCTCCAGGCCCTTGAGAATGGCCTCTTCGGTGCTCGTATCGACACTCGAAAAAGCGTCATCGAGCACCAGCACTGTCGGTCGGGCAATCACCGCGCGGGCAATCGTGGCCCGCTGCTTCTGTCCGCCGCTGAGCGTGATGCCACGCTCGCCGATAACGGTCTCCAATCCGTCCGGAAATTGATCCATGTCGGCGCTCAACTGGGAGAGCTCGGATGCCCACTCCAGCTGGAGGCGATCAGACCTCTCAGTGCCCAGGTTGATGTTTCGCGCGAGCGTGTCGGAGAAGAGAAACGGTTCCTGGAGCACGCATCGGACCTGCTGCCGCAGCCATTCGAGCGGCAGATCGCGGACGTCGACGCCGTCGAAAAGCACGCGGCCCTCATTCGGATCGTGGAGCCGCAACAGGAGCTTGACCAGGGTCGTCTTGCCTGAACCCACCGCGCCGACAATCCCCACGGTCGATCCAGCCGGGATCAACAGTGAGAACTGTTCCAGCACCGGATGGCCGTCATAGCTGAAACTGACATCCTCGAAGCGGATCTCGCCGCGAACCTGTGCCGGCTGTCGCGGAGCATGCGGCGACTGTATGGCGGGACGCCAATCGAGAATCTCTTCGATGCGCCGAAGTGAGGCGGCGCCCTGGTACAGGTAGGTGACCACCCAGCCGATGCCGAGTACGGGCCCCGACATGATCACGAGGTAGGTCATGAACTGGACGAACTGGCCGAGGGAGATCCGGCCCTGCACGACGTGGATGCCGCCGAGGTAGAGAAGAACCACGGAGGCGACCCCGTCCGTGATGGCGAAGACCGGCCAAAGCGCGTTGTAGATGCGGGCAAAGGCCAGGCTTTTGTCCAGATAGTCCTGGTTGAGCGCTCGGAAGGCCCGCTTCTCCGCCTCCTCCTGGACGTAGGCCTTCACGACGCGGATTCCGGAAAGGTTTTCCTGCGCCTTCGCGGTGATCGCGGCAAATTGTTCCTGCAGGCGCCGAAACCTGCTGCGCGTGTGCGGTCCAATAATGAAGAGCACGCCGTGAGGGATGACGAAGAGGCAGACCGAGAAGACCGTTAACTGCCAGTCGATCAGCAGCATCAAGCTGACGACCGCAAGGAAAATGACGAGCGCGTTACCCAGGTTGCTGATCCCTATGGCGATCAGGGCCTGGACCGCGGTCATATCGTTGGTCGCCCGCGCCATGATGTCGCCGGTGCGGATCTTTTGGAAGAAACCCTGGTCGAGCTTGAGCAAATGGGCAAAGAGCTGACCTCGCAGTTCGGTCTCCACCCGGTAGCCAAGCCCGCTGAAGCAAAGCCGCCGTACAAGCTGACTCAGCGCGGCTGCGCTGGCAGCGATGACGACGGCCACAGCTAGCAGTGGGATGCGTCCTTCCTGTCCGCGCGTGATGGCATCGATGGCTTGCCCGATATAGAAGGGGGCGAGGAGCTCCAGCCCGTTCGCCAGTAGGACCGCTGCCGCGCCGAGGAAGAGCAGGCGCCAGTGACGTCGAAGGCTCGCGCCGAGGATCTTCAACACCGGCCGTCGTCGAGAAGCCCCCAACGTAACGGGCCTAGGTGATGCGGCGGAGGCGGGCGGCACCGATACGGAAATCGGCCATCCCGTAAAAGACGTCGGCCTCGCCGTCATCGCGCACATCGATGGCGGTGGGGAAGACGACGCTGTTGACGATCCCCTCTCGTTCCTCCTTCGTCTCTGGTTCGAGCAATGGGACTTGTGAGCGAGACAGGACGCGGCTCACATTCTCAGGATCAAGCAGCATGGCACCGGCCACGTAGCGCACGGGGACTCGTCCTCCGGGAGGTGCCTCGCCCTTGGTCACGCCGTGGTGGAGGATCAGCCACCCCTCCGGAACCCGGATTGGCGGAGTGCCACCGCCAATCTTGGTTGCCTCCCATGCCTGCTGCGGCTGGGCGACCTGGCGATGTTGATCGAGCCGGGTGATGGCCCGCAGGTCACGATCGACCAGGTCCGCAGCCACGAACGATACCCAGATGCTCTGGCGCGGATCGGTCACGCCGGCCGGAAGCGGCAGGCCCACGTCAGGATTGTTCGGGTTGAGGTTCCACATCGGTCGATGCAGCATCGCATACGCGGGTCGTCCGTCCGGAGCAGGGACCGGCTCGGGAAAGAACATCGCGTCTTTGTTCGGGTAAAGGTTCATGTCCGTCTTCAAGGACGGCTCGTACGCGAACGACACTGGACCCAGTCGCTGCCACTTCATCAGGTCGCGGCTCACTGCGAGTCCGATGCGGGGACCGAGCGGGCCATAGGCCGCATAAGCCATCACGTAGGTCTTGAGGCTGTCGACGAAGGTGATCCGTGGGTCCTCGACGCCTGCCGTGCTGGGGTTCTGTTCCCAGGCTTCGTCAGGCTCCAGGACGACGCCGAGTCGCTCGACCCCTGAAGGCTTTCCGCTCTTGTCGAAGATGACGCGCGCGCGCCCAATTCGCGAGTAGTTGCCTGCGGCCACCATCCGCGGAAAGAGGTAAAGAACGCCATCGGGATCCCGCGCACTCGCCGGATTCAGGACACCTTCGGCTTCGTGGGGATCGCCGGGCGACGGTTCCATCACCACCCCGAGCCGCTCCAGCTTGTATGGCGGCACTGCCACCGGAGCACCCTACCATGAGCCCATCGCTACTTGGCATGAAGCCCCCACGCTGCCCTCCCCCAGAGGGGGAGGGGAAACAAAAACCTGGCGCAGAAGAATGGTTCGATCAGCGAAATCCTCGAGGCCGAGCCGCAATACCGACCGGCCGGCGCCATCGCGCAGGCCGGGAGCGTGGCGGAGCTCCTCTGGCACGCTCACCGCTACACGCCCAGATAGGCCTTCCGAATGGCCGGGTCCCGGCGCAGGTTCGAAGCCGGACCGCTCATCACGATCCGACCGTTCTCGAGCACATACGCACGGTCGGCGATCTCAAGGGCGAGGACGACGTCCTGTTCGACCAGCAGCACCGCCGTCCCGTCCTGGTTGATGGCTTTGACGATCTCCATGACCCGATCCACGATGTTCGGGGCCAGGCCGAGAGACGGCTCGTCGATCATCAGCAGCTTCGGGCGTCCCATGAGCCCTCGACCGATGGCGACCATCTGCTGCTCGCCGCCCGAGAGCGTACCGGCGTCGCGATCCAGCTTGTCGCCGAGCGCCGGAAAGTACTTGAGGATCCGCTCCAGATCCACGTGCACCTGCCGATCGCGCCGCCGGTAGGCGCCGAGCAGCAGGTTACGCTCCACCGTCATGGTGCTGAACAGGCGCCGGCCTTGCGGAACGTGGACCAGGCCGCTGGCCACGATCCGCTCGGGGCGGAGACCCGTCAGGGTTCGGCCGTCGAAGCGCACGGTGCCACCGAAGAGCTGGACCAGGCCGGATAACGCGCCCAGCAAGGTGGACTTCCCGGCGCCGTTCGCACCGATCAGGGCGACCAGTTCGCCCGGCGAGAGCTCGAGGTCGACCTCGAAGAGGATAGGCGTCATGCCGAATCCGGCCGTGAGCTTGTCGACCTGGAGCAGCGAGCTCATTCTTCGACTTCCTCGCGCTCGTCGGGATTTTCCCTCCCCCCTTGCGGGGGAGCGTCAGGGTGGGGGGCGCTGGGCGGGGGTGCCGTGGCCTGTTGGGCGCGAGCGTAGCGCTCACCGAGATAGGCCTCGATGACGCGCGGGTCTTTCAAGACCTCCGCGGGTGGTCCCTCGACGAGGGTCCGGCCAAAGTTGAGCACGAGGGCGCGACGGCACACGCCGACGATGACCTTCATGACATGCTCGATGAGAACGATCGTGACGCCACTCTGGTGCACTCGCCGCACCATCTCCAGGGCCTCCTCGACCTCGACGTGGTTGAGCCCGGCCATGACTTCGTCCAGCAGCAGCAGGCGCGGTTGCATGGCGAGCGCCCGGGCGACCTCCAGGCGCTTGCGGTCGGAGACGGTCAAACGGAGGACCGGGTAATGCCGCTTCTCGCCGAGGCCGACCACGTCCAGCACCTGGTCGGCCACCGCCAGGGCCGCCCCGGGCTGTAGCCGGCCCTGGGGTCGGCCGAAGAGCGCGCCCATGGCCGTGTTCTCCCGCACCGTCATCGAAGGGAAGGGCCGGACGATCTGGAAGGTGCGCCCGATGCCCAGGCGCGCGATCCGGTAGGGCGCCATGCCGCTGATCGATGCCGCCTCCCAGCGGATGTCACCCGTGTCCGGCCGGTGGAGGCCGCTGATGCAGTTGAGCAGGGTCGTCTTGCCGGCGCCGTTCGGGCCGATGATGCCGAGTACATCGCCCGCCTCGACCGCGAACGTGACGCCGTCGAGCGCCTTGACGCCACCGAATCGCTTGCCGACGTCACGCGCGGTCAGCAGGCTCAAGCGCTGGTCTCTCGGAGGGTTTGCCGCAGGTACCGCATCGACAGCCGGCTCTGTCCCCCGAAGAAGTCGATCACTCCGCGTGGGATGAAGATCACGCACGCTGCCAGCAGGACGCCGAGGCCGATCTGCGAATAGACGGAGCCCGAGCCTCCGCCCGCCAGCGTCTGGATGATCAGTTCCAGCGCGATTGCACCGGCGACCGGCCCCAGAACAGTCCCAGCACCACCGATGACGGCCATCAGGATCATCTGGACGTTGTCCGAGATGGCGAAGACGTTCTCGGGGTTGACGAAGCTGTTCCATTGGGCGAAGATCCCGCCCGCGAGGCCGGTGAGCGCCGCCGCGACGCAGAACGCCGCAACCTTGTAGAAGGTCGTGTTGACCCCGATCACGGCCGCCGCCTCCTCGTTTTCGCGGATGGCCAGCAAGCCGTAACCGAACCGGGTGCGGAGAATGAACCAGGTCGTCAATACCGCGAGAACGGCGGCCCCCAGCATCAGGTAGAAGAAGATCAGGTCGGAACGGACGATGGGGAGGAAGAGGCCCGTCGAGGCCCCGAGCGGCCCCACGTTGTTGACGATTTCGCCGACGGCCACGCCCACCCCAAGGGTGGCGACCGCGAAGTAATGGCCGCGCAACCGGAGCAGGGGGAGGCCCACGATCAGGGCGAAGATCGCCGCCACCAACGGCGCTGCCAGCAGCGCCAGGGCGAAGGGCCAGCCGCGGTTGCCGACCAGCACGCCCACGGTATAGGCGCCCAGCCCGAAGAAGGCGACGTTGCCGAAACTCGCGTAGCCAGTGAGGCCGCCGATGATATTCCAGCCGGACGCCATCACGATGAACATGGCGACCGTGGTCGCGATGCGGAACCACAGCTTGTCGGTCAGCAGCGGGAGCCCGGCCTGCTGGGCGGCGTCGATCGATGTCAGCGGCGCGAGGATCACGAACGCGAGGGCCAGCGCGACGATGGCGAAGACAGACCGGCGAGCCCAGCGTGGCAGGCGCCGTCCGGCGGCGCTCACGCCAGCCGGCCGAGCAGTCCTCGCGGGCGGACGACAAGTACCAGTACGAGCACTACGAACGCGATCGCGTTTGCGTAGCCGGCCCCGAGTCCTGGGGCGCTCTGGCCCAGGACCTCGATCAGTCCGAAGGCAAGTCCGCCGACGACCGTCGCGCTCACTCGGCCTAACCCGCCCAGGATGACGACCGCGAACGCCTGCAGCGTGTATGGATCGCCGGCCGTCGGGGTGATCGATTGAAAGGTGCTGATGATGCCACCGGCGACTCCGGCGAAGGCAGCCCCGAAGCCGAAGGTCAAGGCATAGATGTGCCTGAGGTCGACGCCCACCAATTGGGCGGCGTCGCGGTCGGCCCCGACAGCCAGGATGGCGGCGCCGATCCGGGTGCGGTTCAGGATGGCCCACAAAATGCCCGCCAGCACCAGGGCCACGGCCAGGCCACCGAGGCGGATGTAGGGAATCGTGATGCTGCCCAGCTGCAACCCACTCCCCGAATAGGACGGCGTGACAGAACGAAAGTCGCCAGTAAAGATCAGCAGCAGCAGGCTGACGATCACCAGGTTGATCCCGAAGGTCAGCAGAAAGGTGAATAGCAGCGGCGCCCGGATCAGCCGGTTGATGACGCTTCGCTGCAGCGCGTAGCCGATCACGAACAGCGCCACCGCGTCGACCGGCAGGCTCAAAAACGGGTCGATGTGCAGGCGAGTGAAGAGATCCCAGGTGATGTAGGAGCCCACGATTACCAGCGCCCCGTGCGCCAGGTTAACGATGTTGAGGATGCCCCAGACCAGGCTGAAGCCGAGGGCGACGGCGACGTACACCCCACCCAGCAGCAAGCCGAGGATGACCTGCTGGGTGAATTGGCTCACGGGCTCAACTTGGCGAGGATTGCTGTCCTAGCGCGAGCTCCAGGGCGGCGTCGGATACTGCGGCTTGCCATTCGCCACGTCCGCCGGAAAGACAGTGTAGTGGACACCGTTCTGGATCTGCTCGACGACCATCGGCTTGAAGGTGTTGATGCCGCGGCTGTCGAACTTGATCTGGCCAAAGAACGTCATGACGTTCAGGCTGGCGAGGGCGTCCCGCACCTTGGCCGCGTCGAGGGAACCCGCATTCTCGATCGCCTTTTCAAAGGCCAGGCAGGCGCCCGTCGACTCGGCCACGTGATAGTCAGGAGGCTCGCTACTGTTGTATTTCTGCTCATAGGCCTTCACGTAATCACCCACGGACAGATAAAACGAGGGGGTGTACTTGACCTGGGGCGTCCACTGGGAACCGTCGACCACGTAGTTCGCGTCGGCGCCCAGGGCGCTGATGAAGTCCGGGGTGGACGGACCGACGGAGTAGGCGAAGATCTTCGCATTCAGTCCGAGCTGCTTGGCTGCCTTGTTGATCGCGATCGCCTCCGCCAGGTGCCCAGAGTTCATGACGATGTCCGGGTTGGCCTGCTTCGCCTGACTGATAAGCCCGCTGACGTCGGGCGCTGCCGCCGGATACTGCTTGCTGAAGACCACCTGCATCCCCTTCGACGGCGCGTAGTCTTCAACCGCCTTCCCCACCTCGATCGAGAAGTTGTCGTTGGCGGTGAGCATGGCGATCGTGATCGGCTTGGGGTTGAGCGTCGCGGCCATGTCGAGGACGCCGGTCAGGTACTTGTTGGCGGGGGAGAGGACTGCGAACGTGTACTTGTATCCATGACTGAAGATCGCCTGGGCCGCGCCGTTCGCCTCGACCATCGGGATCCCGTTCTTCTCCGCGATGATCGCGTCGGTGGCGCTGGCCGCGCTGCCGTAGGGGCCGAGAATGAACTGCGACTTCTCATCGGTGATCAGCTTCTGGACGAGGGTGGCCGAGAGGTTCGGGTTACTCTGGTCGTCCTCGTACTTGATCTCGACGGGATGCTTAACGTTGTTGATCACGATCCCACCCCGCTGGTTGATCCAGTCGAGCCAGAGATCGTAGCCCTGCTTGGTCAGTCCGCCTTCCTTGGACTGCGCCCCGGTCAGGGAAACCGCGGCCCCGAAGACGATTGTGGACCCGCTGGTCAGAGTCGTCCCCCCGTTCCCCCCGGTGCCGCAGGCGGCCAGCAGCACAGCCAGCCCGGCCAGGACGGGCGCGAGCCTCTCCCCTCGCATTCGGATAATGTAGCGCATCGTCATCGGATGCCGGGACGCCGGCGCACCGGCGCCGTCTGGCGGGAATGCACCAGGACGGTTCGCTCGAACTCGATGACGACGATGCCGTCCTGCTTGAAGCCTTTCGTTCGGACCCGCACGATGCCCTGGCCCGGCCGGGATCTCGACGGCCGCGTTTCCAGCACCTCCGACTCCGCGTAGATGGTGTCACCGGCGAACACCGGTGCGGGGAGCGTGACCTTGTCCCAGCCGAGGTTGGCGACAATGTGCCGGCTGATGTCCTCCACGCTCAGGCCGGTGACGAGCGAAAGCGTCAGGCAGCTATTCATCAGCGGCCGGCCGAACTCGGTCTGCGCTGCGTAATCGGCGTTGAAGTGGATCTCATTTGTATTGCAGGTGAGCAGCGTGAACCAGGTGTTGTCGGCCTCGCTCAGGGTGCGGCCCATCGCATGGCGATAAACGTCGCCCACCTTGAAGTCCTCGAAGAACCGTCCCCGCTCGTGGTCTGTCATGCGGATCCTCCTCTGCCGTAGGAACGCGGAAGGCCGAGGACGTGCTCGGCCACATATGCCGTCACCAGGTTGTTCGTCACCGGCGCCACGAGGTACAGGCGGGCCTCGCGAAATTTCCGTTCGATGCCCAACTCGACCGCCATCCCGCTGCCGCCGTGGGTCGTCATGGCCACGTCTGCCGCCTCCCAGGCAGCCTCCGAGGCGAGCAGCTTCGCCATGTTCGCCTCGGCGCCACAGGCCTTCCCCGCATCGAACAGCGCGGCGGCCTGCCAGCGCAGCAGCGCGGCGGCCCGTGCGTGCATGAAGGCCCGCGCGATCGGGAACTGGACCCCCTGGTTGGCGCCGATCGGCCGCCCGAAGACCACCCGCTCGCCCGCATAGGCGACCGACCGGTCGACGAACCAGCGGGCATCGCCGATGCTCTCGGAGGCGATCAGGATTCGCTCGGCGTTGAGTCCATCGAGCACTTGCCGGAAGCCGGCCCCCTCTTCGCCGACCAGCGCATCGGACGGTAGCCGCAGGTCGGTGATGAAGAGGGCGTTCGTCTCGTGGTTGACCATGGTCTCGATCGGCCGCACCTCGATGGATGAGCCCGCTTCCCGCAGGTCGACCAGGAACAGGCTCATGCCGTCGGTCTTGCGAGCAACGTCTTCGGCGCGGCTCGTTCGGGCGAGCAGCAGGAGCAGATCGGAGTGCTGGACGCGCGAGGTGAAGACCTTCTGGCCATTGACCATGTACCCCTGGCCGTCCTTGCGGGCGAAGGTCGTGATCCGCGACGTGTCGCTACCGGCTTCGGGCTCGGTGACTGCCATCGATTGCAGGCGCAGACGGCCAGCCGCGATCTCCGGCAGGTAGCGGCGCTTCTGCGCCTCGCTGCCATGTCGCAGGAGCGCCCCCATCGTGTACATCTGCGCGTGGCATGCGGCCGCGTTGCCGCCGGAGGCGTTGATTTCTTCGAGAATGATGCAGGCCTCGACGAGACCAAGCCCGGCGCCACCGTATTCGGTAGGGATGAGCACCGACAGCCAGCCGCCATCCGTCAGCGCGCGAACGAATTCGTGTGGATACCGCTTCTCGGCGTCGGCCTGGCGCCAGTACGACTCGGGAAACTTCGCGCAGACCGCGCGCACGCCGTCGCGGTACAGCTCTTGCTCGGGCCCCAGACTGATGTCCATCAGGGTTCGGTGTCCCGCAAAATCGCCCGCGCCCGCCTGACGATGGCCTCGTCCACCATCTCGCCGTCACGGGTGTAGGCGCTGCGTCCACCGGATTCCGCCTCCGCGGAGGACGCGACGATGCCCTGTGCCCAGGCGATTTCGTCTGCGGTGGGGGAGAAGACCTCGTTCACCGTCGTGACGTGCGATGGATGGATGACCAGCATGCCGCCAAAGCCATCGGCGCGCGCTCGCTCGGCGGCGGCCCGCAACCCGTCGAGGTCCGTGATCTTCAGCCAAGGGGAGTCGAGTGGAAGCTCGAGGCGCTCGGCGGTCGACGCCAGGATGACGCTGGCACGCGACATGTCGAGTGCCGCGCTACTGCCATCGGGGTCGATGCCCAGGTCGGCGGCGAGGTCGAAGCGGCCGAACGCGAGGCATCTGACGCCTGTCACTTCGGCGATGCCGGCACAGGCCAGGACCCCGGCAGCGGATTCGATGATCGGAACGACTGGCAGCTCCGCGGGAACGCGAGCCTGCTTCATGGCTCGCCGGCACGCCTCGACGTCGTCCCTGTGCGACGCCTTGGGCAGCATCACCGCTTCCAGCCTGCTCAGGGGCATAGCGCGCAGGTCTTCCGCCATCTCTTGGCTCGATGCAGGGTGGACGCGCAGCCAGATCCGCGCCCTGCCGGCTAGCTCCTCCAGTGCCTCGCGAACGATCGCTCGAGCCTCGCCGGTGCGTCTGCTCGGCACCGAGTCTTCGAGGTCGAAGATGCAGACGTCCGCCCCGGCGGTGATGGCCTTTCGGAGTCGGACCGCCTCGGTGCCCGGAGTAAAGAGCGCGCTTCGCACCCGCAAGAGAGGGTCATTCATGGCCGAATGCGCCGCGGCCTCGTAGCGCCTCGATCTCGGCCGGCGCGTAACCGGCCTCCTTAAGGATTGCGTCGCGGTCGCCATGCAGTGTCGGTCCCGGCCGGTATGCGGGCGTGAACCCGCTCATCTTGATCGGTAAGCCGACCGTCGTGACCTCACCCAACGCCGAATGACGATAGGCGGCGATCATCGCACGCCGCTCCAGCTCCCCTCGATCAAGTGCGGATTCCATCGTGCGGACCGGCGCGACCGGCACGTGGCCCCGCAACAAGTCGACCCAGTGGGCGGTCGGCTGCTGCCGGAACTGTTCTCTCAGGGACGCCAGCAGTGCCTCACGGTTCTGGTGCCGCTCGTCGAAGGATGAGAACCGCGGGTCGGTGGCGAGCGCCGGCAGGTCCATTCGCTGGACCAGAGCCCGGAAGAATTTCTCTTTCGCGCAGGCAATAGCGACATGGCCATCTGCGGTGGCGAAGAACTGAAAGGGCACGATACTGGGATGGCTCGAGTCGGGGGTTCGGTCGCCCGGGACACCAGCCGTGAGGTACCAGGTCGCGCGGTAATTGTGGAAGGCCAGCGCCACGTCGTAGAGGCTGACGTCGACGTCGCGGCCGCGGCCGGTCCGTTGCGCATCGAAAATGGCCACCATCAGCGCCAGCGCCGCCATGATGCCACCGGCGTAATCGGCAAGGGAGAGCCCACTCTTGATCGGCGGGCCGTCAGGGTCGCCGGTGAGCGCGGCCCAGCCGGCCTCCGCCTGGATCAACGGGTCGTAGCCGGGCTCGGTGCTCCGTTCGCCATCGCGTCCATAGGCGGACAGCGAGACGCAGACGATCCCCGGATTTATCCGGCCGAGCACGTCATAGGTCAGACCGAGCGCTTTGACGACGTCGCCACGCAGGTTGGCATAGACGGCGTGCGCACTGCCACAGAGTCGGTGAAGGACTTCCTGGCCGGCGGGGTTCTTGAGGTCGAGCAGCACGCTGCGCTTGCCTCGGTTGAAAGAATCGAAGTAGAGGCTGTCGGTACCGCGCTGCCCGGGCGTGACGTACCGGCTGATATCGCCGCCGCTCGACGGATCCTCCAGTCGGATGATGTCGGCTCCAAGATCCGCCAGGTGAAGGGTGCCGAAGGGTCCGGCGCCGAATTGCTCGACCGCAACGATGCGGACGCCAGCGAGCGGAGCCTGCCCCATGCTGAACTCCTTCAGGCCACCACTTCGGCCCGTGCCATGGCCGAAGTCTACTGGGCAACGGACCTACCGGCTCGTCCGGTTGCGACGTCCTCGATAAAGCAAAATGAGTTTGTGTTCGACTACGAGCAGCGTCGAGCCAACGTTGCGGATCGAATGCAGCGATAGAAGCTCCGCTCGCCCGAAGCTGACCGGTGCCCCTCAGGTGATGGCGCGGAGCCGGGCTGCCCCGATACGGAAATCGGCCATCCCGTGAAAGACGTCAGCCGCGCCGTCATCGCGCACATCGAGGGCAGTCGGGAAGACGACGCTGCTTGCCGTCGCGGGCCCGTGCGCTCGCCGGGTTCAAGACGCCTTCCACCTCCCGGGGCTCGCCGGGTAGGGG
>DATNMH010000068.1:0-143893 GCA_035602395.1 Candidatus Acidiferrum sp.
CGACGTGATGCGGGCGGGGCTCGCAGACGGCTTGAGAGCGGCCCGCATGGCGGCGATGTGCGCCGGCGTCGTGCCGCAGCACCCGCCGATGTAGGCGACGCCCAGGTCGGCCGCCTGGCGGGCGAAGGTCGCGAAGTATTCGGGCGTCGCGAAATAGAAGAAGCGGCCTTCGACGCGGGCGGGAAGTCCGGCGTTGGGCTGGCCCGAGACGGGAAGGCGCGTTTGCTGGCGCATCTGCTCGAGGACCTGGAGCGCGACCTGCGGGCCTACCCCGCAGTTGACGCCGATGACGTCGACGCCGGCGCGCTCGAGCGCCTGGACCACCTGGCTGGGTTCTTCCGCGCTGAGGGTGAGGCCGTCTTCGGCGAAGGTCATCTGGGCCACGATCGGTAGGTCGGTCGTCCGGCGGGCGGCGTCGACGGCGGCGAGAATCTCCGGAAGGTTGGTGAAGGTCTCCAGCACGAGGAGATCCGCGCCGCCCTCGAGCAGTCCGGCGATCTGCTCCTCGAAGGCAGCCGTCGCCTGGGCGACCGTGATGCGGCCGATTGGCTCGAGCTGCTGACCGATGGGACCAACCGAGCCGGCGATGAAGATGGGCTCGCCCGCGATCTCGCGGGCTTCCCGGGCGAGCTTGACGGCCCTGAAGTTGATGTCGCGCACGCGGGTCTCGAGCCCGTGGCGGGCCAGCTTGATCCGGTTGGCGCCGAAGGTGTTGGTCTCGATCAGTTCGGCGCCGGCCGAAATGTACGCTCGGTGAATTTCCTCGACGATTTTGGGCTCGGTGAGGTTGAGCTCGTCGAAGGAGCGCTCGAAGCTCACCCCCCGGGCGTGGAGCTGGGTACCCATGGCGCCATCTCCTAGGAGGGGGCCGCGCCGCAACCGTTCCAGGAACGGATGCTGGCGCGCGGGCGGGTCTTTCGGCGCTTGAGCCACGGAGCGCAATAGTAAGGTAGACAGCCCCAACGTGTTGCCTCCGCCTCTGGGGGAGGGCGCGGTGGGGGCGGCTGGGTGCAAGAGGGGTCGCTTGCACGGAGTTGCTCCTGTGCGGCATGGCTGACCTGACTTCGCCCGGTGCAACCAAGCACGTGGTGGTCATGGGCGCCGGGCCAGCCGGGCTGTCGGCCGCCTACGAGCTGACGCGCCACGGGACGCCGGTGACGGTGGTCGAGAAGGATCCTCGCCAGGTCGGAGGGATCGCCCGCACGCTCGAGTTCATGGGCTGTCGGTTCGACGTGGGCCCCCATCGGTTTTTCTCCAAGAGTGCCGAGATCGAAGCCCTATGGACCGAGGTGCTGGGCGACGAGATCCGGTCGGTCTCGCGGCTGACGCGGATCATGTACCGGGGGAAGTTCTTCGACTATCCGATCAAGGCCTCGAACGCCTTCCTCAACCTGGGGCCATACGAGACGGCGCGCTGCCTGGTGAGCTATGCGCAGGCGCGCCTGCATCCGGTGGTCGACCCGAAGTCGTTCGAAGACTGGGTGTCGAATCAGTTCGGGCATCGCCTGTTCGAGATTTTTTTCAAGACCTATACCGAAAAGGTGTGGGGAATTCCGACCACCGAGCTTTCAGCCGACTGGGCGGGGCAGCGGATTCGCGGGCTCAACCTGGTGGAAGTGATCCGGAATGCGCTCCTGCCCGCGGCGTGGCGCGGCGGCGAGGGCGCGATCGTCAAAACCCTGGTCGACGCATTCCGATATCCGAGAACGGGTGCCGGGCAAATGTGGGAGGCGGTGGCGTCGCGGCTGGCAGCGGCAGGCCATCCGGTGCGGTTAGGGGAGGAGGTGGTCGCGGTCCGCCATGCGAATGGCCGCGTCATCTCCGTGCAGGTGAAGGACCGCAACGGTGCCACGCTGGACGTGTTGGGATCGGAGTTCATCAGCACCATGCCGATCCGCGAGTTGATCGCCAAGCTCCAACCGGCCGCGCCCTCGATCGTGCGCGCGGCTGCCGACGCGCTCGGGTATCGCGATTTCATTACGGTCAATGTCGTGGTCGACCGCGCCAACGTCTTCCCGGATCAATGGATCTATGTGCACGACCCGGGCGTGAAGGTGGGGCGCATCGGGAACTTCAAGAATTTCAGCCCGGCGATGGTCGACGATAGTGGCTTGACCGGCCTGGGGATGGAGTACTTCTGCTTCGAGCACGATGGCATGTGGAGCTCGCCGGATGCCGACCTCCTGGATCTGGGGCGGCGTGAGCTGGTGGCGCTGGGGATCGTTCGGCCTGAGGAGGTCAAGGCGGGGATGGTCTACCGCCAGCCGAAGGCCTATCCCGTGTACGACGGGGCGTACCTCGGACACCTGGAGGTCGTGCGCGAATGGTTGCGCCGCGCGCTGCCGAACCTGTGGCTGGTGGGGCGCAATGGGATGCACCACTACAACAACCAGGACCACTCGATGATGACGGGGATCCTGGTGGCGCGGAATATCGCGCTGGGCGCCAACTACGATCCCTGGCTGGTCAATACCGACGCCGAATATCACGAAGAGGAACGCGCGGGGGAAGCGGCCGGCGGCGAGGGCGGGGCCGGGCGTCAGGTGCCGCAGCGAATCGCCAGCTGACCCGGAAGTCGACCGATATACTGGTTCGCGCCTGGCAGTCCGGAGTAGCTCAACGGTAGAGCAGCACGCTGTTAACGTGACGGTTCCCGGTTCGAATCCGGGCTCCGGAGCCAACCCTCTCTAGCTCGGGCCCAGCCTCCAGAGATACACCCCGCCATCCTGCGTCGGGGGCGTCCCGATGATGGCCGTCAGAAACGCCAGCACTCGATCCTCGCCCGCCATCGGGCCGAGCACCACGGTCTGCACCTGCCAGCGTCGTAACATCGCCATCGCCGACGTGCGGTACGCCGCCGTCACTTCCGGCGCCGGCGCGCCCTGCTGCATCGCCATCAGGTCGGAGCCCAGCATCGTCGGCGCTGGATCCAGCGCCGGGCCGGGTCGATTAGCGTAGCCCTCCGGCATCTTGAAGCGCAAGTCCGCGCTGAGCTGCCACAGCATCGCGCGCGACTCGAATTGGTGCGCATAGGGGACGACCAGCGCGATGCTTCCGGACGGCAGCGTCGAGACCGAGCCGCTGGAGAAGAAGGTGGGCACGTTGGCCGCCGAGGTGGCAAAGGGAATCCGCGGCACCAGGGTCATCAGCGCCAGGGCCGCGATCGCACCCGCCGCCATCGTCCGCCGTGGCGATGCGAAGTCCCAGCGATCGACCAGCACCGACAGCAGCAGGCCGGCAAAGAGGAAGACATAGAGCATCAGGCGGCTGGGCACGACGTTGTGCAGGAGCGGCACCGTCGCCAGTCCCGCCCAGATCAATCCGAAGAGCACCGGCGTCAATCGACCAACCCGGGTGCGGACCACCGCGAGAAACGCCACGGCGAGCAGCCCGGCCGGTAGGCCGGTCGTCACGCCGCCGAGGTGGAACGTGATCCCTAGCGAAAGGGCGGCGGCGAGCAGCGCTAGCATCGACGCCACCTGAACCACCGGAGCCCGCCACCAGCGCACCACCGCGAGGACCAGCAGGACCAGCATTGGCAATCCCAGGAATGCCCCGGCCTCATACTGGCTGCCGCTGAATCGGTCCGTGACCGCGGTGAGTGCGGCTGGTGCGATGGCCTGCAGCGAGGTCGGCAGCACCAGGCCGGCCACGTCCGTGACAAAAACATTCGACGCCGCGAGCGTGCCGTGGACCGCCTGCGGGCCGAAGAACTGCATCCACAGCGGCCCGACGGCGACCAGTGTGAGCATGCCGGTGGCAACCCCGAGGACCTTGAGGACGTAGGTCGCCCGCACCCGGACCTGGTCGGGACGCAAGCCAGCCAGAATTGCGAGCGCCATGCACGCCAGCAGGACTTGTGTCAGCAGCAACTCCTCGGAGATCAGGAGTTGGGCCGCGGCCATCGCGCCGATGATGGCTCCCAGGCGCCAGGGCGATCGCTGCTGCCGCAGGACGGCTTCTTCGAAGGCGATCAGCATCAGCGGGCAGATGAACACGACCCCAACGTGCGGATGCCCGAGCGATTGGGCCAGCATGTAGGGCGAGAACCCAAAGAGCAGCCCGCCAAGGGCGGCTGCCCAGGGACGCTCCACATGACGGCGGAACGCGAGGAAGGCGCACCACGCGGCAAGCGCCATCGAGGCCGTCATCAGCAGGTTGTAGGCGAAGATCGGCCCCAGCGTCAGCGTAATGGGGGCCAATAGCAGGCCGAGCAATGGCACCGACGTCTGCCACATCAGGTTGACCCCGCTGGGAAAATCGAGATAGTTGGTGAACAGGGGGTTGAGGCCGTGGCTGAGTGCAAAGGGCACCCAGCGCAGGTACCAGATGAATACCGGCGGGTCGGGTCCGTCGCCGATGACCTGCGAGAAGGGATGCGCCCAGGTGGCGGCAAACAATCCGAGCGCGAGCAGCCCATAGGTCGCAAGCCATCCGGCAGGCGTGCTGAGAAGGCTCAACCAGGCATCCGAGTGCGCCGGTTCGGACGCGCGCGGGTCGGGGCGAAGACGGGGCGCTGGAAGGCTCATAGTTTGCCGGTTTAGGCGTTGGGGAAGGACTTGATTAGGTCGGACGTTTTTCTGCTATAACGCGGGAGTCCGGCCGAACCGCCGGATCCAATATTGGAGGTTTAGATGGGAATCTTCGGCCAGGAAGTCCGGCGCGAGTTTATCGCCCGTCCGGATACCGCCAAGGGCCAAATTCTGTTCAAGTGGCCCGACACCAACATCCGTAAACTGACCCAGCTCACGGTCGAGCAGGACGAGCTGGCCGTCTTCTTCCGCGACGGCCGCGTTCAGGGTACGATCCAGCCCGGCCGGGTAACGCTCGACTCATCCGAGATCCCATTCCTCGGCATCCTGGTCGACGCGGCCAGCGGCGGCAACCTGTTCCGGACCGAACTCTATTTCATCTCGACTCGCGAGTTCCCAAATCTGCCCTTCGGCGGTGCGGTCGACAACGTCATGGATCCGCAGACGAACCTCGGCGTCGGGCTGCGGGTCTTTGGCGAGTACTCGCTGAAGGTCGTCGAGCCGCAGTCGTTGATCGTCAACCTGGTCGGCACGCAGAATCTATCGACCAATGACGAGATCACCGACTGGATGCGGGAGCAGCTGCTCAAGACCCTGCGGACCGACGTTGTGTCGCACGTCGTGAGCAACGGCTGGCCGCTGCTTGGCATCGCGGCCCATACCGACGAGATCGAGTCGGAGACGATCGCCCAGGTGCAGCGCAACATCAGCAGCTACGGCCTGCAGATCGTTCGACTCGGAAATTTCACGATCACGCTGAAGCCCGAGGACGAGGACAAGCTCAAGAACTTCCTCCACGACGTTCAGTACTCGAAGCTGGCGGGCGGCTTCCAGCAATACGCGGCTGGCCAGGCGATGATCGGCGCCGGGCAAGGGCTCGCCCAGGGGCCCGGCCAGGGCGGCGGAGTCAACCCGGCGTTCCTCGGGGTCGGCCTCGGCGTGGGCGGGCTGGTGGCCGGCCAGATGGGTCAGACGCTGGCCGCCGGCGGCCAGATCCAGGTTCGCTGTCCCAACTGCCACGCGCTGAACGCGGAGAACGCTAAGTTCTGCAACAGCTGCGGCCAGGCGCTCTCGCCGGCCCCGGCGCCGGCCGGCGCCACGGTTGCCTGCCCGAAGTGCGGCACCCAGAATTCGGCGACTGCGAAGTTCTGCACCAACTGCGGCCAAACACTCACCGGCGGAGGCACACCGGCACCGACCCAGTGAGCCTCAGGCGGCGTCTTGGCCTGGCGGCCGGGCTGGCGCTCTCGGTCATCCTGACCAGCCCGCTGTTGGCGTTTGCACGGGCGGGCGGCGGTCAGAGCTTCGGCGGCGGTGGCGGCGGATTTGGCGGTGGCGGCGGCTCCTTCGGTGGGGGAGGCGGCTTCGGCGGCGGCGGCCTACTCCTGCCCTTTCTCTTCTTTGGCGGCGGTGGGGGCGGGTTCTTCTTCTTTCTCTTCATCCTCTTCGCCCTCTGGCAGGTCTACCGTCGGATGAGCATCCGCAATCCGATGCAGGCGTCGAACTGGGGCCCGGCCTATGCCCCGATGGCGCAGATGCGCTCGACCCTGACCGAAGACCTGGCGGCTCTTCAGGCCAAAGATCCGAACTTCAACCAGCAGATGTTCCTCGACCGGGCGCAGGCGGCCTTCTTCGCCCTGCAGAAAGCCTGGATGGATCGCAACCTCGAACCGGCCCGCGTCTACATGTCGGACGGCATCTACCACCGGTGGAAGACACAGATCGATGCCATGATCGCCGCCCACAAAAAGAACATGCTCGACAACCTGGTCATCGGCGGCGTCCAGATCGTCAAGGTGCAGACCGATCCCAACTTCGATACCATCACGGTCCGGATCGACGCCAGCGCCGCTGACTACGAAGTGGACGACACCACGGCCAACAAGGTCATCTACGGCTCGCGCCAGAACCAGAACTTCACCGAGTACTGGACCTTCATTCGAAGCGGATCGGCCCGGACCAAGGCGGGCGAAGGGGCAGAGGTCACGCAGTGTCCCAACTGCGGCGCTCCGTTGTCGATCAACGAGTCCGGCGTTTGCAGCTACTGCAAGGCGACCGTCACCAGTGGACAGTTCGGCTGGGTCCTCGACAACATCACACAAGCATCGGAGTGGCAAGGATGAGCGAGCAGAACGATCCGATCACTGACGGACGCGCGCCCGATCCGGCGTCGAGTGGGGGAGACGGCACCGGCTGGTCGCAGCCGCCGGCACCGCAATCCCCGGGTCCGCCCGGCGCCTTCGTCGACCGTCCCGCTGCGCCACCAGGAGCTCCGCTGCCACCGGGTGCCGGCTCGCCACTGCAACCGGGACCGCCGATGTCGGTGAACGCACCGATCACCGACTCGATCATCAACCGCTACGCCCTGGTGGTGGGCGTGGTCGTTGTCGTTCTGGTCCTGATCGTGGTCCTGGTGATCCTGGCCGCGGTCTTCGGCAAACGATGAGATAAGCGTCTGCATATACACAGATATGTAGTATAATCAGCCCGTGGCTGCGCCGGACGAGCCAGGTCTGCTGGCGGCGCTGCTCGGGCAGCGCGCCGACCTCTCGGGGGTGAAGGCCTTATTGGCCGAGGGCGGCATCGTGGAGCGTCAGCCGGGTGATCTGCGGGAAGCGGCGCGCCGGCATGGTTTTCGGCCGGCACAGGTCCGCCGGCTTCTCACGGTCCGAGAGCTGGCCAGACGCTGGCACATTCCGGCTGACAGCGCCGCTCCCGCGATCACGTCGCCGAGGGAGGCGCTGCTCCAGTTCCAGGACCTTCGGAGCAGCCCGAAGGAGTGTTTTTCGGTGCTCTACCTGAATACGCGCAACCAGCCGGTGGGGTGCGAGAAGGTGGCGGTCGGCGGGCTCAACGTCGCGGCCCTCCAGCCGCGTGAGGTCTTCGGCCCGGCGCTGACCATGGGCGCCGCCGCGGTCATCCTGGCCCACAACCACCCCTCCGGGGACCCCACGCCCAGTCCCGAGGACCTGGCCGTCACGCGCCACCTCCTCGAGGCCGGTCGGTTACTCGGTGTGGAAGTCCTGGATCACCTGGTGGTGTCCGCGGAGCGCTTCCGGAGCCTGCGCGAGGCAGGAGCTCTATAGATCCTGAGTTTTGGTAGTTGCAATAGGTTATATTGCCGATGCCAAATACGGCACCGTAGCCACGTTCACCTTCACAATTCACCCGTCACAAAGCCCTCGGCGGGTGAGAGAATAGACCCGCTCGCCTGCCGGCGGGCACGGCCCACAGCGGGGCAGGAAAACCGACCACTGAGCGATGGTCGGTTTTCTGTTTTCAAGCCCGAAAAGGGCTTGAAACCGAGCTCCCACAGTAGTTCACTTCCCCCATCGGTGTACGCGCGCTGCTTTCGCACGTTCCTGACGAGCGTAGGGCCGCGCGTTCGTCGGACCGGTGGGAGCTCGGCCTTCGAATTTCGAAGCCCGCGACAAGGGCTTCGAAATTCTCGAAGCAAGGGCTTCGAAATTCTCGAAGCAAGGGCTTCGAAATTCTCGAAGCAAGAGCTTCGAAATTCTTTACCTAAACCCTATCGATCCGCGTGAGCAACCATCCGAACTTGCCGCTGATCACGGCCGCATCGCAGAAGGGGCAGATGCTCGTGATGTCGACGTTGACCGACGCGCCACAGTTCGGACAGCTCTCCGAGGTGATCGTCCCCGGCTGACCGGTTGTTATCGTCGACGGACGCTGGAAGATCCAATCTTCCGTCCAATCCCAGCGATTGGTGTCGCCGCGAATGACCCGTGAGCCTGCATCGAGGTCATAGTCGGCCGAGTTGGCGTTGAGGCGAACGGTTACCGTGTCGAAACCGCTGTTCGACAGCGCACCCGCCACCACGGCGCTGGTGAAGCTCAGCCCGTCGAGCATGTTCCGCCAGCCCTTGTCGCGATAGGCACCGATCTGCGCCTTCTGTTGTTCCCAGATGACGGAGGCCATCACGCCCTGGCTCAGCGCCGGCTTAAGCGCGGTCCAGGCCTCGAGCACCGCAAAGAACAGCCGCTGCACCTGGGCCAGGAAGACGTTTTCGTCGAACGCGGGGTCATGCTGATGGATGGCGGCGATGCCGGCGAGCTTGCCGTCGACCCCATCGGAATCGATGTTCGGCGCCCAGGATCCGGGCAATACCTGGCCATACCATTCGCGGCTGGGACGGTGCGACGGGCCGCCCTCCGACGTGAGGTAACCCTCGCCGGCACTCGCTTCGCCCTGGGCCAGCCAGTCCGTCATGTCTCTCAGGCGATCAACCAGGCCGATACCCAATGCGACGCTATTTCCCTCCCCCGCTTGCGGGGGAGGGCAGGGTGGGGGCCGTCAGCTCGTCCGGAAGATCTCAGTGATCTGCCCGGTGCCGTAGTCCCCGACCAGCAGGCCGCCGTCGGGCGCGACGGTGATCGCCAGTGGATGTGAGAACCCGGTGGCGAAGTCGCTGACCTGGCCGTGCTCGCTCGCTCCCGAACCTGAGAGCACGACGCGCAACACGCGGCGCCCGATCGGACCGCCGGCGTTCGCGCCCCACTCGGTGACGAACGCGTTGTCGGCGTAGTCGCCGCCAAACTCGCCGCCACCGTAGATGACGATGCCGTCCGCCGAGCTGTGAGGTGTGAACACCGCCACCGGCGCG
This sequence comes from Candidatus Acidiferrum sp., assembly GCA_035602395.1. GTDB lineage: Bacteria > Chloroflexota > Dormibacteria > CF-121 > CF-121 > CF-13. Next base: position 9,157 of record DATNMH010000068.1, read on the forward strand.
GCGACGCCGCCGCAGTTGCCGTGCAGGCTGCCATCCGGATAGGCCGGCCAGCAACGCGGCCAACCGGCGTCTTCACCGTCGACCACCCGCAACATGTGATCGGCAGGCTGCGTCCCGAGGTTGTCCTGGCCGTTGATCATGACGTAGGCATCGCCAGTGCTCGCCCGTAGCGCGAGTCCGAATGGATTTCGGGCTCCGCGCACCGCAATTCCGGCAAAGGTCCAGTCGGAGTGAAAGCGCAGGACCGTGGCGCTGCGCGAGTCGGCCTCGGTGCAGACGTCGCAGGTCGAGCCCACACCCAGCAGGATGTCGCCGTTCGGCATGGGGAGGACGGCGTCATTCTGATGACGGCCAGTCGGGAGACCGGCGACCACGACGTGGGCGCCGCTGAGGCCGCCGTTGCTGAGCTGGTAAGTGCGAACGCTGCCCTGGACCGAAACAATCAGCTCATTGCCGCGCCAGGCGAGCCCCAGCGCGATCGGCAGGCCCGAAACCAGGGTCTGCGGCGCTGAGCCCGGCGACGCCACCACCTCGATCGCGCCGCCCTGGGTCGCCACGTACAGCCGGCCGTCCGGTCCAAATGCCATCGCGCTGGTGGTGCCCGCTCCTCGCGCATAGGTGTATGCGGAAAAGCCTGCCGCGACGCTGATGCCGCCGGCGGCGGGGAGGTTGGGCGGTGGCGGGAGGGGCGTAGGTGTCGGCGGCGGGGTTGGGGTGGGCGTCGCGGTCGGCGTGTGGCGCGGGGATGCCGTCACCCCCGTTTGGGACGTTGGCTGGCCGCACGCAACCAGCGTCAGCGCCATCAAGGTGGTCAGCGCTCGCCGTCTCACGATAGCGCCGGAATGCTGAGCACGATCTTGCCGAACTGGCGCTGCTCCTCCATCAGCGTCTGCGCCTGGGCCGCCTGCTCGAGCGGGAAAATCCGGTCGACAATCGGTCGGAGGGTTTTCGCCGCCAGCAATTGGTTGAGCTGCTCCCAGTCGTGACGCGTCCCCATCGTCGATCCGTAGATGGTCACCTGCTTGACGAACAGCCGGCGAAGGTCCTCATCCGGCTTCGGTCCGCTGGTTGCCCCGCAGGTGACCAACCGCCCGCCTTTGGCGAGCGCCCGGATGCTACGGTCCCAGGTCGCCGCCCCGACGTTATCGACGATGACATCGATCCCACGTTTCTCGGTGATCCTCCAAACCTCCCTCGAGAAATCCGTCTCCTGGTGATTGATGAGCACGTCGGCGCCGAGCGCGAGCGCACGCTCGAGTTTCTCCGCGCTACTCGAGGTGACGAAGACCCGGGCGCCCACATGCTTGGCAATCTGCAAGGCGGCGAGCGCGACACCGCCGCCGATGCCCAGGATGAGCACGCTCTCGCCTGGCAGCACCCGTGCCTTGGTCATGAGCATCCGCCAGGCGGTCAAAAACACCAGCGGAAAGGCGGCGGCCTCCTCGAAGCTGAGGTCACCGGGGATCGGTCGGAGGTTGACCTCGGGCATGACGACCGCCTGGGCAAAGGTGCCGTCCCGATGTTCGCCCAGGATCTCCCACCGATCGCAGAGGCTGTGCTCGCCCCGGACGCAGTAGTCGCAGATCCCGTCGCTGAGGCCGGGGTCGAAGAACACCCGGGCCCCGACGGGGTGGCGGGCCGCGCCCGGGCCGTTGGCCAGCACCACCCCGGCCCCGTCAGCGCCCCCGATGTGGGGGAGAGCCACCCCGGGGGTTTGCCCGTTGCGGACGAACAGGTCGAGGTGGTTGAGCGCCGCGGCCCGCAGCCCGATCAGGACTTCCCCAGGCCCCGGCGCTGGCGTCGGCACCTCTTCATAGTGCAGAACCTCCGGGCCGCCGTGCTGGTGAAATCGAACCGCTTTCACAGCGTCTCAGCTTAGCGGGGCCTCGGTTGCGTCACACAACGTAGCCGGCTCGAAATCACGCGGAAGATGGAGAAAGGAAGTCACGGAGGGTGACGTTGCAGTATCGAAAGCCCACAACCGCAGTGCTGTTGTGTCAAAAATCATGACTTATAATGTGGCGCACGTGACAGCCGACCCCGAGATTCAATTGCTGAACCGGCTCGGGGGTCTCTTCACCGGTTCCCTGTCGCTTAACGACAACATCGACGCGATGTTGCGGGCGACCTCCCAGATGGTGCAGTTCGACGCGGCCACCGTCTTCCTGCTCAACGAGGGCAGCCGCGAGCTCACCGCTACCGCCACCTACCCCCACCGCGACATGGTGCCGCACATTGCGCGCTTCGTCCTCGGCGAGGGCATCCTCGGCTACGCGGTCGAGCAGCTCGAGACACTCAACATCGCCGACGCCACCTTGGACCCTCGCTTCAAGATGCTCGACCAGAGCCGGTCGCCGCGCGCGTTGATGGTTCAGCCGCTGGCGACGACCCAGCGGGTGGTGGGTGCCATGACGATCTCGCGCCAGCGGGTCGATCCCTTCACCGAACTGGACGTCGCCATCCTCAAGGTCATCACCAACCAGGCCGCCATCGCGATCGAGAACGGCCGCCTGTACGAGCAGCTCCAGGGCCACCTCGATGAGCTGGAGACGGCCAATGCCCAGATCGCCGAGGTGAGCCGGCTGAAGTCCGAATTCCTGGCCAACATGTCGCACGAGTTGCGCACGCCGCTCAACGCCATCCTTGGGTTCTCGGAACTGCTTCGAGACGATCTGGCCGGCAAGATCACCGAGAAGCAGCGCCGCGACTGCCTGGACAACATCTATAACAGCGGCCGCCACTTGCTCTCGCTGATCAACGACGTTCTCGACCTGACCAAGGTCGAGGCCGGCCGGATGGACCTGGTCTACGAGGAGTTCGGGATCGACTCCGCCGTCCGCGAGGTGCTCAATGTCGTGCGCTCGCTGGCGATGAAGAAAGACATCGAGATCGCCTCCAGCGTCGAGCCGGTGGATGCGCTACTGATCGCCGACAAGAACAAGTTCAAGCAGATCCTCTACAACCTCCTCTCCAACGCCATCAAGTTCACCCCGCCGTCGGGGAAGGTCGGCCTCCAGGCCGTGGTCCGGGAGCAAGCGCTGCGGATGACGGTCCAGGACAGCGGCATCGGCATCCCCAGGGAGCTCCAGCACAAGATCTTTGGCGCCTTCTACCAGGTCCAGAGCGCCAACAACCGGGAATATCCCGGCACCGGGCTGGGGCTGGCTCTGACCAAGAAGCTGGTCGAGCTGCACGGCGGCTCGATCGAATTCGATAGCGCCCCCGAGAAGGGAACCGCCTTTACCGTCGAGCTGCCCCTGCGGCCCGGTCCGAGCAAGCGGAACCGCATCCTGGTGGTCGAGGACAACCCCTCCAACCTGGACCTCGCCCGGATGGTGCTGGAGGGAAACGGCTTCGCCGTGGATACCGCCACGAACGGCCAGGAGGGCCTGGAGAAGGCTCGCCACCTCCGGCCCGACCTAATACTGATGGATATGCAGCTTCCCGGCGTTGATGGATTAGCGGTCACACGCCAGCTCAAAGCTGACCCGGCCACCGCGGGCATCAAGGTGGTCGCCCTGACAGCCAACGCGCTGAAGGGGAGCGAGGAGCAGGCGCTGGCCGCTGGGTGCTCCGGCTACATTGCGAAACCGATCGAACTCAAGAAATTCATGCTGCAAGTGACGAACTTTCTGGAGAAGGAGTAGGACCCGACCAAATGCCGTTCCCGAAGACAATCCTGATGATCGAGGACGACGCGCCGACCCGAGAGGTCGTCCGAATGGCATTTATGGGTCAAAACCTCACGCTCCTCGAGGCGGATACCGGCGAGAAGGGCATGGAGATCATCGAGAAGTCCGAGCCCGACCTCGTGATCCTCGATCTGAACCTGCCGGGTGTGTCCGGCATGGATGTCTGCCGGCAGCTGCGCGCCGATGGCACCCAGGTGCCGGTCATCATGCTGACCGCCAAGAACGACACGATCGACGTCGTCGTTGGGCTCGAGGTGGGGGCCGACGACTATCTCACTAAGCCGTTTGAGGTACGGGAACTCTTGGCCCGGGTTGGTGCGCACCTGCGCCGAAGCGAGCAGGCGGTCGCGCAGGCATTGCCCAAGACGCGCTTCGAGTTCCCAGGCCTCATCATCGACATGAACAGCCGCCAGGTCTGGCGCGAGGGCAAAGAAGTCGCGTTGACCCTGACCGAGTTCAACCTCCTATCGCTGCTAGCCTCGCAGGCCGGCCAGGTGGTGAGCCGTGGCGAGCTGCTGCGCAAAGTCTGGGGCTACGAGGTCGAGATCGAGACCCGCACGGTCGATGCTCACGTTTACCGGTTGCGCAAGAAGATCGAGCGCGACTCCGAGAAGCCGCACTACATTCATTCGGTCCCGGGCATCGGTTATCGCTTCGTAGCGGAGTAGTCGCACCGACCGCGCGAGCACAAGTGTTTCTCGGCAATCCCGCCGATAGCGCCAACTCGGTGCATGGGGTATGGTGCGAGGCAAGGAACGGGGGCGGTACCTGGGGGAGCGATGGCGAAACTCATTGCGCACGTCGATCCGACACTCGAGGATTACATCGAGGCGGCGGCTCTGGCGGAGCGCGTTCCGATCGATGAGTATGCGGGAGCACTCCTCCAGGTAGGTTGGGACGCGGTCTTCGGTTTCCGCCGGTCCGATCGGTTCCCGCGAGCGGCCTCGGCCTCGCGGCAGGCCGAATTGCGGGCTCGCTTCGTTGAGCTGCGGGCCAGCCTGCCACATGGGGCCGGCAGAGACGGCCACCGACCCGGGCGCTCACAGATGACGGACGATGACGATCGGGATCAGCCGCTACTCGAAAGCGACGACCTGACCGTCCCGGGTCACGACGAGTCGGATCTGGACCTCTCGCGAACCCGCGCCGCCGGGTAGCGGCGAGACGCGTCCGCGGACCGTGAGGCGCATGGTGCCGTTCGCATCGATTTCTTCGGTGCAGCTTTCGCTCACGGCCACGAAGTCCCGATCGGGGTCCGAGGGCGTACAGCTGGTGAGATCAGGGAGCGTCGGCATCGAATAAGGGGTTAGCAGCTGGTCAGCCGGTACCGGTGCGGGCATCAGGTTGATCGGCGTGTGAAGGCTCGGGTCGCCGAAAGCCCATGCATTCCGGCCGTCCCAGCACACTTCAACCTTGAGGCGCGTCGCACCGGCGAACCCGCCCGCGACGCTCTTCTCGGCAGCGTAGTGATCGCAGGTCGCTCCGAAGGCCTGGAATGACCCGTTCATCCCATGGCCAGTGTAGGTTTGCGCCGGCAGGACCTGCCCCGCCACGAACCATAGGCCGGCGAGCAGAGGCACCGTGAGGAGGGACCACCATCCCCGGGGCCGGGCCAGCGCGCTGGTGATCTCGTCGTCGCGTTGGAGCCAGGCGATGATCGCGGTAGGCCCGACGATCAAGAGCTCGAGAAAAGCCGCGAGATGCCGGGGAGTGATGGCATCGGGCACGGCATTGATGCTTTGCATGTTCGATGTCGCCAGCGCGGCGCCAAAGATCGCGAACGGGACCATCAGCAGGACGCCCGCAGCCAGCAGCCGGAACCCGAGCCGGTAGGCACGGTTACGGAGCGCCGCCTGTCGCTCGTCGAGTCTCGAGGTCGGCAGGAATGCGAGCCAATCGGTCATCACACCCAGCACCAGGTCGAGCGCGATCACCGCGAGCAGCAGCACGATCCCGGCGCCATGAAGTGAGGTTGGAATCGAGGACGCGAGCAGCAGCCAGCATGCGACAAGCAGGAGCAGAACAAATCTCGAGTTGGTCACGGGAACTGCACCACCTTTCCGTCCTTGGTCAGCGAGAGCGTCACCACGACGTCGCGGGAGATAAAGGGGAGGATCGCGGGCCTGAGCGTGGTCCGATATGTGAACGTCAGCGTTCCGTCGGGCGCGGTTCGCTGTTGGCACGCGACCGTCGAATCAACCAGCCCCTCGCTCATCTGTGGATGGCAGTCGCTACCGTACACGCCCCACAGCGGATATGCTCGGGTCCCGTTCCAACAGGCGACGGCGCTGATCGGAATGGACGCCTCGAATCCCCAACCGACCTGCTTACGCGCTTCGAAGTACCGCCCGTGATCGTTGCCGCAGGCGGCGCTAGCCCCCGCGAATTCGACCGGATTGGCCACGGTGAAGGCGCTGGTGCGCACCGGCGCGATCAGTAGCGCGAACGAGAGCACGACCGGGACGACGATGCAGAGCGCCACCATGCCGTAGGCCAGCCGCGCCCGCATGCTGCGGCGAAGACGCGGCGCATCCTCGTCAGAAATTCGGTCCGGTTCGATCCAGGCGATCACCATGGCTGGGAGGAAGAGGAGGAGCTGAAGAAAGCTGATCGCCGCACCGCCATGAATGGCGTCGGCGAGCCAGCCATGACTCTCCGGCGTCGCCAGGTCGGCGCCGACGAGCACGAGCGCGACGGACACCGCAAGGATGCCGTAGGCGATCCGGTGGGCACGGTTGCGCAGCGATTCTTGTCGTTCGTCAAGGTCCCGAGCTTCGGCGCTGGCGATGCGTCGAGTAGCGCGGCCCAGTGCGAAGTCCGCCAGGGCTAGCGCAAATAGCAGCGGGAACTCGGTTGCCTGGTAGGAGGATCCGCTGGTTAGAAAGTCGACGGTAATCAGGCTGATCAGCAGGACGAGTGCGCGTCGAACGACACGGAGTCCAAGCCAGGCGCCCGGCTCGACCGGCACACTGCGCACGACTGCGATCGTTGCGAGCAACAAGACGAGGTAAGCCAAGGACGTCGCGCCCGGTGGCAGGAAGCCGACGAGGAACAAGCCCAAGAGCGCGGGGACAAGGAGGGCGATCATCCGCGCGATGGAGATGCGCGGCGAAGACGGGCGCGAAACCTGCGTGACCATTCAGACGCCCTCCCGCGGCTCACGTCGATAGAGTTCCTCGCTGAGGGGCCGCAGCGGCTCACGCGAAAAGATCGCCTCGATCGGGAGCCTGAAGACCTCTGCAAACCGGAACGCCAGCTCCAGGCTGGGGTTGTATTCGCCGCGCTCGATGTATCCGATGGTTTGGTAATTCACTCCAACCGCCTCTGCCAGTTGCTGGCGAGAAAGTTGTCGCTCGGCGCGCAGGACGGCAATCCGGTTGAACAGCGGCCGCTGTCCATCTCCCGTCGAACTCTTTTGATCATCCTTCCCGCGCACAGACATAATCTTGCATAACTACAACATCATGTCAATGGGCTTAACGGACTTGTGTCAGAGACAGAGGCCCGGTCAGCTACTGGGTATTCGGCTGATCTCAGTCCAGAGCTGCGCGGCGGCTTTTTGGCCGAGGTAAAAGCTCTCGAGATCGAGGCGCTCATTGGGCGCGTGCGCGAAGCAGTCTGGTAGGACGAAACCGACCAGCAAGGTGGGAGCGCCGAGCAGACGGCCCATGATCTCGACGGCTCCGATCGATCCGCCCGATCGGATCAGGGCGGGGTCTTTCCCATAAACGCGCCCGAGCGCCCGGCGACCGGCCTGGATCAGCGGATGGTCGACCGGCGTGATCCACGGCACGCTGTGGCTCTCCAGCTCGGTGAGTTTGATTCGAACGGTCTTTGGCCGGATCTCGTCGATGTAATCGCGGAGTGCCGCGGCGACCGTCTTCGGATCCTGGTCCGGAACCAGCCGGCAACTGATCTTGGCCGCGGCCCAGGCCGGGATAATCGTCTTCGCCCCCGGCCCCTGATAGCCGCCCCAGATGCCGTTCACGTCGAGCGTCGGACGGGCCCAGTTGCGCTCGGTCGGCGTAAAGCCGGCCTCGCCGTCAAGGGCCTCGAGCCCGTAGGTTTGTTTCAGCGCGGTCTCGTCGAAGGGGACCCGGGCGAACTGCCGGTGCTCCTCTTCGCTCAGTGGTCGGACCCCGTCGTAGAACCCGGGCACCAGGATGTGCCCGGCTGAATCCTTGAGGCGGGTCAGAATCTCGGAGAGCGCCTGCGCCGGGTTGGGCGCCATCCCGCCCATCAGTCCCGAGTGCATGTCGACGGTGGAGGCCTCGACCCGAAGCTCGAAGTAGATCAGGCCGCGCAGCGCGTAGGTAATGGCGGGAAAGCCCCTCGCCACCATGGTCGTGTCGCTGACCACGCAGTAATCGGTCTTGAGCCGGTCGCGGTTCGCCCGGACAAACTCCTCGAAATGAAGGCTGGAGATCTCCTCCTCGCCCTCGGCGATCACCTTGATGTTCAGCGGCAGCTCGCCGATGGTATCGAGCCACGCGTGGATCGCCTGCCAGTGCAAGGCGATCTGGCCCTTGTCGTCGGACGACCCACGGCCGAGCAACTGTCCATCCTGGCGGATGGGCTCAAAGGGCGGTGATGTCCAGAGGTCAAGCGGGTCGACCGGTTGGACGTCATAGTGCCCGTAGAGCAGCACCGTCGGCTTGCCGGGCGCCTTCAGCCAATCGGCATAGACCACCGGGTGTCCGGCCGTGTTGATGACCTCGACGTTTTGGAGACCGATTCGCTCGTATTGCTCGGCAAGGTGTCCGGCGGCGCGGCGCACGTCATCCGCGTGTTCCGGCTGGCTCGAGATGCTCGGGATCCGGAGAAACTCTTCGAGCTCGCGGAGGCCTTGCTCACGCGTCTCGTCGAGGAATTCCTCGGGGCTCGGCATCGCCGACTATCTTAGAGCCGGCGCATCACCGAGCCCCCGGTCTGGAAAGGCGAGCGTGTCCGGTCGGAGTTCTTAGTAGATGAAGCCCAGGAGATCCAGGCCGGCTGTCGACTTGATCGTGCGGTAGTCCACGCGGCCCCAGCCGCCGTAGTTCATCTCCGACACCGTGAACGAACCGTCGGCGTTTACCGACTCGACGTAGGCGACGTGCCCGACGGGCGAGGTCCAGCTGATGCCCTGGACCATGATCGCTCCGGCCATCGGTACCTGGCCCTCGGCAAAGCCAAAGGCCCGCGCGTTCGACCACCATTCATAGGCATTGCCATTCCATGGGACATTGCGCCGGTGCGCGACCCACCAGGTGCAATAGCCGTAGGGGAACTTCCCGCCGGACCCCGCGACCGGGGTGTTGCTGTAGGTGATGGTGTAGTTCGTCACCTGCCGGCCGAGGCGGTTCCACGTCACCGAGCGGACGGTCTTCTTCCCGATGCCGGTATCGAGGGCTGGCCCAACGCCGTCCGGGAGCATCAGCATCGAGCCCGCCTTGAGGTGAGCCGGGTCTCGGAGCAGGTTGAAATCGACGATGTCCTGGACATTCACGTGGTACTGGATGGCGAGCGCGTGAAGCTGGGTGTCCGACTGGACTTTTACAAGGATCCCGTTGACCGGTGGAACGACCAGCCGCTCCCCGGCGATGACGCTCGTGATATCGGAAATGTTGTTCGCCCAGCGGAGGGTATCAACGGTCAGGCCAAAGCGGCCGGCCACATCCTGGACCGTATCGCCCGCCTTGATCGTGTAGTAGCTGACATCCTTCCGGACCGTGGCGTCCACACTCGACGTGCTCATCTTCATGATGAACCCACCCTGGCTGAGCACCACGTCGTCGACGTGCGTGGTCCGCAGTGCGACCGAAGGGGTGGGATTTGCGCCGTAAGCGGTGTCGGTGTGGAGTCGGTCGAAGGCCGTCAGTACCGGGATCACGGCTGCCGCTAACAAAACAAGCGTGTGCGTTAAAAACCGGCTCTGTGCCAGATCACTTCCCCCGTGATAGCTCAGTTGGTTTTTTTGGATGGTAGCACAGCTTAGGTCCGCGCAAGTGCCCAAACGCGCTTCCCCAAAAGGTGGAAGTGGCCAAGACGTGACAAAAATGTGAAAATGCGAGACAGTTGGGGCCGCTGCTTAGCGGAGCGGGCTGAGCGGTTGCTGAATACGAATTTCGCAGGAAGGGCTCACGGAGGCAGGCGATTTGGGGTCGGACGGGGCAGGCAACACCAGCCTGGGCCTTAACAGTTGTAAAGAATTTCATAGGGCAGTAAACTCCCCACCCTCTGTGGCGGTACGGCTTCGGACGCGCCGCAGGGTGACGATCGCGGTTCTGGGCCTCGCCGGAGGGCTCAGCCTGCTGCTGGCGCCGGCCCCCGCGCTGGCCGACACCGCCGCGTCGCCGTCACCCTCGCCATCGGCTAGTTCGAGCCCGGCTGCAAATCCAGCCAGCCCCTCCCCGACGTCCTCGGCGACGCCGACCGGCTCGCCCAGCGCCAGCCCGAGCAGTCCAGGCCTCCAGAACCGCCAGGCCCAGGGCCAGCTGATCGGTGACCTGACCGCCGCCGAAGCGCACGCCCTGATGCTGGAGAAGTCACTCAGTCAGTCCCAGCTCGGCCTGGTTGCGCTCGGCCAGCAGATCCTCGACGCGGAACGACAGATCTCCCAGCTCGACGCCAGGATCGCGGCCGTCACGGCCCAGCACGCGGAGGTCAGCGCGCGGCTGGCGTCAGATCGCAACCAGCTCGCCACCACCGTTCGGCGGCTTTACAAGCACCAGGACAACTTCTTCGCCAGCCTGATTCGTTCCGGCGGGTTTGGCGGCCTGCTGGAGACGATCGGGTACAGCGACGTCGTCGTCGACCGGGAGCGGGACATGGTTCGAACGGTGCAGGCCGATGAGGTCGCGTTGGCCCACGCGCAGGCGAACCTGGCGCGCAGCCGCGCGACAAAGAAGGATGTCCTCACCGGGCTGGTCCGGTCGCGCACGACGCTGGCCCAGGCGATCGCCAACGAGCAGTCGCTCCAGACCCAGCTACAGGCGGCGATCGACGAGGCCCTGGCCGCGCTCGACGCCATGCAAAGCGATTCGCCCGAGGTGGCGGCCCGTCGCGCGGCGCTCCAGCGGATCAAGACCGACAGCATCCTGAGCCAGATCGAGCAGGCAGTATTCGCCCAGCAGAATATTGAGCTGACCGCGAACCTGGTCGCATCGGATCCGGTGTTGACCGCGACCGGGAAGCTGCTCTGGCCGATCCCGCATGCGACCGTCTCCCAGGGTTTTGGCCCGACCGCCTATGTCTTCGAAGCCGCCTACGCGGGGTTCGCGCATTTCCATACCGGGATCGATCTTGCGGTGCCACTCGGGACGCCGGTCTTCGCGGCGGCCGACGGCGTGGTCGTGCTCGCCCGACCGATGACCGACGCCGCCGGGACGCTGGTCGGCTACGGGAACTACGTCATCATCCAGCACGACGCCGGGCTCAAGACCCTCTACGGGCACCTCCTGGCGATCGGTGTCAAGGAAGGCGATCAGGTCAAGCGGGGCCAGCTGATCGGTTTGGTCGGCTCGACCGGCAACTCCACCGGACCGCACACCCACTTCGAGGTGCGGATCGAGAACAGCCCGGTCGACCCGCTGCAGATGCTGCCCGACCCGCCGTCCCAAACGGCGGCGCCGGTCACGACCGCGAACTGACGAAAAGAGCTCAGTACACCGGCGTGTAGCCGGGGTTGGCGCTGGCACTCGCCGCCGCGGCCGCCGCCAGGTCGGGCGTCGCCACGAACCACTTGCCGCCGATGCCCTGGCCATTGGCGTCGCCTGAGGCGCTGTCCTTGCTGTAGTGGTACAGGGGGTGGCCGTTATAAAGGATCTGATTGCCGTTCCCGCCGTTCAGCACGCTGAGGTGCCCGGGCAACGCCGGGTCGCTGGTCGGAGTCCCCGAATCCGACACGAGCGGCGGCCAGGTGGTGGCGCAGCCGCCGGTGCACGCGACCTTGGTTGCGGTATCGGCGGTGAAGTAGTAGAGCGTCAGCCCTTGAGCGTTCTTCAGCACCGTTTGGGTCGTGCTGCCCACCGTTATCGAGGCGGTGTGGATCAGCGCGTTGCTTGTCGCAGCCGGGCTGCTGCCCGTGCCCGAACCGGTCGTGCCGCCGCACGCGGCCAGGAGCAGGGCGGCCAGCGCGCCGACGGTGAGCCCTATCGAAAGCCGAATCGACCTCATGAGTGCCTCCTCAGGGAACGATCCCAAAACTGAATACGACCGCTGGTTACGTTCGGCCCTTGCCAAACCAGCCTGCCCGTTGTACGATGCCGGGCACATGACGGGGCGGGTTCGCTTCGCGGGCTTTTACTTTTACGCCTACCTCGGGCCGGCACGGGACCGGCTCGGGATGGGTTAGCGCCGCCCCTCCCGCCGCCACCCGTACACCGGCCTCCTCCCAAACATACGACTAAATTGGCGCGCCCAGGAGGCAAACAAGGATGGCGGTTCGAGGCATTCGCGGCGCGACGACCACAGACGAAGATAGCGAAGCGGCCATCGTCGACGCCACGACCGAGTTGCTGGCGCAGATCGCTCGCGAGAACGCGCTGCAGCCCGGCGATATCGCGGCAGCGTGGTTCACGACCACCCCTGATCTAACCGCCGAGTTCCCGGCGGCGGCGGCCAGGCGGTTTGGCTGGGGCGATGTGCCGCTGATGTGCGCCCACGAGATGGCCGTGCCCGCCTCGAACCCGCGCAGCCTTCCCCGTTGCATCCGGGTGCTGCTGCTGGTCAACACCGAGCAGCCGTCGTCGGCGATGCATTTTGTTTACTTGCGCGGCGCGCAGGCGCTGAGGGTGACCGCATGATCATCGTGATGCGGCATGACGCGACCAAGGAACAGGTGGCGGCGGTGGTCTCGCAGGTCGAGGCACACGGTTGCCGCACCCACCTGAGTGACGGCGACGAGCGAACGGTAATCGGCGTTATCGGGACGAATCCATTCGCCTTGCGGGATCTCTTCATCGAGGCCCCTGGCGTAGCCGAGGTGGTACCAATCACGAAGCCATTCAAACTGTCGAACCGCGAATTCCGATCGCGCGATACTCGCATCACGGTCGGTGTCCATGAGGTCGGTGGAGGCCGTCCCTGGATCGTGGCCGGGCCGTGCTCGGTGGACGGCGAGGAGCTATACCTCGAGACCTGCCGGAGGGTCCGGGCGGCGGGAGCCCACGCGCTTCGCGGCGGTGTCTTCAAGCCGCGCACCTCCCCCTACAGCTTCCAGGGACTGCGCGGCGATGGAATCAGCATCCTGCGCGAGGCGAAACGCGAGACCGGCCTTCCGCTGGTGTGCGAGGTGCTGGAGCCGGCGGACATCGGGACACTCGCCGACATCGTCGACGTGTTGCAAATCGGTGCCCGCAACATGCAGAACTTTCCCCTCCTTTCGGAAGTCGGTCGCCTGCGGAAGCCCGTTCTGCTGAAGCGAGGAATGTCGGCCACCATCGAGGAATGGCTCCTCTCGGCCGAGTACATCCTCAGTCAGGGCAACTACGAGGTCATCCTTTGCGAGCGTGGCATTCGCACCTTCGAGACCTACACCCGGAACACGCTCGATCTCAACGCCGTGCCCCTGATCAAGGAGTTGAGTCACCTGCCGGTGATCGTCGATCCGAGCCACGGCACCGGCCGGCGCTCCCTGGTCACCCCGATGGCATTGGCCGGGATTGCCGCGGGCGCGGATGGACTGATCGTCGAGGTGCACGCGCAGCCGGAGGTCGCGCTCTCTGACGGTGCCCAATCGCTGACCCCGCAGGCGTTCGCCCACCTGGTCGAGCAGGTCGATGCCGTCGCTGCCGCGCTGAGCCGGACGGTCGGAGTGGCCTGATGCGGGTCGGGATCGTCGGCCTCGGCTTGATCGGCGGCTCGCTTGGCCTGGCCTTACGCCGGCTGGGCGGGTCGGTCGAAGTGCGCGGCGTCGCGCACCGCGCCGATGGTGTCGCGGTGGCCCAGCAGCGCGGCGCGGTCGACTACGCGTCGACGGATCTCCGCGACCTCGCGGATTGCAACATCGTCGTGGTCGCCACCCCGATCAACCAGATCCGCTCGGTGCTCGAGCAACTCGTCGCCGACATCCCGCCACAGGCGATCGTCACCGACGTCGCGAGTGTGAAGCGCCCCGTTCTCGAGTGGGCCCGCTGCCTGCCCGATCCCTCCCGATTCCTCGGCGGTCACCCGGTGGCCGGCAAGGAGCGCAGCGGGCTGAGCGAGAGCGATGCCACGCTGTTTCGGGGGGAGACCTGGGTCTTCACCCCGGATGACGGACAGGAGCTCACGCCGTTCGATGAATGGTTCCGCCTCGTGCGCGCGATTGGCGCGCGGCCGCAGATCCTGTCCGCGGAGGCGCACGACCGGCAGATGGCGTTTCTCAGCCACCTGGCCTTCACCCTCAGCATCGCGTACGCGCAGACCGTGCGGCCCTTTGCTGACCCACGGCTCGGCGGCCCTGGGTATCGGGGCATGGTGCGGCTGGCCGAGGGTGACCCCACCATGTACGAGGACATCACGTCGACCAATCGCGGGCCACTGGTCGAGGCGATCGATCGGTTCGCGGAGGTCTTGCACGATTACCGCGAGCGCATCGACCGCGGCGACCGCGTGCGTGAACTCTTTGAGCAGGGCGCGCGTGCCGCCCACTGACGTGGAGTCGGCGCAAATCGTTGAGCCAGCAACCAGGATTGCCGGTGAGGTGCGCGTTCCCGGCGACAAGTCGATCGCGCACCGCGCTCTCATGCTGGCGGCCCTGGCGCAAGGGGATAGCCGGATCGAGGGGCTTCCCGATGGCGAGGATGTGGCGGCGACCGTCGCCTGCCTACGCAGTCTCGGCGTGCGCATCGATCGCACCGGCGGCCCGGCCCGTGTCCATGGCGGAGGCTGGCGGTCGTTCAGCCCTTCACACGGACCGCTCGATTGCGCGAACTCCGGAACCACGATGCGCCTGATGTTGGGCATCCTTTCGGGAAGCTGGGTATCAGCCACGCTCGACGGTGACGCCTCGCTTCGCCGCCGGCCGATGGCGCGGGTGGTCGAACCACTCCGCATCATGGGGGCCAGGATCCAATCGCAGGATGGCCGTGCCCCGCTGACGGTGACCGGAGCGCGGTTGCAGGGGCGCCGCCATGTGCTCGCGGTGCCGAGTGCCCAGGTGAAGAGCGCGCTTCTCCTGGCGGGGCTTACCGCCAGCGGCCCGACGACGGTCGTCGAACCTGTGGCGACCCGCGATCACACAGAACGGCTGCTCCGTGCGATGGGGACGGATGTCCAGGCGACCGCGGATGGCGTAGTGATCCGGCCCTCGCAGCAACCGTTGCGCCCGATTGATCTCTCGGTACCCGGCGACTTTTCGTCGGCCGCCTTTTGGATGGCGGCGGCGGCGCTCCGGCCAGGTTGGTCGGTCACCATTCGCCAGGTCGGACTGAACCCCAGCCGCACAGCGTTCCTGCGCCTGCTGGAGTCGATGGGGGCCGAGATTCACGTCGATACGGATGTCGCGGGCGTCGAGCCACTCGGTTCCTTGACCGTCACGGGCCGTCGGTTGCACGCGGTGACGATGGGCGCCGCCGATGTGGCCGCAGCCATCGACGAAATTCCCGCGCTGCTCAGTGTGGCGACCCAGGCTGAGGGCACGACCGTCATCGAGGGCGCCGCCGAGCTTCGCGTCAAGGAAAGTGATCGCTTGGCGACCATGTCGGAGGGCCTTCGCCGGATGGGCGCGGTCGTCGACGAGCGTGCGGACGGCGTGAGCATCCATGGCCAGGCGGCACTGCACGGTGCGACGGTCCAATCGCGCGGCGACCATCGCATCGCCATGGCACTCGCCGTCGCCGGACTAGCCGCATCCGGCCCGACTACGATCGAAGGCGCTGAGTCGGTCGCGGTCTCATATCCGAACTTCTTTGAGCAGCTGCAGGAGCTAGCCCAATGACTTCCACCATCCTTCTGCTAGGTGACTCTGTTTCCCAGAGTCTGTCGCCAGGATTTCAGCATGCCGCCTTCATGGCCTTAGGGATCGACTGCCGATACGTGGCGCGCGAGGTACCGCCGGCACAACTCGCCGCTATGATCGACGAAATCCGCGCCGACATGCGGATCCTCGGAGCAAACGTCACCATCCCGCATAAGGAAACGGTCATTCCGTTGCTCGACGAACTCGATCCACTGGCCCGCAAGGTCGGCGCGGTCAATACGATCAGCCGGGATAGTCTGCGGCTGAAGGGCTGGAACACCGACGTCGTGGGATTCCAGCGCGCACTCGCAGAAAAATCGATATCACCCCGTCGCGTCGCGATTATCGGAGCGGGCGGAGCCGCGCGCGCGGTCGCCGCCGCCCTCCAACCCACGGCCGATCAGGTCTGGGTCGTCGCGCGGAACCTTGATCGGGCGCGACGGCTTTGCCGAGATCTCGATATCGTGCGCGGCGGCGCTGTCGACGTAAACCAAATGCAGGATACCGTCGCAGCCGCAGACCTTGTCGTAAATGCCACGCCGTCCGACCTTCCGCCCGCGGGTTGGCTGCGACCCGACCAACAACTCTTCGACTTGCGCAGTCGGCCGTCGGTTGATGGTCGGGCCATGCTCCTCTACCAGGGCGCGGCATCTTTCGAGATATGGACAGGCCGGCCGGCGCCGCTTGTCGTGATGCGCCACACGCTCGAGCGCTCCGCAGCGTCGGTGTCGGCATGACCCTCCGGTTACTTACGGCGGGCGAATCCCACGGCGAGCGGCTCACCGTGATCCTCGACGGTGTTCCCGCCGGGTTGACGGTGCGCGAGGAAGACCTCGCCCGCGACCTGACCCGGCGGCAGGGTGGGCACGGCCGAGGCGGACGAATGGCCATCGAGCACGATGCCGCCCACATCGTGGCCGGCGTGCGCGGCGGCTTGACGCTGGGCTCGCCGATCACGCTCGAGATCGCCAACCGCGACTGGGAGAACTGGCGGCAGGTCATGGCGGTCGACGCCGCGGAGGTCAAGCGCAAACCGATCACGCGGGTGCGCCCGGGGCACGCGGATCTGGCCGGCATGCTCAAGTACGGCGCCGACGATGCCCGCGACGTGCTCGAGCGCGCCAGCGCCCGGGAGACCGCGGCGCGCGTGGCGGCGGGCGGGGTGGCGAAGCTGCTGCTCCGCGAGTTCGGCATGCAGGTCCGCAGCTATACGCGCTCCGTCGGGGCCATCGAGGCCACCGTACCCTCGACGATTTCATGGGACGCGGTTGAGGCATCGCCCGTCCGTTCTCCCCATGATGCGGCGGGGGAGGCCATGGTTGCGGCCATCGACGCCGCGCGCGAACGCGGCGACACCCTTGGTGGCGTCTTCACCGTGATCGCCGACGGTGTGCCGCCTGGCCTCGGCAGCTACCGCCAGTGGGACACCCGCCTCGACGGGTTGCTCGCCCAGGCGATCGTGAGCATTCCGGCCTGCAAGGCGGTTGCGATCGGCGATGGCGTGGAGGGCGCGGGCCTAGCTGGCTCGCAGGTCCATGACGTTCCCGTCTACGACAACCGCCGGCTCAGGCACGAAACCAATCGCGCTGGCGGACTGACCGGCGGCGTCAGCAACGGCGAGCCGCTGGTCGTGCACGGCTACATGAAGCCGATCTCGACGTTGCTCAAGCCCCTCGCCACCGTCGACCTCAAGACCAAGGAACCGGCCCGCGCCCATTACGAGCGCAGCGACATCTGTGTCGTGCCTGCGGCTGGCGTGGTCGGCGAGGCCATGGTGGCGCTCGTCCTCGCCGGAGTCGTGCTCGAAAAGTTCGGCGGCGACTCGATGGGGGAGCTTCATCGCAACGTCGAGAGCTACCTGCAGGAGATCCGCCGTTGAACACCGTAGTCCTGGTCGGCTTCATGGGGAGCGGGAAGTCGACCGTCGGTCCGCGCCTCGCGCAGCGGATGGACCGGCCCTTCGTCGACCTCGACGATGTGATCGAGGCCGAGGCCGGGCGATCGGTCGCCGAGATCTTTTCGAGCGAAGGCGAGGCCGGCTTCCGCGAGCGCGAAGCGCGCTGCCTCGAGCGCGCACTCCAACGCGGCGGCTCGGTTGTTGCCGTCGGGGGCGGCGCGCCGATGCGCGACGAGAACTGGGTGCGCATCCGGGATGGGAACTGTGTCGTGGCGCTGATCGCCGAGCCCCATGAGCTCGCCCGCCGGCTGAATGGATCAACCGACCGCCCACTGCTGCAGCCGGGCGCGCCGTCCGTGATCGCTGAGCTGCTGCCGCGCCGCTTGCCCCGCTACCTCGAGGCGGATGTGGTGATCAAGACCGATGGGTTCGATCCGGCCGAGGTCGCGCAGCAAATCCACGATCGGCTTGCGGGCAGTGGCCTGCACCGGATTCCGATCGACGTCCCCGGCGCCCCACACGACGTCACCGTGGGTGCGCATCTGACCGGCGTGGTCGCCGCGACGCTGCGGCGGCATTTTCCCTCCCCCTCTGGGGGAGAGCAGGGTGGGGGCTCTCCCACCATCGTCGTCGTGACCGATGACGTGATCGCCGAACGACACGGCCGACCTCTGCTCCACGAACTGGCATCGGCTGGCATCGATGCACAGATGCACCTGCTGCCGTCAGGGGAGCCTGCTAAGGAGCTAGCCGTGCTCGCGGGCATCTACGACGCGCTTGCTGCCGCCGGCGTCGATCGGCGCGGCGCGCTGATTGCGTTGGGCGGGGGCAGCGTGGGCGATGTCGCCGGCTTCGCCGCCGCGACCTGGATGCGGGGCATCAGGTATTTCCAGATGCCGACGACGCTGCTGGCCATGGTCGACAGCAGCATCGGCGGAAAGACGGCGATCAACCTGCCCGCCGGCAAGAACCTGGCGGGCGCGGTTCATCAGCCCTCGGCGATCTTCTGCGATCTCGATTACCTGGCAACCCTGCCGGACGAGGAGTTTCGCGTCGCGTTGGCCGAGGTGATCAAGGCCGCCCTCATTGCCGAGCGCTCTTTTGCCGAGTGGCTCTCCGCCAATATGCCAATGGTGCTGAGCCGCGACGCGTCCTCGGTCCGCGAGGCGGTGACGCGCGCCATCGCCATCAAGGCGGCTGTTGTGGCGAGCGATCCGAACGAGACGGGTGTGCGGGCCATTCTCAATTACGGGCACACCGTAGGCCATGCATTGGAACGCGTCGTCGGGTTCGGCGGGATACGACACGGCCAGGCGGTGGCGTGGGGCATGGAGGTGGCGGCACGGATCAGCCTCCTTGTCGGTGCCTGTACGGCGGAAAGCATTGAGACACAACACGCCCTGCTTCAGGATGCCGGCCTGCTCGGCGATCGCCCCGTCGTTCCTCATGCGATGCTGATCGATGCGATGCGGCATGACAAGAAATCCCAATCGGGCGACGCGCGCTGGGTGCTCCTCCGCGAGATCGGCCGGGCGGACTACGGCCAGCGGGTCGATCCGTCGATCGTTCGCGCCGCGCTCGCCGAGGTCCTTCCCGAATGAAGATCCTGGTGCTCAACGGCCCCAACCTCGGCACGCTTGGTCGCCGGGAGCCCGAGGTGTACGGGACGAAAACGCTCGCCGATCTCGAGATCGTGCTCACCACCCGCGCCAAAGAGCTCGGCGTGGAGCTTCGCTTCCTGCAGTCGAATCACGAGGGTCAGCTGATCGACTGGATCGAAACCGAGCCAGGCGACGCCATCATCATCAATCCCGGCGCACTCTCGCACTACAGTCTGGCCCTTGCCGATGCCATGCGCGGCTCCGGCAAGCCGGTCGTCGAAGTCCACATCTCCAATGTCTTTAGCCGCGAGCCGGAGCGGCACCGGATGGTCACCGCCGCGGCGGCGAAAGGCGTCATCTCCGGCCTCGGCTTCGAGGGATACCTCGCAGCTCTCGATTACCTGCGATCGCTCCCTCCCCCGCGGGCGGGGGAGGGTCGGGGTGGGGGCGGCTGAGCGTCCAACTCGAGGCGCTGGCTGACGAGGTCTTCGGCGCGGCGGCAGCCCAGGGTCGAACCGGGGGAGAGAGTGTTCGCCGGCCTTTCGGCGAAATCGTCAGGAATACGACGTATCCGGACCTCTTCTTTTTGACCGGCATCGAGGACCTGGTAGCGCCGACGTGGCAGGCGGCCGATTTGCAGCGGGTGGTGCAGGAGGCGATTCCCGGTGCCATCACGTACCGCGCGAGCAGCCGCGACCCCGCCACGATCGCGGTGCTGAATCCGCTCCTGGTCGCCGCGGGGTACTCGAGCGAGACTCGTGTCGCGATGGTCCAGGTCTCGGTTC
Source organism: Candidatus Acidiferrum sp. (assembly GCA_035602395.1). Taxonomy (GTDB): domain Bacteria; phylum Chloroflexota; class Dormibacteria; order CF-121; family CF-121; genus CF-13. Next base: position 29,055 of record DATNMH010000068.1, read on the forward strand.
CTCCGGCATCCTCCCCCTCTGGGGGAGGGCGGTGTGGGGGATTCACCATCCTTCCTGTTCGAACCGACGAGGGATGGGCGGCCTTCGAGCAGCTGATCTATGCCGACACGCAGGAACACGGGTGGACCGACGCGATGAGGGCGCAGTTGGTCGCGCTCTATCGCTGGCGTGCGGCCGACACGCCGCATCATTACTATCTCGCCCATGACGGGACGCAGACGGTCGGGCACGTCGGCCTCTTCCAGCACGGCACGAACGCCTACCTCCATGGGCTCTACACGCACCCGTCGGCGCGCCGCCGCGGAGCGGGCGCCGCGTTGACTCTCGCCATGAGCGTAGAGGCCCGCGCGCTCGGCTGTCAGCGGCTGACGCTGCAGTGCACCCGCGACTCGTCGCTGCCGGCCTATTACGAGCGCCTGGGATTTCGAGCCGTCGGTGAGAAACAAATTTGGACAAGGCCCGCGTAATTCCCTCCCCCTCTGGGGGAGGGCAGGGTGGGGGCGTGACCGCGGGGTGGCGGGCCGAGTTTCCGCTGGTCGGCCCGGAGGGCGAGGTCGTCGACCTGCGCCGCGTTTTCCTCTCGCACGGGATCGCGGAGCTGCCGCCGATGCGACTCGACCAGAAAGCCTGGACCTTTGAAATCACCGTTCCGCTGACCGGATTCAGCCCGCGGACGGTCGTGATTTCCCAGGCGCTTCCTGGCCACGGAGTGATCGAGATCATGGGTCGGCCGCCAACGCCGAAACTCGGCGTCGCCGTCATGGCGCAGGTTCGTCATGTCCTGAGCCTTGACCTTGACCTCATGCCCTTCTATGCCGTGGCGGCCGAGGATCCGGATCTGGCCTGGGTCCTCAGCGGAGCGGGGCGGATGGTGCGCAGCCCCACGGTCTTCGAGGACGTCGTCAAGACCATCTGCACGACGAACACCTCATGGGGCGGAACCACACGGATGGTCAACGCCCTGGTCGAACACCTGGGCGAGAAGGCGCCCGGAGCGCCGCCGACCGGACCGTATGGGCGTGCCTTTCCCACCCCGCAAGCGATGGCGGCGGCGCCGGAGCGCTTCTATAAGAAGGTTGCGAGCGCCGGCTACCGGGGCCCTTACCTCAAGTCGCTGGCCAACGACGTCGCGTCCGGACGCGTCGAGCTCGAGAGCCTCGCCCAACGCTCGCGAGAGGTGTTGCCCGACGATGAGGTGGCAGCACAGCTGCAGGCGCTGCCCGGCGTCGGCCCCTACGCGGCGGCGCACATCATGTTGATGCTGGGCCGATACGACCGTCTCATTCTCGATTCCTGGACCAGGCCGACCTACGCTCGCCTCCTCGGGAAGAAGCGGCCTGTCAGCGATCGCACCATCGAGCGCCGCTTCAAGTCTTATGGGCGTTACGCCGGTCTCGCCTTCTGGCTCTTTCTAACTCGAGATTGGCTGACCGACGACGCCCAGCCTATTCTTTGACAAAACCATGAGCACGCCGGAGTTGCGGGTGCTGATCGTCTCGACCAACCCGCTCGCGCGCGGCGGACTCGCCGCCATGCTCGAGGGGATGCCGCGGGTGAAGGCGATAGGCTCGGCCGGCACGGCCGAGGCGGCGTCGCTCGCCGGGCAACTGCTGCCGGACGTCGTGCTCCTCGACGTCGGCGACGGCGAGCTCGAAGACCTCGATGCGATTGCGCGCCTGGCCGCCGCCCAGCCCGGTTTGCCGATCGTGGCGCTCGCCGGCGAGCCGGGCGCACTGACTCAGGCGCTTGCCTTCGGTGCCTCGGCCTTGTTGCCAGTCGGCGTCGATCCGGACACCCTGGCCGCGGCCCTGTTCGCCTCCGCCCGGGGGCTGGTGTCGATCCCGCGTCAGGAGATTGCCACCCTGCTGCCCCACGACGAGCGAATCGAAGCGGCTGCGAACGCGCCGACGGAGTTGCTGACTCCACGCGAGCTCGAGGTGCTCCAGTTGATGGCGCGCGGCTTCACCAACCGGCAGATCGCCGGGCGTCTCCAGATCAGCGAGCACACGGTGAAATTCCACGCCGGTGCGGTGCTCGGCAAGCTGAACGCGCACTCGCGCGCCGAGGCTGTCGCCCGGTCGATCGGACTCGGCTGGATCCTCGTCTAGCGATGACGCTCTAGACTAGGCAAGCGATATGGCAGTGGACGCCGAAGGGTATGGCGCGAAAGAAGAAGGGCTCGACCGCCTGATCGCGGACGCGCGAGTGCTCTCACCGGCCGGAATCGAGCGGGCCGCCTGGGGCTGGGATCGGCATGAAGATCCGCGGATCATGGAGCGCTTCCACGAGGCCGAACGCGCGGCGCTCCGCGCCCTCGAGAAGAGCGATCGCGGACCGCAGTGGGACGACGCGCGCAAGCGCATCCTCGACCTCACCGAGCGTCGGACGTCGCTCGAAGACTGGAAAGCCGAGCATGGTGACGTTGGTCACAAAGCTGAGCGCGCCCTGCTCGCGGCGGCGCTCGCCATCGTCGCGCGAGACAAGATCGATCATCCGCATTACGTCACGCTGGTGCGGCCAATGTCCGAAGCGCTTCCCTGGCTGTTGCCCGAATTGCCGCCCGAACCACGCCGATGATGATCGCGCCGCGGGTCGATCCGGCCGCCGCGAAGGCCAAGTTCGACGCAGGCGAGGCCATCCCGCTCGATGTGACCAGCTCGCTGGTGTATCCGGCCGTAAGCCACCGGATCCCAGGCGCAATTCGGATCCCGCCAGAACCGATCACCCGCGGTCTGCAGGGAGCCCGGCCGGCGGCGGAGATCCTGAGACACTTCGAGAGCCTGCCTGCCGATCGCGAGATCATCGCCTATTGCACCTGACCCGACGAGGGTACCAGCGCCCGTGTGGCGCAATTTCTCCGACAGCAAGGGCGGCAGGCGTGGGCATTACGCGGCGGTTTGGCAGCCTGGCGCGCGGCCCAATATCCGATGGAGTCGAAGCACGCCGATCATGCGCCGGGCCCGGAGGAAGAGTGCCCCGACTGTCATGAGGAAGTCGCGGCACACCTCGCCTGAGCGTTAGTCGTTGAGCTCGTAGACGACCGCCACGTCGACCGTGACGTTCATCTGGCCGGCCTGCACGGGCGCCCCGCCGCCCCCGCCGCCGCATTGGCCGCCGGCGCCGCATGGCGAGTAGCCTGAGCTGCCGCCGATGACCTCTGAAACCGAGAGCACCTTGCCGAGGTGACGCCCGGCGAGGTTCGCCCATTCCTTGGCACGATCCGCCGCCGCATTCATCGCCCCTTGTCGCGCACCCTTCAGCTGGTTGGTGTTATCGCTCAATTGCAGCGTGATGCCGTTGATCTGGATGTCGTTGCCCACGGCTCCCTGGGCCGCCCCCAGGACGGTGCCAATATTGGCGATGTGATGGATCTTGACGTTGACCGTATTTCCCGCCCGATAACCGATCACGTTGTACTGGTTTTCTTGATAGACGTTGATGCCGGTCGTCTGGATGTCGGCGTCCAGGACTCCTTGGCCCTTGATCGCCTTCAGCAGTGCGGTCATCTCGCTGTTGGCGGCGTTCATCGCATCTGCCGCCGTGCTCTGCCTGGTCAACACGCCCATGCTGATCAAGGCGTTGTCCGGCGTCGCATTCTGGGTTCCTTCGCCGACAACGGTGACCGTGTCCCGTGGTCCGGCAACACCGCCGGCTCCGACCGAGGTCTGCGTCGATCCCGCCGCGCCGGCCCGGACGGCCACCGCCGTTACCGCCGATGCCGCGATCGCGATCAAGGCGCCGATGATGATCAGAATTCCACGCGTGGCGAGCGTACCCCTCAAGGCTTGCATGACGTCGTACTCCTTCAGATGATCTCGGATTGGATGAATCTGAGGTAAGAACGCGGCCTCGCAGCAAACCGTTACACCTGCTCTAATGGGCGGCTCGCGTCCCGGACCTCCGGGTGATCGCGCCGATCGATCAGTGCGCTAGCGTGGAGGGCATGGGAACGCTGTCCGACCTTTCGCGGGATATCGCTGAGCTCGTCGGGCGCCTCGGCCCTAGCGTCGTGCGGGTCGATGCCCGCCACGGACGCCCGGCCACCGGGATTATCTGGGCGGACAACCTGGTGGTCACCGCGGAGCACGTGATCGAGGAGGACGGCAACATTCTGGTGACCGGTCCTCCCACCACGGTAAAAGCCACGGTGCTCGGCCGTGATCGTGCAACCGACATTGCGGTGTTACGAACCGAAGGGCTCCGAGCGGCACCCGCGCCCCGCGGACGCTCGGAGGACGTCCGTACAGGCCATATTGTGCTTGCGCTCGGCAACGCCAGCGAGCACCAGGTCACGATTGGGATCGTCAGCGGCTTTTCGGGCGAGTTTCGGAGCTGGCGTGGCGGCCAGCGCCTTTTACTGATCCAGTCGACGGCCCAACTGTTGCCCGGGTTCTCCGGCGGCCCACTCGTGGACACGGAGGGCCGTGTGATCGGGATCAACAGCTGGAACTATGGGCGCGGCGTCAGCCTCGCGCTACCGGTGGGGATCGCGGAACGGGTGGCTGAGAGCCTGCGCACCCACAGTCGGATCCGTACCGCCTATCTCGGCGTCGGCGTCCAGCCGATCCGCCTGACCGACACACTGGGACTTGGACAGGAGAGCGGGCTGCTGGTCGTCACCGTCGAGCCGGATGGGCCAGCCCATAAGGCCGGAATCCTCCAGGGGGACACCCTCGTCACGGTGAACGGCGATCCGCTCCTTGGACGCTTGGACGCGCTCTTCGCCGTTTTACGTGCGCTCGACGCCGACTCAACCCATACGTTCGGCGTGGTCAGGGCGGGTGAGGTAAAGGAGGTCCGGGCAACCCTCGGCGAAGTCCCTGGCTGAATCTCTCCCTTGCATAGCACGTGTCCCCTCCCCCTCTGGGGGAGGGTAGGGTGGGGTCTCGGGGGCCGTTGAAACCAGTCGTGGCTGGGTAGGCTAACCAGCATGTATTGGTGGCATGGCGGCTTTCACGAGCCGGAACCCGGGGTCAAGCTCGAGTGGCCGCTGCTCAAGCGCGTCTTCAGCTACTTCATCCCGTACTGGCGGCTGGCGCTGGTCGTCCTCGCCTGCATCGGCGCGACGGCAGCCCTGGGGCTGGTCCCCGCGATCGTCACTAAGGACCTGATCAACTACCTGACCGGCTCACATGGCCAGTTCGGGTACGTCGCCACCCTGATCGGCATCCTGGTCGGCGCGTCGGTGGTCGGCGGGCTGATCGGCGTGCTGCAGTCGTTTTTCAGCAACCGGATCAGCCAGAGCATCATGTTCGACCTGCGCAACCAGCTGTTCGACCGGGTGCTCAAGCAGTCGATCGCCTTCTTCACCGCGACCCGGACGGGCGACGTGATGTCCCGGCTGAGCAACGACGTCAATGGGGTCCAGAGCGTGGTGTCCGACACCATCTTCAGCCTCGTCAACAACGTCGTCATCCTGGCGAGCACCGTCGTCCTGATGTTCGCGCTCGACTGGAAGCTGACGATCGCGGCGCTCGTCGTGCTGCCGGCCTTCCTCCTGCCGACCCTCCGCGTCGGCAAGGCGACCTTCCAGGCGCGCAAGGCGACGCAGGGAAAACTTTCGGAGATAACTGCCTACATGCAGGAGACCCTGGGTATTTCCGGCATGCAGCTGGTCAAGGCGTTCGTGCGGCAATCGGCCGAGACGCTGCGCTTCCGCCGGCTCAACGACGACCTGCGCCTGCTCAACATCCGGCAGTCGATGATCGGCCGCTGGTTTTTCATGCTGATGGGCGTGCTCGGGACAGCCGGTCCGGCCGTGCTCTGGCTGTTCGGCGGGTATCTCGTCGTGACCGGCCAGGAATCCCTCGGCACCGTCGTCACATTTGCGACCGTGCTGCTGGGACGCCTTTACGGGCCGGTCGGCTCGCTAGCCAACATGCAGGTCAATGTGGTCGGCTCACTCGCCCTCTTCCAACGCATCTTCGAGTACATGGATCTGCCGGTCACGATCGGTCAGAAACCACAGGCGCTCCATCTCGAGCAGGCGCGTGGGCAGGTTCGGTTCGACCAGGTGACGTTCCGCTACGGAACGAGCGATCGGCCGGCGGTCAAGAATGTGTCCTTCACCATCGAGCCCGGTCAGCTGGCGGCGCTGGTCGGCCCGACCGGAGCGGGCAAGACCACCATCACCAGCCTGCTGCCTCGCTTCTACGATCCGCAGCTGGGCGCGATTCGGCTGGACGGGAACGACGTTCGCGATCTCACGCTCGAGTCACTCGGCAGCCAGGTCGGGATGGTCTTCCAGGACACGTTCCTCTTCCACACCTCCATCCGTGACAACCTTCTCTATGCCAGGCCCGATGCGACGGAAGGCGAGATGATCGCGGCCGCGAAGGCGGCCTACATTCACGATTTCATCGCGTCTCTGCCTGATGGTTATGACACCGTGGTTGGTGAGCGCGGCCATCGGCTGAGCGGCGGTGAGAAGCAGCGGGTCGCGATCGCCCGCGTCATCCTCAAGAATCCGCGGGTGCTGATCCTGGACGAGGCGACCTCGAACCTCGACTCGGAGTCCGAGCACCTGATCCAGGTGGCGTTGCGGCCGCTCTTCGAGGGCCGCACGTCGCTCGTTATCGCGCACCGGCTGTCCACCATCCTCGCGGCCGACATCATCCTGGTGATGGAGCACGGCGCGCTGGTGGAGCAGGGGCGCCACGCCGACCTGCTCAAGCAGAATGGGTTGTACGCGCGACTGTATCACCGGCAGTTTGAAACCGCCAACCAGCTGGCGACGCCGGCTTAGCCAAAAAGGAGGAAGGACGTTGGCCACGACACAGGTCTGTACGCATCTGGAGTTGATTGTCAATCCGCGGCCGAAAACCAAGGGCTGCGAGGAATGTCTGAAGATGGGGGACGCCTGGGTCCACCTCCGCTTGTGCGAGGTCTGCGGTCACGTTGGCTGCTGTGACTCGTCGAAGAACAAGCACGCCACCAAGCACTTCCACGCCACCGGCCATCCGATCGTCAAGTCGCTCGAGCGCGGCGAGAACTGGATGTACTGTTACCTCGACGACGTGATGTTCGAGGTTGACTAGGCGGCGAGCGTTCCCTCGGACTCGGGTGTCTTGATCTCGATCACTTCACCAAAGCGATGCACCGTTTCGATGGCGTCGTACAGCGGGACCGCCCGATCCGGCGGGATGAGATCGGTGATTTTCAGGTAGTAACTCCGGCCTTCGGGCCAGACGAGTGTCGGCACACCGAACACGCCACGCCGTACCGCCTCCGAGTGCTCTTTTGCCAGCGTCGTGAAATCCGCCGCCTTGACGTCTTCCTCCCAGCGTGCGACCTCGAGTCCGGCCCGCTCGACGATCACCCGATGCGTCGCGTGCTGATCCAGCGGCAGGTGGTCCTCATGGCGGGCGCGCTGGAGGGCGAGCCGGAAGCGATCCCCGAGCTCGGCGCCCTGGGCGCGGGCGGCGGTCGCCGCCAGGAAAGCGGGTAACCCTTGCGCTTGCGGATCGCGCTCCCAGACGGGCGGGGTGGGCGAGCCTTCATGGGCCTGGTGGTTCTGGCTCAGCGAAAAGAACGCAAAGCGGGGCCGGATCCGGCCGGCTTTCTCGACCTCGGCCAGCCACATCGACCCGCGATATGCCCAGGGACAGAGGAAGTCGATGTAGACGGTCGGCTCGCTGATCGTCATCCCGTGGTCGAGTGTACCGGGGTCGCGCCAGCGAGTTGCGGAATGACCTCAGTTTCGAACCGGTGGAGAGGCTCCAGGTCATAGGCGACGCCCGGGATGTAGATGATGAAATAGTCGATGCCGGCCTCGATCAAGGTCCGCAGGTGCTCCGCCACCCTGTCGGCGTCGGCGATCAGCGTCCCTTCGCGGAAGCCCTCGTAGCCGCGGGCTTTGGCCCTCGCCCGCTCGGGGTCTTCGGGCCTGCCGATCACGAGCACTTCCGCCTCCGCCGACTTGACGATGTCGTCGTAGTTGCGGCCGACCGTCTCACAGTGCTGGCGGAGCACGCCGAGCTTGTGGCGGATGGTGTCGGGATCGCCGCCGACGTTGCAGGCGTCCCCATACTGCGCGACCAACTTGAGCGTGACGCGCTCGCCGGACCCCCCGATCCACAGCGGTGGATGCGGCTTCTGGACGCCCTTCGGCTCGTTGATCGGCCGGTCGATCGTGTAGTACTTTCCCTTGAACACGGGGGAGTCCTCGGTCCACATTCGGTGGATGATCTCGCAGGCCTCCTTGAACATTCCCATCCGTTCTTTGAGCTCGGGAAAGCCGTACCCGTAGGCCCGCCATTCGTGCTCGTACCAGCCGGCGCCGATCCCGGCATTCAGTCGCCCGTGGCTGGCGACGTCCACGGTGGAGGCGATCTTGGCGTAGAGCGCCGGGTTGCGGTAGCCGTTGCACCCGACCATCTGGCCGACGCGCACGCGCTTTGTGTCTCGCACCAGCGTTGAGGTGATCGTCCAGCATTCGAAGGTCGTCTCCAGTGTCGGTTCCGGCACCGTATGGAAGTGGTCGTAGACCCAGACGGCGTCCCACGGACCGCGATCGGCGGCCTGCGCCACCTTCGTCATCGCCTCATACTTTTCAACGGGGTCCTTGATCTGCGCCAGGTCCATGCGCCAGCCTTGCGGGACGAAGACGCCAAATTTCACTGCCATGGGAGGAGTCTAAAGTTCATGCCGGTCGTGGCGCGCTGCGAGGCCGTAGGGGACGGATATCGGTGCATCGTCCGTGTCTCGGACGCGACCGGGGCGAGCCAGCACCTGGTTCGTGTGTCGCGCAAGGACCTCGACCGCTGGGGCCGCGGCCGTTTGGCTGAAGATCTCGTGCGGGATAGCTTTGCCTTCCTGCTCGAACGCGAGCCGAAAGCGTCGATCCTCAAAGAGTTCGATCTTTCGGTGATTCAGCGCTACTTTCCAGACTACGACGGTGGCTAGGGAAAGACGCCCGCCTTGTAATCGCTGAGGATCTCGTTCGCCGCGCGAGCGCCTTCTTCGGCACCGCCCTCCATGTAACCCTGGAAGTTGATCGAGCAATGCTCACCGGCGAAATGGCACTTGCCGTTCGGGAACGGCTGGCGCGCCTTCTCGTAGCCGCTGAACTGGGTGTACTGGCCCACTTTCCAGAAGGAATAGGAGCCGAGCAGGTAGGGGTTGCCGAAGGGATAGTCGACGGTTGCCCGGCCGTTCCAGAGCGCCGTGATGCCCGGGAAGACGGGCTCGAGCTTGCCGAGGAAACGAGTCGCGTAAGCCTGGACCTGGGTTGGATCATTGAACGTCAGGCCGACGCTGCCGCCGGTGTAGTTGACCAGGATCCCCGGATCGGTCTGCAGGTTGCCCTGCCCGCGCGAAACGTCCCACGAATTCTGGTAGCCGCCGTCGGTGAAGGTATATCCAGTGCTGATGCCCCATGGTCCGCTGGTATTCCAGAGCCGGCTCTTGAACTGCAAATGGAGTTTGCTGTTCGAGCCATAGCCGAGCTGCGTGATGGCCGTATGCTTGAGACTGTCGAACCCCGCGTGCACGTAAGCCTGGCTGCTGGTCAGAATCGTCCGCAACACTGAAAACGGAATGGCCATGATCACCCGATCGGCGACCGTCGTGAAGCCGCCCGATGGTCCCCTGAAACTGAGCTTGTATGTCCCGTTGGCGTTCAGCAGAATCCCCGTGAGGGCCGTGTTCCGCTGAACGCTGCCGGCCGGCAGGTAGTTCGCGATCGCCCGCGGCACCTGCTCATTGCCGCCCGTTACGTGGTATCGCTCGTCAGAGGCGCCGAAGATCCGGAAGTCCCCGGGCTGCGGCTGGTAGGCGAGCAGGTAGATCAGGTTGAGCGAGCTCTGCTCTTTACTGTCCCCGCCGTATTCGGTGTTGTAGGCGACGTCAAGCAGGCGGCCCATGGGTGAGTCGTGGCCTCCCCGGACGTAGGACTGGATGTATTGGTAGAGGCTCATCTGGTCGAGTTCACGCCCGCGGGCCGTCGAGCTGTTGTACAGGGTCGGGAAGCCGGTCGCGTTGGCGTCCGAGTGCACCTGGTTGTAGACGGGCTTGAAGTCATTGTTCGCCTGGTCATCGGGATAGTACTTGCCGAAGAAGTAGTAAGTATCGGTCGACATGACCGGCTCCGCAGCCAGGAGGTCGGTTAGCCCAAAGCCGAACCGTTTGGCCAGTCCCTGGATTGTCTTGTGCTTGGTATCGATCAGCTCACCGCAGTGCTCGCTGACCTGGCCGTTGAGCCAGCTGGTGGTATCAGAGTGCATGCGGCCGCCCACACGGTCAGATGCCTCATAGATGGTCGAGGTGTAGCCCGCATCGAAGAGCGTCAGCGCCGCGTTCAAGCCAGAGATGCCCCCGCCGATGATGGCGATCCGCGGCGCCTGGCCAGCAAAGGCGGCGATTGGTCCTGTGAAGGCGGCTGCGCCAACCGTGGCGCCGGTTGCTTTTATGAAGTCCCGCCGCGTCCAGGCTCCTTGCCGCCGCTCCTCCTGGACCTGCTCGACCGGTTTGCCTGATCGCTCCGCTTCCGCAAAGTCCTGGTAGAGCGCCTGAAGCTTGCGCAGCAGCGGGATACGAGCCATGTGTTCCTCCCTCTCTCCGCCGCAAACAGTAAAGACGGCGGACTGTCCCGGTAAACCTACACGACCCCGCCAAATCGCGCAAGCGGATTGACAAAGCGAAGAGGGTCGGTTAGTTTGCTCCCAAGCCCAGCGCGATCAGCCGATACATGAGTTCAGGGGGAGGAGGAGGGAGCGGTAGCCAGCCTTGCTGCAGTCGACGGCTTACCGCCCCATGGATCCACTGACGGCCGCTAGCCGGCCTGAGGCTGCCCCTGCTCCCGCTGAGGTCCGGCTCGAAGGGCTGCGCAAGACCTTCGGCGACGTCGTCGCCGTGGCCGGCGTCGATCTCGAGGTCCGTGAGGGAGAGTTCTTCTCGCTCCTCGGGCCCTCGGGGTGTGGCAAGACCACCTGCTTGCGCATGATCGCCGGTTTCGAGGAGCCGACGGCGGGCCGGATCCTGCTCCATGGCCAGGACGTTGCCGGCCTACCGGCATACGAACGCGACGTCAACACCGTGTTTCAGGACTACGCCCTCTTCCCGCATATGTCGGTTCATGACAACGTCGAGTACGGGCTCGTCGTCAAAGGCATCGGTCGCGCCGACCGTCGGCGCCGCGTCGGCGAAGCCCTGCGCATGATGCGATTGGAGCGGCTCGACCGGCGCAAGCCTGGCGAACTCTCGGGTGGCCAGCGGCAGCGCGTCGCGCTTGCCCGCGCCCTGGTGAACCAACCCCGCGTCCTGCTTCTCGATGAGCCGCTCGGCGCGCTCGATCTCAAGCTTCGTCAGGCGATGCAGATCGAGCTCAAATCGATCCAGGAGCGGCTGTCGATGACATTTATTTACGTGACGCATGACCAGGAGGAAGCTTTGACGATGAGCGACCGCATGGCGGTGATGAACCAGGGACGGGTGGAGCAGGTCGGCAGCCCGGCCGAGGTATACGAGAGGCCGGCGACCGGCTTCGTCGCCGGCTTTGTTGGCGCCTCCAACGTCCTCTCCGGAGATGCCGCCCTGGCGATCACCGGCAGCCCGCAGGCGATCACAGTGCGGCCGGAAAAGATCCGCCTGGGATCTCCAGACGACCGACCCCATCCGGATGAGGTAATGGCGGTCGGCGTCGTTCGCGATGTCGTCTATGTTGGCGCCTTTACCCGCTATGTCGTCGACCTGGAGGCCGGCGGCGAGCTCGTCGTGCTCCAGCAAAACCTCACAATGTCGTCGATGGACGTGCTCCAGGCGCGCGGCCGTCGCGTGCGCCTGTTCTGGAACCGGCAGCACAGCCGGGTGATTGCGACGGCCGGCGGCGATCAGAAGAAGGAGGAGATCGGATGAAGCGATATCGAGCGAATCTCGTCACGGCAGTGGGGGCGATGCTCCTGCTGGCGGCGTGTGGAGGAACGTCGACCGCGCAGCCGGGGTCGAACCTGAAACAGACCATCGGAGCAGGGGAGGGCGCCCTCAACCTGATCGCCTGGACGGGCTACGTCGAGAGTGGCAAGACGGATCCCAAGGTTGACTGGGTGACCCCCTTTCAGACTGCAACGGGCTGCACGATCAACGTGAAGTTCGCCGACACCTCCGATGAAATGGTGACCCTGATGCGCCAGACCGGTGGCCAGTACGACGGCGTGTCGGCCAGCGGTGACGCGACCAACCGCCTGATTGCTCACGGCGATGTCGCCGAGGTCAACGTCAACTTGATTCCGGATTTCAAGGACGTCATCCAGTCGCTGCAATCGCCGCGACACAACACCATCAACGGTCATCACTACGGCGTCCCCTACATGTACGGTCCGAACGTGCTCATGTACAACACGACGGTGGTCAAGCCGGCGCCGACTAGCTGGAAAGACACCTGGGATGCGAACTCGCCCTACAAGGGCAAGGTGGCCGCCTACGACAGTGCGATCTTCATCGCCGATGCCGCCCTCTATCTCAAGGCCCACAACACGAGCCTCGGCATCACTGACGTCTATGAGCTCACGACCAAGCAGCTGGATGCCGCGATCGCGCTGCTCAAGCAGCAGGCGCCCTTGATCAAGAAGTACTGGGCGGCCACCACTGACGAGACCGATCCCTTCAGCAGTGGCGATATGGTCATTGGCACCGCCTGGCCCTACCAGGTCAGCTTCCTCAAGAGCGAGAACAAGCCGGTCGCCGCGGTCGTGCCCTCCGAAGGCGCAACCGGGTGGGCCGACACCTGGATGATCTCCTCGCACGCGCAGCACCCGAACTGCATGTACCTCTGGATGAAGTGGACGGAAACGCCGGCCGTCCAGGACCAGGTCGCCGAGTTCTACGGTGCGACGCCGAGCAATGCCAAGGCATGCGATTTGCTTCGCCAGCACATCGGCGCCACCGCCGATAGTGACTACCACTGCGGCGACAACACCTTCCTCAAGAACATCGCGCTCTGGAAGACGCCGCTGCAGGAATGCGGCGACAGTCGCGGCGCGACCTGCACCGACTACACCATCTGGTCGCAGAAGTGGCAGGAGGTCCGCGGAACGAAGTAAGGGATGGCGGAGACCCTGATTCGAGCGGGGGAGAGGCTCGCGGCCCCTCCCCCCAGCGCCGTCCGCCGTTTGCGGCACGCGATCGGTGGCTTCTTGTATCGAGTTCCGGCGGCGCGGCTCGGGCTGCTGCTCGGACCGGTGCTGCTCTGGATGGTCGTCATCTACCTCGGTTCGCTCGGTCTGCTCTTCATCACCTCGTTCTGGCGCCAGGACTCGGTCACCGGCGCCATCGTTCAGAGTTGGGGGCTGACGAACTACCAGTTCCTGGTGCAGGAGGACGTCTACCGGACGATCGCCATTCGGACCGTCGGCATCGCGCTGGCCGTCACGGTGACCGATATCGTGTTGGCGATCCCGATCGCCTACTACGCGGCACGAATTGCGACACCACGGATCCGCACCCTCCTCTTGCTCTCGATGGTGCTCCCGTTGTGGTCGAGTTACCTCGTCCGGGTCTACGCCTGGCGCACCATCCTCTCCGGTGACGGCGTGCTCAACTGGTCGCTCCACCAGGTGCACCTGGGTTCGGTCAACCTCGGCTTCTCCCGCTGGAGCCTGTGGATCGTCTTCTCCTACCTCTGGCTCCCGTACGTGGCGTTGCCGGTCTACGCCGCCCTGGAACGGATTCCCAACTCGCTGATCGAGGCGTCCACCGACCTGGGAGCGCGCTGGCGCACCACGTTTCGACGGGTGATCCTGCCGATCGCCTTCCCGGGCATTGTGGCCGGCTCGATCTTTGCCTTCTCCTTGACCCTTGGCGACTACATCGCGCCCGACCTCGTGGGCGATACCGAGTTCATCGGCAACGTCATCTACCAGAGCGTCGGCATCGCCAACAACATTCCCTTCGCTGCGGCGTATGCCGTCGTGCCTGCGCTGGTGATGGGCATCTATCTGCTGATCGCCCGGCAGCTGAAGGCGTTCGAGGCGCTATGAGCCGCGACCGGCTGATCGAGCCTCGCTCGGTACGGATTGGCATGCGTGTGGTCAGCGGCCTCGTCCTGCTTTTCCTTTATGTGCCGCTGCTGGTGATCATGCTCTACGCCTTCAACCCCGCCCGGTCACAGGCCTGGCCGCTGCCCGGGCTGTCGACACGGTGGTTCGTAGCGACCTGGAACAACGCGGATGTCCGAACGGCGCTGGTCACGTCGCTCAAGGCCGGTCTCGGCGCCACGACTATTGCCCTGATCCTGGGCAGCCTGGCCGCCTTCGCCGTGCATCGTTACCGGTTCTTCGGGCGCGAGACCGTCTCATTTGTGCTGATCCTGCCGCTGGCGCTCCCCGGCATCGTCACCGGGATGGCGCTCAACTCCACCATCAACCTTGGCGGACAGCTGATCGGGTTGTCGTTCAGCCTCTGGACGATCATCATCGGTCACGCCACGTTCTGCGTAGTGGTCGTCTACAACAACGTCATCGCCCGGCTTCGCCGCACTTCCACCTCGCTGGTCGAAGCATCCTCCGACCTCGGCGCGGACGGTTTCCAGACCTTTCGCTACGTGATCCTGCCCAACATCGGCACCGCCTTGATGGCCGGCGGCCTGCTGGCGTTCGCCCTGTCCTTCGACGAGATCATCGTCACCAACTTCACCTCGGGCAGCGAGATCACGCTGCCCAAGTGGATCTTCAATAATTTGCGGTTGCCCAACCAGCGGCCGGTGGTCAACGTGGTCGCCAGCGTCCTGCTGCTCGCCAGCTTGATCCCGGTCTACATTGCCCAGCGCCTGACCCAGGAGAGTGGTGGGCTGGTCTCTGGGCGGGGGGCCGTGGTTCCCGCGATTGAAGATGTAGCAGAGCAGGCGGCGGTGCCGTAGCCGTATAAAGAGCGTATGGCAGCTCCGCCGGTGGATGAGAAGGTCCGCGAGGCGCTATCGAGACCGCAATCGGTGATTGACATCACGACCACCGGGCGCAAGAGCGGCGAGCCCCGCCGCCTCGAGATCGTGCTTCACAACATCGACGGGCGACTCTACATCAGCGGCCAACCATCTCGAACGCGCCGCGGCTGGCTCGCCAACCTGGATTCGAATCCGAACCTCACCATCCACCTGAAACGCGGCATCAAGGCGGATCTGCCCGCAACCGCGCGCGAGATTACAGAACCGGTCGAGCGCCGTCGGGTTCTCGAGGGCGTCGCGCGTAACTGGAACCGCGGCGACGTCGACACGATGATGCAGTACAGCCCGCTGATCGAGGTTACGACCGACGGCCCTCGGCCGTCCTGACCTTCAGTTTTAGTCGACGGCGGTCATCACGTGCTTGACGTTCGTGTACTCCTCGAGTGAGTACATCGACAGGTCCTTGCCATAGCCGCTCTGCTTGTAACCGCCGTGCGGCATCTCGCTGACCAGCGGGATATGGGTGTTGATCCAGACGGTGCCGAACTGCAGCCGGCGGGCGGCGTTCATCGCCCGACCGATGTCGCGCGTCCAGACTGAAGCGGCCAGCCCGTAGGGGACGTCGTTCGCCCAGGCGATCGCCTCGTTGTCATCCTTGAAGCGCTGCACGGTGACGACCGGCCCGAAGACTTCCTTCTGCACGATCTCGGAGTCCTGCTTGACGTCCGTGACCAGGCTCGGCTGGTAGAAATAGCCCCGGCCGGGGATCGGCGCCCCGCCAACCAACACCCTGGCACCGCGCTCGCGGGCGCGGTCGACGAACCCTTCGACGCGCTCCAGCTGCTCCTTGGCGACCATCGGGCCCATGTCGATGCCTTCTTCCAGGGGATTGCCGACCTTGACCGACTGCACCGTCTTGGTCAGCGATGACAGCAGGTTGTCGTAAATCTTCGGCCCGGCGATGACCCGCGTGGCCGCGGTGCAGTCCTGGCCCGAGTTGAAGAAGCCGGCGGCCTTGACCCAGGTGTTGACCGCCTCGAGGTCGGCATCGTCGAAGACAACCACGGGCGCCTTGCCGCCCAGCTCCAGGTGGACGCGCTTGAGCGTCTGGGATGCGGCCTTCGCCACCTCTTTGCCGGTCGCGACGTCGCCGGTCAGCGACACCATGTCGACCCCGGGGTGCCGGACGATGCCGGCCCCAACGGGCTCGCCGTCACCGGTGATGACGTTGAAGACACCAGGGGGGAGGATGTCGGCCGAGAGCTCCGCAAGCCGGAGCGCCGTCAACGGCGTCCACTCGGAGGGCTTGAGGACGACGCAGTTGCCGGCTGCCAGCGCCGGGCCGATCTTCCAGATCGCCATCATCAGCGGGTAGTTCCAGGGGGCGATCGATCCGACGACGCCCACCGGCTCGCGCCGGATCATGCTGGTATAGCCGCGCATGTACTCGCCGGCGGCTTTCCCCTCGAGGATGCGGGCAGCCCCTGCAAAGTAGCGCAGGTTGTCCGCACAGACCCACAGCTCTTCCGAGAGGAACAGCGCTCGAGGCTTGCCGACGTTGGCCGACTCGATGTTCGCCATCTCGTCGGCATCGGCAAGGATCGCATCCGCCAGCTTCAGGAGCATCTCGCTGCGCTCGCGTGGGGTGGTCTCGAACCACTCCGTATACGCCTTGCGGGCCGCCTTCACGGCCCGGTCGACATCGGCCTCGGTGCCTTTGGGCACCTCCGCAATGGTTTCGCCGGTCGCCGGATTGACGATCGGCTGACCCTCGCTGCCCGAGCCCTGTACCCACTCGCCGCCGATGAACATCTCCCGCCGCTTCACTGCCGTTGCCATCTTTGTAACCACCCTCCTAGCCGCAGCGGGATATCGCTGCGACCCTTAGGATATCTCCGATGGGGGAGGGGCCAGGGCCACGGTCCAGGGAACTCCAGGCAGAGCGGGATCGCTACCTGCCGCGCGGCATGTCGTCCGCCATGTCGGTCTTCGCCGCATCCGGTCACGGTGCGACGCTGACCGACGTCGACGGTCAGACCTACATCGACTTCGCCACCGGCATCAGCGTGATGAATGTCGGGCACGGCCATCCCAAAGTGCTCAAGGCCATCAAGGAGCAGGCCGATCGGCTGGTCCACTCGGGCGCCCCAGTGATGATGCCGGAGGCCTACGTGCGCCTGGCCCGACGGCTTTGCGAGATCGTCCCGGGCGCTTTTCCAAAGAAAGCCTTGCTCCTCAACAGCGGGGCCGAGGCGGTCGAGAATGCCGTCAAGGTGGTGCGCCAGGCAACCGGACGGCCGGCGATCATCAGCTTTCACAATTCCTTCCATGGCCGCACCCTGATGTCGATGACGCTGACCGGTAAGGTCGCGCCCTACCGGCAGAACTTCGGGCCGTACGCGCCCGAGGTCTACCAGGTGCCATACCCGTATGAGTACCGGCGTCCCGCCGGGATGTCGGCCGAGAGTCTGGGCGGCGCCTGCGTCGAGGCGGTCCGACAGCTCTTCAAGACCACCGTTGGCGCGGATCGGGTGGCCGGCATCCTGGTCGAACCGGTCCAGGGGGAGGGGGGCTTCGTGGTGCCGCCGCCCGATTTCCTACCGGCGCTGCGTACGCTCTGCACCGATTACCAAATCCCGCTGATCGCCGACGAGGTGCAGACGGGGTTTGGCAGGACCGGAAAAATGTTCGCGGTCGAGCACTCGGGGGTCGAGCCCGACCTGGTCGTCCTGGCGAAATCGCTCGGCGGCGGGCTGCCGCTGGGCGCGGTGGTCGGTCGGAGCGAGCTGATGGACGCGACCAACCCCGGCGGCCTCGGCGGGACGTTCGGCGGCAACCCGGTCGCCTGCGCCGCGGCGCTGGCGGTCATCGACGCGCTGATCGACGAGAAGCTGCCGCAGCGCGGTAAGGGGCTGGGCGATCGGGCGTTGGCCCGTATGCGCGGCTGGCAGGATCGTCATCCGCAGGTCGGCGACGTTCGCGGTTTGGGCGCCATGGTCGCGATGGAGCTGGTCACGGATCGTGCAACCCGCGAACCCGCCGGAGCGCTGACCAATGACGTTTTGCGGTACTGCCACGCGCACGGGCTGGTGCTCCTCAAGGCCGGCCTTTACGACAATGTGATCCGCCTGTTGTTCCCGCTGGTCATCAGCGAGCAAGAACTCGATCGCGGTCTCGACATCCTCGAAGAGGCGCTGGTTTCAGTCGACGCCTAACCCGTTGGTGCCACCCTGGTGATGAGCGTTACGGCGGCCGCCAGCAGCACCTATACCGACTCGATCCACGGCACGGAGCCGCCGAATGCGACGCAAACCGAGGGACAGTTCGTTGGCGAGGCGACCGGTAGTCTCGCCGGCGCCTGGTACATCGACGTCACGCACCAGGTTTTATCGAATAACTCGACGCCCGTTGCCATCACCCGCGGCCACTTCCGCCTCAGCACCGTCATCAATTACTCGCCCGAGGAGATCCTTGGTTCATTCACACTGTGGCATGGGTCCGTCAAGCAACTCGACGGCTTCAGCGGTTGTACCAACCAGCACTACCAGGTGCACGGCGACTTGAGCAACGTCGGCGTCGACTGGGGGACCGGCTCGGGATTCTAGATCATCCGGCATCATACGGGCGGCGGTTTCGCGACCGCCGCCTGTACACTTCCAAGCCTTATGGCCAGCCCGCGTACGGCCGCGGTGATTCGGCCGGTTGAGCCGGCGGACCTGGTGTCGTGGCTCAGCCTGGTCAACCAGGTCCGCTACTGGCAGGACGACGTCGAGGCGTTGCGGTTCGACGACAGCCTGCGGCCGCCAGACGAGCCGATCCTGCGGCTCGGAGCATGGGCTGCGGATGGGGCGCTGGCCGGAGTGGCCGAGGCGGCACTGAGTGAAGACGGTTCGCGATATGAGGACCGTGCCGCGGGGCTGGTCGCTGTAGCTCCAGCGCATCGACGCCAGGGTCTTGGCGCTCGACTGGCCGACGAGGTCGAAGGTTTTGCCGCGTCGAATGGCGTGAGATGGGTGGAAGCCGAGGTCCGAGAGGGCAATCTTCCGGTTGCCCTCCCGTTCGTCGGCGCGCGCGGCTACGTGGAGCTGGAACGCTATCGAACCTCCGTCCAAACGCCCTCTACGGTGGACCTGAGTGGACTGACGACATTGCGAAGCCGCCTCGAAGCCGGTGGGATTGAAATCGTGGCCTTCCCGGCCATCGACTCGCCCGCTGCGCGCGAGGAGCTTTATCGAGCAACCGTGCAAATCTGGCGGGACATGCCCCATGAGCCGCACGTGAACTGGGAGGACCCGACACTGGAGACCTTTACGCGCACCATCTTCGAGCGGTCCTCGGTGCTGCTCGACGGATTCTTCGTCGCTCGGGATGGTGACCGGATCGTCGGACTGTCCTATCTCGCGCGCCGTCCGGACGAGGATGCCGAAGTCGGCGACACCGGCGTCCTGCGCGATTACCGGCGACGCGGGATCGCTCGCGTCCTGAAGATGATGGTGACGCGCTACGCCACCGACCACGGGATCAAGCGCGTGCATACCGACAATCGGGCCGACAACGCCGGCATGCTCGCGATCAACCGGGAGCTCGCCTTCGTCCCCGGTGAGCAGATCGTGATCTTCGAGAAGACCCTGACGCCATGACCGAGTTGCTTCGGCTTCCGGCGCGCGGGAGCGCGGCATACCGGAAGCTGGTGAGCCGCCGGCCCGTGACCGGAGAAATCCAGGATCAGGTCGGTGGCATCCTTGGCGCCGTCCGGGACGGTGGGGACCGCGCGCTCCTCGACTTGACCGAACGCTACGACGGGGTCCTCCTGACGACCAGCCGGGTTCCCAAGGAGGCCTGGCAGGTGGCGCTCGATCGGCTCGAGCAGAGCGTTCGTGAGGCGCTGACCGAAGCCATCCGCCGCATCGAGGCGGTTCACCGGGCTCAGCAGTTTCACGAAGAGACCGTCAGCGTCGCGCCGGGCGTCCAGGTGTGGCGCGAATGGCGTGCCTTCCGCCGAGTCGGCCTCTACGCGCCCGGTGGCCGCACCGTTTACCCGTCGTCAGTCCCGATGATGGCGGTGCCGGCGCGGATTGCCGGCTGCGCGGAGATCGTGCTCTGCTCCCCGCCGCAGCGCGACGGGCAGGTCGCGCCCGCCATCCTCGCTGCTGCCGCGCTGTCCGGCGTCACCGAGATCCATGCGATTGGGGGCGCCCAGGCGATCGCGGCGCTCGCCTACGGGACAGAGAGCATCCGCCGGGTCGACAAGATCGTCGGCCCAGGCAATGCCTATGTCACGGCAGCCAAGCTACAGGTCGTGGGTGACGTCGCGATCGACATGCCGGCGGGGCCTTCGGAAGTCGTCGTCATCAGTGACGGCTCTGCCAACCCGCAATGGCTGGCCGCCGACCTCCGCGCCCAGGCCGAGCATTCGCCCGATGCGATCGCGGTCTTGGTGACAACCGCACCGGCGGACGCCGCGGTGCTCGAGGATATGCCCGGGGGGCAGGTCAGAGGCTTCCATTGCGAGACCCTCGCCGAGGCGATCGCCTTTGCCAATGACTTCGCCCCTGAGCACCTGACGCTCGCCTGTCGTGAGGCGCGGCGCTGGCTTGCGCAGGTGATGGCGGCTGGCTCGGTTTTCGTAGGGCCATATGCGCCGCCGGCCGCCGGTGATTACGCGACCGGGGCCAATCATGTGCTCCCCACCGGCGGCGCCGCTCGAAGCTTCGGCGCGCTCGGTGTACGCGACTTTGGGCGCGCGATCCAGGTGCAGGCAATCGATCCCCGCGGCATCGAAGCCATCGCCGCGGTCACCGATGTGCTGGCGCGGCTCGAAGCGCTGCCGTGGCACGCGCGCTCGGTGCGTCTGCGATCTGAGACCTGAGGGCGAACACCAGCAGCGGCGATAATGTCTCGGGCATGAGCGTGGGCACGCGAACAGGAGATTCCGGTCTTAGCACCCAGTCACAGGGGTTCGCGATCGTCGTCGACGGATTGCGAAAACGGTACGGGAGCCTGGTGGCGGTTGACGGCATCTCGTTCAGGGTCAAGGAGCGCGAGATCTTCGGACTGCTCGGCCCCAACGGTGCTGGCAAGACGACCACGGTCGAGATCCTCGAGGGCCTACGCGGCGCGGACGAAGGCCAGGCGCTGGTCGCCGGGATCGACGTCCGGAAGGATCCGGACAAGGTCAAGAGCCTGATCGGTGTGCAGCTGCAATCCTCGGCGTTCTTCGATGGCCTGAGCCTGATCGAGCTGCTCGACATGTTCGGGGCGCTCTACCATCGCACGGTCGACGCGATGGCGATCCTGAAGAAGGTAGACCTCACCGAGAAGGCGCGCTCGACGGTCACCAAGCTGTCGGGCGGCCAGAAGCAGCGCTTCAGCATCGCGACGGCGCTCGTCAACGAGCCGCAGATCCTCTTCCTCGACGAGCCCACGACCGGCCTCGATCCGCAAGCGCGTCGCAACCTGTGGGAGCTGGCGGAATCGATCCGGTCGGAAGGACGGACCATTTTCCTGACCACTCATTACATGGATGAGGCCGAAACGCTCTGCGACCGGGTCGCGATTATGGACCACGGCAAGATCCTGGCGATGGAGCCCCCCGACACCCTGATCCAGCGGCTGCTCGACAAGGGGTTCCACAAGGATCGGGTGGAGCGCTCGGCGAATCTCGAGGATGTCTTCCTCGACATGACCGGGCACGGGTTGCGCGAAAGCTGACGTGACGCGCAGTCCCTTCGTCATGCTGACCTGGTCGTCGCTGAAGGCGTATTTCCGCAACCGCGGCGCCATCTTCTTCAGCCTGCTGGTGCCGCTGATGATCATGGGGATCTTCGGCCTGATCAACTTCGGGAGCGGCACCCCCAGCGTCAATATCGGCGTCGTCGACCAGGCGCACAACCAGGTCAGCAGTACGATCATCAGCAGCCTCAAAGGCATCAAGGCCGTCAAGCTGCACACCGGCGGCCTCGACAGCGAGAAGCACGAGCTGCAACAGGGGAGCCGGGATCTAGTCGCCGTGCTGCCGGCATCGATCGGCCAGGGCTCGACCGCGATCACCGCCTATTACAACCAGGGCAATCCGCAGAATTCGCAGGTCGCGATCGCGATCATGAATCAGTTCGTCGATCGCGCCTCGTTCGCGTTCGCCGGCATCACGCCGGCCCTGACGCTGGATTCCAAGCCGGTGCAGAGTCGCAACGTGACCTATGTGGACTTCCTGGTGCCGGGGATGATCGCGCTGTCGATCATGCAAACGGGGCTGTTCGGCGTCGTCTTCACCTTCGTCCAGTGGAAGCAGCGCGGCATTCTCCGGCGCCTGATGGCCACGCCGATGCGGGTTCGCGATTTCTTTTTCTCGCAGCTGGTCACCCGGATGACGACCGTTGCGCTGCAGATCGTCGTCTTGCTGGCGGTGGGCTACTTTCTCCTGCATTTTCACTTCGCGGGCAACGTGCTCTACCTGCTGATCGTCGGCATCATCGGCGGCGGCATCTTTCTGGCGATGGGCCTGGCCATCTCCGGGGCATCCAAGAGTGAGGAGACCGCAGCGCCGATCGCCAACCTCGTGTCCCTGCCCTTGATGTTTCTCTCCGGCATTTTCTTCTCGCGCTCCAACATGCCGGACTGGCTGCAGACCGTCACGCAGTATTCGCCGCTGACGTATGTCTCAGATGCGCTGCGCAGCATCAGCGTCGACGGTGCCTCCCTGTGGGCGATCCGAGGTGACATGCTCGGCATCTTCGTGTGGCTCGCCATCGCGGTGGTGCTGGCGACTCGGCTATTCAAGTGGGAGGTGGTCTGATGGCGGTCGAGCTCAGTCCGAAAATGGAGGCTTTCACCCAGGAGGTATTTCCGGTAATCATCGGGACCAATCGCAAGGACGGCAGCGTCGAGATGGTGCCCGTGTGGTTCGAGCAGAAAGACGGATCGTTCTGGATCAACGGCGGCACGAATCGCGGTTGGTTCAAACACCTCCAGCGCGACCCACGCGTCACGCTCCTGCTGATCGACCCGAAGGAAATGTTTCGCTGGGCGCAGGTGGAGGGGCGGATGGTCAATTGGGCCGAAGACAAGGGTGGCGACCACATCAACCACCTATCCCATCGGTACCTGAAGAAGGATTACCAGGGCCCGCGTACCGGCCGGATCACCATCCAGATCGAGCCGTTGCGCGTCACCGGGGCGATCGATGGCCGGAGGTAACATCGCGTCGGCGCTGAGTCCTGCGGTCCAGAAGCTGGCGGCCTTGCCGATCCCGGTCGTCGTTGCGACCAAGCGGGTCGACGGGTCGGTGCAATTGAACCCCGTGTGGTTCGAGCTCAAAGACGGCTTCATCTGGCTGAACAGCAACACCAATCGCTCCTGGCCGAAGAATCTCCAACGCGACCCCGAGCTCACCATGCTGCTCGTCGATCCGAAGGTGCCCGACCGCTACGCCCAAATCCGCGGCCGCCTGGTCAGCCTGATCCCGGATCCGCAGCACGAGTTCATCGACCACCTGTCCGAGCGCTACACGGGCAAGAAATTCCGTGAGCTGGAACCGGACGAGCACCGCGTCACCCTCAAGATCCAGCCGGTCACTGTGACCGGCGCGATGATCTAAGAGCGTTCCTTGATCGCGGACCAGATTCGAAAGGGCGAGAGCGGCATCTCGAGCTGATGGATCCCGAGGGGGCGGAGCGCGTCCATCACGGCATTCGCGACCGCCGGGGTTGATCCGGTCGTCCCACCTTCCCCAATGCCTTTGACGCCCAGCGGGTTGTTAGGGCTGGGGGTCACGGTTCGCTCGGTTTCGAACATCGGCAGGTCGGCCGCGGTGGGGAGGAGGTAGGTGGTCAGGTTGCCGGTCAGGAGTTGCCCTTCCTCGTCGTAGACGACGCCTTCGAAGAGTGCCTGGGCGAGGCCTTGTGCGATCGCGCCGTGAACCTGCCCGTCAACGATCATCGGGTTGATGACGGGGCCGCAGTCGTCGACCGCGACGTAGCGGAGGACCCTGACCGCGCCGGTCTCACGGTCGACCTCGACGTGCGCCAGGTGCGCGCCAAAGGGAAAGACCTCGGCGGGCGCCTCGAACTCCCTGTTGGCCGAGAGCTCCGGCTGACGCCCGGCTTCGATCGCCCAGGTGGCGAGCTGTTGGAGCGACATCGCGCGCGCCGGCACCCCGCGGACCTGCAACCGGCCGGCCTCGAGGACAACATCGGCTGCGGCGGCCTCGAAGGCGGCGGCCGCTAACGCGCGTAGTTGGGTGGTCAGCGCCGCCACCGTTTCGTGAACCGCCGAACCGGACAGCGCCGCGCTCCGACTTCCGAAGGTGCCGATCGCGTACGCCGGGAGGTCGCTGTCGCCGAAGACGACCTTGATCCGATCGACCGAGACCCCGAACTGGTCGGCCGCGATTTGGGCCCAGGTGGTCTGATGCCCCTGGCCGTGGGGGGTGGAGCCGGTGATGACGGTGATCATTCCATCGGACTCGAGGCGCACGGTGGCCTGGTCGGCCTCGGTCCCGGCCGCAATCTCGACGTAGGTCGCGATGCCGATCCCCTGCAGCTTCCCGTCGTCACGAGCCCGACTTTGGGCCTCGCGCAGCTGCCGGTAACCGGCCACCTCCACCAACCGCCGCAAAGTTCCCGCATAGTCCCCACTGTCGTAGGTCAGCTTCCCTGCGTTCGTGTAGGGAAATTCGGACGAGCTGATGAAATTCCGCAGGCGCAGCTCGATCGGATCGATGCCCAGTTCTCCGGCGAGCCGGTCCATCATCCGCTCGATCAAGAACGCCGCCTCCGGCCGGCCGGCGCCCCGATACGGGCCCGTCGGGGCGGTGTTCGTGTAGACACCCATGACGCTGCTCTGCGACGCCGGGATGCGGTAGCACCCCGTCTGCAGGTCCGGGGTGACGAGGGGAATGAAGGCGCTGTAGACCTCGAGGTGACCACCCATATCGGCGAGGATGCGCGACCGGATGGCGAGGACGGTGCCGTCCCGCTTGGCCGCAAGCTCGATCTCTTGCAGTTGACCGCGCCCGTGCCAGGTCACGGCGCAGTTCTCCCAGCGTTCCTCGATCCACTTGACGGGTCGGCCGAGGCGCCGAGCGGCCTCCGCGACGGCAATCTCCTCGCCCATGGATCCGCCTTTACTCCCAAAGCCGCCCCCTACGTCCTCGACGATGACGCGAACCTTGTCCTCCTCGAGTCCGAGGCACTCGGCGACGGTGTCGCGGACGCCGTAGGTCGATTGCGATGAAACCTGTACGGTCAGGCGCTCGCGGTCCATCCACGCCAAGGCGCCACGCGGCTCGAGGGGGGCGGGGATCAAGCGTTGGTTGACGAGGCGCTCCCGGACGACGACCTCAGCCTGGTCGAAGGAGCGTTTGACCGCCCCCCGCTTCAACTCCTTGCGGAAGGCGACGTTGCTACCAAGCTCCGGGTAAAGGAGAGGCGCGCCCTCCTGGAGCGCGCGCTCCATGTCGGTGACCACCGGCAGCGGCTCGAGGTCCAGCTCGATCAGTTCGAGGGCGTCGCGCGCCTCGGCCAGCGATTCCGCGACCAGCATCGCGACCGCCTCGCCGGCGTGTCGGACCCGACCGCTCGACAGCACGGGACGCTCGGGGAGCGCCATGCCTTCGACCCCCGCTTCGATCCGGAGTGGTTTCAGGTTCTTGAGGTCCGCAGCCGACCAGGCCGCCACGACGCCCTTGGCCTTTCGCGCCGCGGCGAGGTCGAGGCGGCCGATGCTGGCGTGGGCGAGATGACTTCGTAGAAACACCAGGTGCAGGCAGTTGGCGGGCTGCAGGTCGTCGACGTAACGCCCGGCACCGCGAATCAGGTGTGGATCTTCGACGCGGCGGATCGACGAACCAAAAACCGGTGTAGTCACAGCGATGAAGTCTAAGTTAGCTTGCGAGATATCGGGCGGCGGCCGCGGTCACGACGCGCGCGGCCCGGACGATCTCGTCGACCGAGATCCACTCATCGGTTGAGTGCGCCTGCTTGATGTCACCCGGGCCGTAGAGGATCGCCGGCGTTTCCGCTTCGTGGACCAGGAGCCGCATGTCGGAGCCGTAGGGGGCGCCGTCCGGCTCGGGCTCGACCCCGAACTCTTCGGCGTGCGCCGCCTTGAGCGCCATGAAGGCCGGGATCTCTGGATCAACCTCGACGGCATCGAACTGCCCGCCGTGCCACTCGAACTGCGGCGGATGCTCCATCAGCCACGCATCGCGCTGCGCAACGTCGGCAATCGCCGCGGCAAACTGGCGCCGCACCTCGGCGGAGGCCGTCCCAACCGGAACGCCGACCCGTCCCTCGCACTCCAAATCGTCCGGGACGGTCGACGACCACGACCCCGCCCGCAGCCGACCGATGCTCAACGGATAGGCGATCGGGTAATGCCTGAACAGTGGATGCGGCTCTTGGTTGAGCGAGCGCTCCAATTGCCGGAGTCGAGCTTCGACCAGCTCGAACTTCTCGATGGCGCTGATGCCCTGGTAGCGAACGGAGGCGTGTGCCGACTGGCCGCGGATGCGCAGCCGGAACGATAGTGCGCCGGCCTGCGCCGGGATGATGCGAAGGCGCGTGGGTTCCAGCACGTATGCGGCATCCGCCCGGTAGCCGCGCTGCGCCATGGCGAACGTGCCGATGCCACCGTCCTCTTCGCCGACGACACTCTGGACGATCAGGCGGCCGCGCAGTGGCATACCGCTCTTCTTCAACGCCGCCGCCGCCGTGATCGCGACCGCCAGCCCGGCCTTCATGTCGCAGGCTCCTCGGCCGTAGAGGCGGCCAGCCTGGATGTGCGCCGACCAGGGGGACGCGTGCCACGCCTGCCGGTCGCCGGGGGGAACGACGTCGACGTGACCGTTGAGGATGAGTGAGCGCTCGCCCTTCTGTCCCAGGATGCCCGCGACCAGCACGGCTTCGGTGCGCTCCACCTCCATGCCCGGAAAACGCGGGTGCGCTTTCAGCCGATCGACATCGGCCTCGAAACGATCGACCGCAAGGCCGGCCTCCTCGAGCATCAGCGCAACAAGATCCTGCACCGCGCGCTCGTCACCCGTGATGGAGGGGACCCTCACGAGGTCCTGCGCCAGCCCGATGCAGGCATCGGTGTCGAGCGACTGCAGGGCCCTTGTCTCTGCCCGCTCCCGGATCACGCGCTGAGTGTAGTCGCGTCAGGCGGCGAGGTTGAGGGCCCCGTCGCACTCGGGGTAGCGAACGCAACTCAAGAAGACGCCGTATTTCCCATGCTTCGGCTCGATCGATGCGCGGCACTTCGGGCAGTGCCCAAACATGACCAGAAGCTCCGCGCCGTCGATCAACTCGAGCTGCGGGATCTTCTCGGCAAACTCGGTGGCCTCCGGCGTAAAGACGCCCGACGTCACGAAGAAGCCTTTCATCAATTTGCCGGCGGTGATCACTCCCGCGAACTCACGGACCTCGCGTACGTCAACGTATCCGCCGGGAAATCGTCGCTGCTTGCACTGGACGATCGCGCGTTGCTTTCCCTTCCGCAGCAAGAGATCAGTACCACCGTCAGGGCCACGCTGGCCGACCAGCTCAGCTGACCAACCCGTCGCCGTGAAGCCGGCCGCGACGAGCCGCTCGAACTCGCGCCAGGGCAACGAGCGGATCGTATCGAGCGATCGGTTTGAATCGAGCAGTCGCCACCAACCCGACCGCTTCATCTGCGCGGACACCGCCACGATGGCAACGAAATACCCCGGGATGAAGGCGAAGAGAGGCGCAACGATGGCCGACCATTCCCATCGCACGAATGAGCCGGTGCCGCCCCAAGCCCCGAGGGTGATTAGCTGGATTGCCAGATCTACGACAAGGAAAACGGTGATGGGCAGAGCCACGGCGACGACCAGCGGTACTCGAGCAACCAGCCGATCCAGCCAGGTGAAGACGCCCATGACCGCCTTAACGCCGGCAGCGGTGAGAAGTTGCGGCGAAGCTCAAGGAAGGAACTGCTGGTGGCCCAGGAAAACCAGGTCCGGTGGGATGCTCAGCACGCCCGCCAGTCCGTACACGAAGTTCCAGAACGTGGTGCTCACCGGTCCGCCCTGCCAGAGCAGGAAGAACAGTACGAGGAGTGGCAGCATCCCGAGGCGGCTGGCAAGGATTCGTAGATCGATCGAGAGCCACGGCGCGATGATTCCAAACCCGTCGAAGGGTGGAATCGGGATCAGGTTCAAGACCACGGCGCTGAGCTCCACGAACACGAGGAAGGCAAGCGCGGCCCAGAATTGCTCGTTGCCGAACGACATGGCGCCCTGGAACACGAGGAATGGCCAGCCGACCAAGAGGGCAAAGAGGAGGTTGGATATAGGGCCCGCTGCCGAGGCGAGGCTTCGCCACCGGTTGTTGCGAATGGCCTGCTCGTTCAGGTAGACCGCACCTCCGGGGATGCCGATGCCGCCGAGCAGGAGGAAGACGACCGGCAGCCCGATGCTCAGCAATGGATGGATGTACTTCAGCGGGTTCAATGAGAGATACCCGGCGGAGGCCACCGAGCGGTCGCCACCGAGGTAGGCGATGAACGCGTGGCCGAACTCGTGGATGCAGAGAGAGGTCACCCAGCCGCCAACCACGAACAGGACGGTAAGCGGCAACGTCAGGCTTGGTGCCGCCCCTGACCACAGGCCCACGCCGCCCAGCAGCATCGCTCCTACCGGAATGCCGAAGACCGGGCTGACGCGCACCGCACCGTCGAGCTTTGGGAGCGGTCGTTGCCGCGCATCCTTCGGCGTCGACCCGGGCGTCGTGAGGTACTGCCGGATGGCATAGATGCTCAGGCCCGCCGCCTCCAGCCGCTGCGCAGTCGTCGTCGAATCCTTGTAGAGGAGTGCCAAGAGCAGGTGCAAGGCGTCCACGCGGTAATGACCGATCTGCTCTGCCTCGCGATGCGCGTTGATCAGCAGGTAGCGGGCGGCAGGACCGATGGGCGCTGGCGCCGCCGGGCCCGCTGGGTCAAGATCCCGCCATTCCGATGCGCTGCGGAGGGACTCCAGGTTGACGTTGAGCGCGACCATCGCCTTGTGGGCCGGGTTACGCGGCGACAAGACGATCGCCGCTAGCACGTGAGTTGGCTCGGTGCGGGCGCTGCCGCTGGCGGTCGCCAATCGCTGTGCCAGCTCGATCACCTCTCGGGCGGACGCCGTCAGCGGGATCTCGTTCGCGATCTGCTTGAGCGTCCAGCCCTCGGCTGCGCTTCCGCCAAGTGGTTGCGGCGAAGTAGCCACGATGCCTAGAACGTCACGGGGCAGCGAATCCGGTTGACCAGAAGCTTGCGCTCAGGTCTTGACGGTGCCAATCCGCATCCGAAGGCGCCCTTCGATCTGACCCAGGAGCCAGGCGGCAAATTGCTCGTGCGTCGGATGCTGCTCTTTGACCACATCGAGAACCTCGTCATGAATGCGGGTGAGCAGGTTCAGGAACTCGCTGTCGTCCATTCCCCACCTCCAGGGCGGCCGGCAATTGTAGGCGGCCGGCTGGGGAAATTGTAGACGCCCTCGGCCCATAAAAAAAGCAGCCCACCGGCCGCTTTTCGCACCGCGACGCGCCCTTTCAGACGTCGGGATGCTCGACTGGTGTGTCCTCGGTGGTGTGATGGTGAGGGCGGGTGCCACCGTACATTCCGCCCGCGAGCAGGTTGTAGAGAATACCCACGATCGCCAGCAGCAGGAACAGAAAGATCAGGTTGCCGCCGACATTGGCAATGAGGCCAAGGAGCCAGAGGACGAGGAGAACGGCCACGAGGGCCCAGATCAGACGCGCCAAGCTTTCACCTCCGCTAAGGGGTAGCTGATATTGATGCTATCATTTATCGTGGGTCGACGATGGGAAGTAGTCAAACCGTCGAATGGCGCTAGCGCTAGCGGAAACCTGGCAACTGCCCGCCTCGGTAGATCCGGGCGGGCTGGTCGACCCGGTCGACTCAGCCCGGGCGGCTGGCCTGCGGTATGGATCCGACCAGGGTCCAGGCGTCCGACGGAAACGTGTCGCGAAGGCGTTCACCTACATCGCGGACGGGGTGACCATCCGCGATGCGGAGACGATCCGGCGGATCAAGAGCCTGGCCATCCCGCCGGCGTGGACGGACGTGTGGATCTGCCCCGACCCCCGCGGCCACCTGCAAGCGACTGGGCGGGATGCAGGTGGGCGGAAGCAATATCGCTATCACGCGCGCTGGCGGGAGGTCCGGGACGCGGTCAAGTACGACCACATGCTGGCCTTCGCTGAAGCGTTACCCCGGATCCGAGAGCGGACCGACCAGCACCTCGAGCGTTCCAGCACGCCTAAAGAGAAGGTGCTCGCGACCGTGGTCCGCCTGCTCGAAGAAACCCGTATCCGTGTAGGCAACGAGGAGTACCGAAAGGAGAACGGCTCCTATGGATTGACGACGCTGCGCAACCGCCACGTCGATGTAATCGGCTCGGAGGTGCGCTTTGCCTTTCGGGGTAAGAGCGGAAAGCACCATCGAGTGAGCCTTCACGATCGGCGGCTGGCACGGACCATCAAGCGCTTTCTCGAGATCCCCGGCCAGGAGCTGTTCCAGTACATCGATGAAGACGGGGAGCCGAAGGCGATCGAGTCGACCGATGTCAACGACTACCTGAGGGAGATCACTGGCGAGGACTTCACCGCCAAGGACTTCCGCACCTGGGCCGGCACTATCCTCGCGGCCCGATTCCTCCGCGAAACCTTAAGAGAACCGGAGACGCAGGGGGCGAAGCAGGAGCTGGTGCGGGCAATCGCCCGGGTTGCGGACGAGCTCGGCAACACCCCCGCGGTCTGCAAGAAGGGCTACATCCATCCGGCGGTGATCGCCGCGTACCTTGCAGGCCGCCTGAAGCCGATCAAGGAAAGAGACGACGAGGATCCCTACAAGCTCTCCGCCGAGGAACGGGGCCTGCTCGCCCTGCTGACGAAGGCGGCCTGAGAGTTAGCTCGCGCTCAGGATGAGGTAGCCGGAGATCGACAGCAGCACGAAAACGGTGATGATGACCACCGCCGCGAAGGCGGGAAGGGTGGTTCGCCAGGCGTCGCGCGCGTCCATGACACTCAATCCTGCGGGCTGAAGTTGAAGCCCTCATGAGCGGGCCATATGAGTTCAATAAGACGTCAGTACCAGTAGTTGGAGCCTTCGGCTGAGCTCGAGCCGGTTGGCGCTGGCTCATCACGGATGAGACCTTTGGGCCCGGCGAGCGTCCGGACCGCTTGCTCGACCCGGGCGATGAAGGTGTCGTAATCCTCGCCGGTTTGCGGGTAAAGCGGATCGCCAAACGTAATAGTCGCCGCGTGCCGGCGTGGGATCCGACGAAAGCGTGGAAAGACCTCGTAGAGGCCGTCGATGTAGGCGGGGACGATCGGCACTCCGGCGTCGATGGCAAGGATCGCGGCGCCCTTCTTGAAGGTCCCGATGTTGCCCGTCCGCGAGAGCGTGCCCTCCGGAAAGATCACAACCGACCAGCGACGGGCCAGATGTTGCTTCAAGCGGTCGAGGGCTGGTCGAGCGCCGCCCGCGCGCGGAATCGGAAAGGTGTTGATCAAGAGCTGCGTCAGGATCGCTTCCCATTTGCGCTTGAAGATGGAGTCGGCGGCGGCGACCACGAAGGCGCGGAATCGGAAACGGGTGGGGAGCGCCTGCAGCATCACCACCGCATCTAGGGCGCTGCTGTGGTTGGAGACGAAGACCGCGCCGCCCTTGATGGACTTGACCCGGTAGCGGTCGATGACGGTGAGCGGCGAGAAGGCGCCCATCAGCGGAAAGATCAGAAAGGTCTGCATCACGGCTCGGATGCCACGAATCGATCCCCATTGGGTCCACGAGGGAACCGTGGCCGGCGGCGGGCTCGTCGTTTCCAATTCCCTCCCCTCCGGCGGTCGCCCAGCTAAAGTAGCGGCGGGGGTGCCATGCCGGAACACCGCAAGCGTAGCAACCGAAGCTCCGTGCCGAAAGGTCCATTGAGACCGTTCCGGGCGCTCTGATGGCTCGGCCACTTCGCGCCGCCGAGGGTGTATCGGCCGAGATCAGCCGCAACCTGGCTCTCGAGCTGGTTCGCGTCACCGAGGCGGGAGCGCTGGCGAGCGCTCGCTGGATGGGTCGGGGTGATAAGAACACGGCCGACGGCGCGGCGGTTGATGCCATGCGGCGCGCGCTCGGCATGATCCCGATGGATGGCGTGGTCGTCATTGGCGAAGGCGAGAAGGATGAGGCGCCGATGCTCTACATCGGGGAGAAGATCGGTACCGGCGAACCGCCGCAGGTCGACGTCGCCGTCGACCCGATCGACGGCACCACCTTGCTCTCGAAGGGATTGCCGAATGCGATCTCGGTGGTGGCGATGGCGGCCGGGCGCGGCTCGCTCTACGACGCCAAGCACGTCCATTACATGCACAAGATCGCGACCGGGGCCGATGCCGCCGGCTCGCTGAACATCAATGATCCGGTCGCAGTGAACCTACAGCGAGTCGCGAGAGCGAAGCGCATGCGCGTCAGCAACCTGACCGTTATCATCCTCGACCGCCCGCGCCACGAGGGGTTGATCAAAGAAGTTCGCGACACGGGGGCCCGCATCAAGCTGATCAGCGACGGCGACGTGGCGGGTGCCGTGATGACGGCGATCGATGGCAGCGGGCTTGACCTCCTGATGGGGATCGGCGGATCACCCGAGGCGGTGCTCGCCGCCGCCGCGCTGAAATGCCTCGGGGGCGAGATCCAGTGCAAGCTCTACGCCCGCAGCCCTGAAGAAAGGGAGAAGGCAGAAGCCGCTGGCGCAAAGTTCGATCGCGTGCTTGGCATCGACGACCTCGTCCGCAGCGACGACGTCTTCTTCGCCGCCACAGGCGTCACCGACGGCGAGGTGCTGCAAGGCGTCAAGTACCACATGAACTGGGCCGAGACCGAATCCCTGGTGACGCGCAGCCGATCCGGCACCCTCCGCAGGATCTACGCTCGGCATCACTGGGGCTACAAGCAGCGGGAGTGGTTGGGCCAGCCCGAAGAAGGCTAAGGCGTCGCGGGCACCGCAGTACCCCAGCGATACATAAGGTAGGGGCCTAGGCTCAGGAAGCCGCAGGTGATCGCCGCGTGGACCAGCACCGGCGCGAGTAGCGACGGGGGCGACGGCTGCAACAGATAAATCAGGCCAAGGGTAAGACCTGCCGCCGTGGCACCGGCCACGGGACGCCAGCCCCAGCGATCGAGAAAGTGGTAACCACCGAAGACTACGGTGACGACGAGCAGGGCGAGCACCGGCGCGTTCCACCATCGAGCCAGGCTTCCCTGGAGAAATCCGCGAAAGAACAATTCCTCGATCGGGGCATTGAGGAGCAGGTAGTAGGCGCTTTGTACCAGCAGGTCTGGCTTGGTGGGAACGAACTGGCGTCCGCTGCGCCGGGAAAGGTAGGCGGCAAAAGCCGCGGCGACCACAAACGTGGCGAGGCTGAGGGGGATCGCCACCAGGAGATCGCGCAGTGGATGGGTGATCACCAAGCCGAAGTTGCGCAGCGGCATTCCCGTCAGCCAGCTGAACAGAAGGGGGATCAGTGTGAGCGGGACCAATCGCAGGAGAAGGTCGAGGCGCATCCACGACCAGCTGTTCGCAACGGTCGTCCGAACGACGGCCCGTGTCAGGGTGGGGGCTTTCAATCGGAATGGTCGATGACGTACTGGATCGCTTCGCGCTCCGCCATGATCGGCCGGATCAGATTCTGCAGAACGGCCAGATGATCGGGGTGGTTGGCGTAGGTGGCGAGCCCCTCTTGGTCCGTAAAGTCCGCCACCAGCGCAAAGTCGGCGTTGCCATCCTGGACGCCAACGTCGCGACCGAAACGGTAGGCGAGGATGCACGGGATCTTGCTGGGGAGTTGGTGCAAAGCGGCCTCGACTTTGGACACATCCGCGGCCGTCGTTTCAGGCTTCCAACGGAAGAGAGCGACGTGACGCAGCACGGCTAGGAGCGGATGGAGATCCCGGGCAGGACGGTTCGATCCAGCTCGATGAACTCCGATTCATAAGCGTCCGCGACCTCCTGGGCGCGCTCGAAGTCCTTCGGGGTGAGGTGTCCCTCGCGTCGGCGCCGGCCGAGGATCTGCTCCGACATCCGGGCCATGAGTGCGATCAGGATTGCGCTGATCGCGCCGAAAAGCAGAAAACGCAAAACGGTCCGGCCGAGTCTCATTAATTCGAGCTTACGCCAGGCGGCATGTCGCGCCCAAGTGGCTCGAGGGCATCGGCGACGGCCGCGAGTTGGGCCGCCGACAGGCGCTTGGAGAAGTGCTCGCGAATCCCCCGGAGGTGGACCGGCGAGGCGTGTCGCAGACGGGCTTTGCCGGTCGGCGTCAAGATCGCGAAACTTCCCCTTCGGTCGGAGGCGCAGCGGCCTCGTTTGACGAGCCCACCGCGGACCAGGCGGTCGACCAGCCGCGTCAGACCGCTGGGGCTGAGGCGGACGCGATCCGACAGCTCGGTCATCCGCAGGCGGCCGTCGGCAGCAAAGCTAAGCTGGACCAGGACATCGTATTCGGCAAGCGTGATGTCCTCTTCCTGGACCAGGTCGGCCCCCAGTCGCCGCAGTAACGAGGCCTGCGCGTCGAGGAAGGCGCGCCAGGCCCGCATTTCGACCGGTTTGAGCTTCGGAGCCATGTGGAATAGATTCTCGCATCCAACTGTTGGCTAAGAGGTAGTTGCATCTGCAACGAATTTGAAAAGACCGGAGGAAATACAGAAGAATGAAGTGGGCATTTGACGTCTACCACAGTAGCGTCACGTTTACGATCCGTCACATGATGTCGAAGGTGCGCGGCCAGATGAAGATCAAAGAGGGCTGGCTCGAGGTCGACAACAATGTCCTCAGCACGGCCAAGGTCGACGTCGTTCTAGACGCCGCCAGTATCGATACCGGGGTGGAGATGCGCGACAACCACCTGCGCAGCGCCGACGGACATTTTGACGTCGCGAATTATCCAACCATCACGTTCAAGAGCAAGCGAATTGAGGGCACGGACCCCGCGAGCTTCAAGGTGATCGGTGACCTGAACATCCACGGCATCACCAAGGAAGTGGCGCTGACCGCCAGCTTCAACGGCGAGGGCAAGGACCCGTGGGGCAATCGCCGTGTGAGCTTCGACGCGGAGACCAAGCTGAACCGCAAGGACTACAACCTGACCTGGAACCAGGGGCTGGAAGCCGGCGGCTTCATCCTCGGTGACGAGGTCAAGTTGGAGATCGGCGTTGAGGCCGTCCCGGCGCCGACGCCGGCCGAGGCGCAGAAGGAAATCGACGCCGAAGTGGCCCTCGAGTCTCGCTAACCCGAACCCCCTTCATTAACAGCCCGCCAGGACTTCTGGCGGGCTGTTAGCTTTTTTCAAGCCATTGCCCCGGGTGACGGGATTCCGGGATGGTCGCGTTGCTTCAGCGGGGGTCAGTCTTGAGCCGCGCTGTCTGCCGCACCTGCTGGACGTGGTACGCGAACGGCGAGTCCGTATGCCCAAAGTGCCACACTCGTCTCGTGGGGGCGGATAACAGGGCCTCGGCCAACGCAGCCGATGATGGTCCGCGCGCCCTTTCCACACCGGGGCCGCGCGATAGCGGCCTTTCCACAGCGGGGCCGCGCGTGGACGCGCCGTTTCCGGCGCCCGCCCAGTCGCGCTCGTCCGGGATCAGCTGGCCGGTGTGGCTCCTCATCGGCGCCGGCGCGCTTGCTGTGATCGCCGTGGTCGGCCTTATGGTCCTCGGCCTGAAGGTCACCGGGGCACTCGGCCCGGTAACGTCATCCGATGGTGTCTTTTCGGTCAAGGTTCCGAAGGGCTGGGCAGAGGGCAGCGCGGTGACGACAACGATGGCGACGCCGGTGCTGGCGCTCGCCGGCCTCAACAGCACCAACGGGGTGAAGCCGGAGTTCGTCGTTGCCGACGTAGGCCAGTCGATACCCCTCTCGACCATCGAGGCGGGCTGGGATCCAGTCCTGCGGAGCGGCCGGGTCAACGTGCCCGGCACGCTAAGCGGACTGACGCGGAGTACCGTCGCCGGTGCGCCGGCGCTGAGCGTCGACTTCCACGGATCGAAGTACAGCGGTCAGCTGCTCTTCATCGACTACGGCAGCAAAACGTACATCGTCGAGATGGCGTCGGACCCGAGCGAGTTCGACCGGCTGCGCGACAGCGATTTCGCGGCGATCCTTTCGTCCTGGCACTGGCAGTAGAGCCGATACAGTTAGCGGGTGATCGATGACGCTTGGGCATTCAAGCCGGCATTGGAGCAGGCACGCGCGATCGCGGAGCGAACCATCAAGCCAGCTGAGCTGGTTGCCCTTTACTACGACCGCATCGCGCGCATCGACCCGGAGCTCAACGCCTACGTCCTGCTGACCCGGGACCTGGCAGAGAGTCAGGCGGCCGCCGCCGAAAAACGCATCACGCGGGGCGAGCCGCGGGGTCTGCTCGAGGGCGTCCCGATCTCGATCAAGGAAACGGCGTCGCTTGCCGGTTATCGCAACAGCCTCGGGTCGCTTCACTTCGAGAAGTCGATCGCGCCGCTCGACGGCTTCGCCATTGGCCGGCTGAAAGATGAGGGCGCTGCCATTCTGGGAAAGACAAATGCGCCGGAGTTCGGGACTCGCCCGGTGACCGAAGGCCCGATGTTCCCGCCGGCGCGAAATCCCGTCGATAAGACCAGGACCGCCGGCGGCTCGAGCGGTGGCGCCGCAGCGGCGGTCGCCGCCGGCCTGTGCGCCTTGAGCCATGGCGGCGATGGTGGTGGTTCGATCCGCATCCCTGCCTCCTGCTGCGGGGTGGTTGGATTGAAACCATCGCGCGGACGCATCTCCAGCGGACCGATCTTTGGTGAGGACTGGGCGGGTCTCAGCACCAGCGGCGTGATCGCGAGGACGGTCGCCGACGCGGCGCTCGGCCTCGATGCGATGAGCGGGCACCTGGCTGGCGATCCCTACTGGGCCGAGATCCTGGAGCCCTTCCTGCCGGCGGCCCGGCGCCAGGCGCCGAGTCTGCGGCTCGCTTGGACCATCGATGCGCCGGCTGACGTCGACCCCGAGGTCGCCGCGGCGGTCGAGTCCGTGGCGGCCGAGCTGGCACGGCTGGGGCATCGGGTGACCCGCGTCAAACCGGACCTCGGTGGGTTTCGCCCGCTGATCCAGATCCTTGCGGTCACGTCGGTCGGCACTCTGCCGATCACCCAACCGCAACGGCTCGATCCTCTGAACCAGCGAATGTTCGAGGCCGCGCCGATGTCGAGCGCCGTGGACTACCTCCGGGCGCTGACCGAACTGCACCAGCAGGCGCGCAAGTTGATCGCGACCTGGGACCAGATCGACGTGCTCATCACGCCGACCTTGACGTATCCGGCTCCGAAAATCGGCGCGCTCGGGCAGGACGTCAACACGGCATCGGATGAGTTTCTCGACTGGTTGAGCTTTACGCACCCTTTCAATTGCACGGGCCAGCCCGCGATCAGCCTTCCACTGGCCCAATCGAAGGCCGGACTGCCGATCGGCATCCAGCTGGTCGGCGCTCCAAGGGACGAATACAGCATCCTGTCGCTAGGCGCGCAGCTCGAGGCGGCAGTCAAGCCACCGGCCGCGGTCGCCTCGTCCGGATAGTCCACATGGCAACTGACTGGCTGCTGATCGATGGGTCGAGCGTGATGTTTCGGGCGTTCTTCGGCATCCCAGTGACCGCCTTCAAGGCCCCCGACGGTCAGCCGGTCAACGCCGTGCGCGGCTTCCTCGACATGCTGGGGCGGCTCGTCACCGATCGGAAGCCCCGTGCCATTGTGGTGGCGACCGATAAGGACTGGCGCCCGAAGTTCCGGGTCGATGTCCTTCCGAGCTACAAAACGCATCGCTTGATTCAGGGCAACATGCCAGCGGAGCTCGAACCACAAGAGCCGATCATCCTCGCGGTGCTGGCGGCGATCGGCGTCGAGGTCATCGGCGCGGAGGGGTTCGAGGCGGAAGACGTGATCGCATCCATCCTGCCGAAGATCACCGGCAAAGTTGAGATCGTCACCGGTGACCGCGATCTCTTTGCGCTGGTTGCGGATCCCGATGTCTGCGTCCTGTACACCCAGCAAGGGATCGGCCGCTTGCTCGTCGTCGACGAAGCGGAAGTCGAGCGTCGCTACAGCATTCCGGGCCGCTCCTACGGCGACTTTGCCGTGCTGCGCGGCGATCCGTCGGACGGTCTGCCCGGCGTGCCGGGCGTGGGGGAGAAGACGGCCGCGCAGCTCGTTCGGCGGTTCAAAGATCTGGACGGCATCGTGGCCAGTGGAAAGCTTGGCGAAGCCGCCAATGCCTACATCCAGCGGGCGAGGCGAGTTGGCGTCCCGGTCAGCGTCGCGCCGGTACCGACGCCGAAGGCGATGCGGCCGACCAAGGCAACCGACCCCGCCGCGTTGGCGAAACTCAACGAGACCTACGGGATCGGCAGCGTGACGGAGCGCCTGCTGCGCGCACTCGCCGGTCGACCTGCGGCCGTTCGGACGCCCTGAGGTCGATGCGGCATGAGCCGGCCCAACCGAGAAGGCCTCTCTTTTCTTACCGACCCGATGACGTTGCAACGGCTCGAAGGCGGCGTGTTGCTCGTGCTCTCGGTGCTCATCTACTGGAAGTTGGCAGGACCGTGGCTCTGGTACATCCTGCTGATCCTGGCGCCGGATCTCTTCATGCTCGGGTACATCGCTGGACCGAGGCTTGGCGCCGCCGTCTACAACCTGGGACACACCTGGCTGCTGCCCGGCGTTCTCGCCGCGGTCGGGCTCATCGGCGGGGCATCGTTCGCGGTGGACGTGGCGGTGATCTGGATTGGTCACATCGGCGCCGACCGCATGCTCGGCTATGGGCTCAAGCTGCCGACCGGCTTCCAGGACACGCACCTGGGACGGATCGGCCGTAACCGCTGATACGCTTGGCTGATGCTCGATCCCAAGCATCGCGTCACGATCGAATACTGCGTTCCCTGAAACTACCTGGAGCAGGCCGTCGGTCTGGCGGCTGAGATTCTCGGGGCATGGGCGCCGATCATGATCGACCTGTCCTTACGCTCGGGAAGTAAAGGCCGTTTCGAAGTCACCCTCGACGATCAGCTCATCTTCAGCAAGGTGAAGCTGAAACGGTTCCCAAAGCCGGGCGAGATCGTCACCCTGGCAGAGCCCACGCTCGGGCCCCCGATCGCCTGGCGCTAGGGCAGAATTCACTCGTTCGCCGTCCACTTCCGTACCTGCTCGCGTTGGTGCTGGCGGCTGGCGCCTTCCAGTACTTCCGGCCGCTGCCCCCGACCGCGGCGACCTCGGTGGTTGCGGCCTCGGAGCGGCTGGGAACCGCGCCTGCACTGCCCTGGCCCGCGGCTGGGCAGGCTGCCCTCTACCTGGAGGGCGCTGGCGTGATTGGGACCTCGGGCGGCCCATCACCGGTCCCGATGGCCAGCACGGCCAAGATGATGACGGCCCTGGTCGTGCTCGAGGATCACCCACTGGCCCTCGCGCAGCCGGGCCCGGTGATCACCGTGGCGCAGGCCGACGTCGCCACCTTTCGGGCGGAGCGAAACCAGAATGAGTCGGTGCTTCCTGTCACCGCTGGTGAGCAACTCAACCAGTACCAGCTGCTGCAGGGCGTGCTGCTGCCGTCGGCCAGCAACTACGCCGACATGCTCGCGAAGTGGGATCTCGGCGATCCTGCCACCTTTGTCAATCGGATGAATATGCGCGCGGCGGCGCTGGGGATGAGCGCCACGCATTACGTGGACGTCAGCGGGTTCTCGCCGTTGAGCGTCAGCATCCCCTCAGATCTGGTCACGCTGGCGCGGGTCGCGATGCGTCAGCCGGTGTTCGCGGAGATTGTGGCCCAGCCGCAGGCCACCCTGCCGGTGGCGGGCGTGGTCCATAACCTCGACACGCTGCTCGGACAGGGCGGGGTGGTCGGCATCAAGACCGGCCACACCGACCAGGCTGGTGGATGCTTCGCGGTGGCAGCCGACCTGAGTATCGACGGCGCGCCGGCGCGGATCTACGGGGCGGTAATGGGGCAGCCCAATGCTCTGGCGGGGGCGTTCACCGCGACGAACGCCCTCTTGCACGCGCTCAGCCCCGCCTTGCATCTGCGCTCTGTCGTCCACCGCAGCGAGGTCGTAGCCCGCTACCAGACCCTGTGGGGCGAGGCGGGCGCGGTCGTGGCGGATCAATCAATCGCCTGGGTGCTCCTCGACGGTGCGACGGTCGTGCGGCGCACCACGCTCGACGAACTACCCGCCGCCTTGCCGGCTGGTTCGCGGGTTGGCACCTTGTTCATCGAGGCTGGCGCGCATCGGGCCGAAGTCCCGCTCGTGACGGCGACCGCGATCAACGGCCCGGATCCCGGGTGGCGCCTGACGCGCAGCTTCTAGCCGGCGCCCCAGTCCACGGGCTTGATATCGATGCCGTCGGGGATGAACAGCAATCCGTCCGTCCGCCCGCGGCGGTCATTGATCCCGTACTGCCACACGATCGTGTCGGTCTTGGGATCGATGACGAGCACCCGGTGGCGAAAGTCGTCGTTGAGGGCGATCAGACCGTTGCTCAGCTCGATCGCAAGCGAGGGATGGTCCAGCATGGCCGGGCCAGATCGCGGTGCGTAGCGCCAGACCGGTTTGCCCTGCCGGGTCATGATCAGGATCTGCCCCGGACGCGAGTAGTCGACGAGCAGAATGTTGCCGTCCGGCAGCATCTGCGCGTCCGAGGGATAGCGGATCCCCGGCGCGCGCACCGTCCAATAAAGGGTCCCGTCCCAGCCAAGCTCACTGACCCAGCTGCCCAGAATCTCGGTCGTCAGGACGTGGCCGTTGTCGAGCGGCGTGTCGCCGTTAGGCAGGCCAAAGCTTTTCGGCGGGTTGTGCGCGCAATATCCGGTCCGGCCGAGCTGGGCCTTGATCGCCTTGGAGGCCTGGTCGATCAGGATCAGTCGGCAATTCCGGATGTCGGCGACCCCGATGCTGCCGTCCGGCCACATGTAGGCGTCATCCGGACCGTTCAGGTAGCCCTTCGCCGACCCATGACGTTCCGACACACCGTACTGCCAGACGATGCGGTGCGTGGCGTAATCGATCAGCACGATGGCGTGCGATTCCTCTTCGTTGACGACGATCGATTTTCCATCGGGCGCGTAGAAGGCATCGTCAGGCCAGCGAAAGTGTTGGCCAGGCTGTAGATCGCCCGGCCGTGGGAACTCCCAGACGAGTCTGCGGTCGGCCGTCACCTCGATCACCTGGTTGTTCGCGCGATCGGCGATCAGGAGGTTGCCGGGTAACACACCGGGAAGCGCAGTGGGGGAGAGGGTCGGCCCGGGGTCAGGCGTGGCCGACGGCGGCGGCAACTCCTCCGCCTGCTGCGCCACTTTCTGAGGTGGGGACGACGCCTTCGAGTTCGAGCAGCCGGGCACCGTGATCAGCGAGATGAGAATGACCGGCGTCAGCAGAGCCGACGCGTGCCGAGAAACGACGCCCACGGCGGGGAAGTA
The DNA here is from genome assembly GCA_035602395.1 of Candidatus Acidiferrum sp. Taxonomy (GTDB): domain Bacteria; phylum Chloroflexota; class Dormibacteria; order CF-121; family CF-121; genus CF-13. The sequence continues at coordinate 70,427 of DATNMH010000068.1, forward strand.
TATGTGGCGACCTCGTGCACTTCGCCGTTTGCCGCGGCAGGAGCCGGGTATAAACGAAGGCGAACCGTTCAAACGTCTCTGATCGAAAGAAAGGAGCGACACCGTGAGCATCAATTCACCGACCTCTGATCCCGATACCTCAACCGCGAACGCCTCGCTCACGCTGACCCCACCGGAGCCAGTGGCGGCGATCAGCGATGGGGAAGCGGCGGCGATGGTACGGCTCGATCCGGCGACCGCCAGCAAGATCGACGCCCTCGTCAACGGCTATGTCAGGTCCATCGCATCGGTCGATCCGCAATCTCCCGACTTCGTGACCAAGCTGAATGCCATTCAGAGCATGGGCGATGACGAGATCCGCCAATCGGCAAGTGTTTCCAACCGGTTGCTCGACAAGCCGGTGAAGGCGATGGAGTCGGGGCCGTTCAGCAAGGGGGCGACCGTATCGAAGTCGTTGGTGGACTTGCGGCGGACGGTCGAAGACCTGGATCCCTCGCAGCAAGGCCTGCTGAGTCCGAAGCACCTCTTCGGCCTGATTCCGTTTGGCAACCGGCTTCGTGACTATTTCGCCCGTTACCAGTCCGCCCAAGGGCATCTGAACGCCATCATCCAGGCGCTCTACCACGGTCAGGACGAGCTGCGCCAGGACAACGCCGCAATCGAACAGGAAAAGGTCAATGTCTGGGACATCAAGGGCAAGCTTGAGCAGTACATCTACATGGCGGGTAAGCTCGACGCTGCGCTCGAGGCGCAGATCGACCAGATCGGGCAAACCAATCCCGAGCGGGCGAAGGCGCTCCGCGAGGATGCGCTCTTCTATGTTCGCCAGAAGCGGCAGGACCTCCTCACCCAACTCGCCGTGAACGTGCAGGGCTACCTCGCTCTCGAGCTGGTGCGCCGGAGCAACCTAGAGCTGGTTAAGGGAGTCGACCGCGCGACGACGACGACGGTGTCGGCACTTCGCACGGCAGTCATCGTGGCGCAGGCGCTGACCAACCAAAAACTGGTCCTCAACCAGATCACGGCGCTGAACGCCACGACTGGCAACCTGATCGAATCGACGTCCGCGATGCTGAAAGAACAGTCGGGCCGAATTCAGCAGGAGGCTGGCAGCGCCACCATCAACGTGGAGAAGTTGCAGGCGGCCTTCGCCAACATCTACGCGACCATGGACATGATCGACGCCTACAAGCTGCAGGCGCTCGACAGCATGCAAAAAACCATCGACGCGCTCAGCGGCGAGGTCGTAAAAGCGCAGTCGTACCTTCAACGAGCGCACAGCGCGCCGGCGACGGCGGCAGTGGGCTCCGGCAGCCGGGGTGAGCTGGCGCTGCCCAGTCCCGCATCCCGCAGCTGACACTTTGATCGATCGCTCCCTCCCCCTCTGGGGGAGGGTCGCGCTGGGGGTTCGCGCGGTCTCCTCCTAATTCGGCGGCCTCGCAGGAGGCCCGGCTTTGTTAGTGTGAAAACGAGGGCTGGATCATGGGATTCACGAGCAAGCCTGTCAGGGTTATCGAGGTACCGGAGCCGGTTTCGGAGCCGCTGATCGCGCCTGAGCGCGAACCGCAGCGCACCGAGCGAGAAGAAGAGGCCCCGGTCACCACGCCGGCGTGAACGCCGCCGTCGGGTACCGCTTCTGGCGGGTGGACCCGGACGACGCCTGGACGCGCGGTCGGCTGCAGTCGCCTGTGGCCGAGACCTTGTGGCCGCCACTCGAGACCCTCGAGGCTGAGTGCCAAACTCGTCCCGGACTGCGCCTGGCCCGCGCCGGCCTGCATCGACACGATGAACTCCGGGTCTCCCCTGAGCCGAGCTGCAGCTGTGGGATCTACGCCTATCACGACATCACTCCGATGACCCGGGCTTTACGCGAAGAGCCATACATGTTCGGCGGCGCCGTGCTCTGCTGGGGCAGGATCGTGATCCACCCGGAAGGCATGCGGGCCCAGCACGCGCGACCCCTGGCCCTGTGCCGGCCCGAAAGCCCGGGGGTGCAGTTGCGGACGGCGGCGCTGCTTGCGGAGGTCACGAGGGAGTATGCGATCCCGCTGCTCGAGCTTCGCGACCTGGTCGCCTACGCGAGCGAGTTCGGTGCCAGCTACAAGCCCGAACCGGCGCCCCCAACGCGGCGGGGGTTGGACCGAGTCAAGGATGCACTCTCCTGGCGGCAGATGGCTCGCCGCATCGGGAAAGCGTTCGGCGGCTAGAACCCCACTCAGCCAGCCGCGGCGCTGGCACTCCGCTCCGCCGCGTCCGCTCGCGCCGTTGCTTTCGCGCGTCGCTCGATCAGGAGGCAGCTGAGTGCCCCGACGGCCAGCACGGCGATCGAGACCGCGAGCGTCGGCTTGACGGCGTTGACATAAGCGTTATCAAAGACAGCGCGAAACAGGCGCTGCAGCGTGGGCGCCAGCGCCGGCGGGACGCCGGCGGGTAACTGGGCGCCCGTCTGACCGACCCCCACCTTGAAGCCGCCCGAGGCGGCATTGGAGAAGCCGCTGACGAAGATGCCGCGAAATGCGGCTGGCACCTGGCTCGAGTAGGCGACCGCCTGCTCGTGCAGCTGGGTCGCGAGCCGGTTCTGCAACACCGCGCCGATCACGGCGCTGCCGATTGCGCCGCCCACCTGCCGAACGGTGTTCAGGACGCCCGACGCGGCTCCCGCCATCTGCGGCTTGATGTTGCGCATGGCGACCGTCGTCAGGGGCGCGAAGGTCATGCCCAGCCCTAGCCCGGCGAGCGCCGCGGGTCCCCAGAAGGTCGCCTGGGTCGCGTTGAGGGAAATCACCAACACCACGAGCCCCATCCCGGCGGCAAAGAATGTCAGCCCGGCAACGAGGATGTACTTTCCTCCAAAACGATCGGACATCCGGCCGGCGATCGGAGCGACCACCATCGAGACCAGTGACATCGGCAGGAACGTCAGCCCCGCTTTCAGTGCGGAGAATCCCAGGACTGACTGAAAGAAGATCGTGACCGGGATGAAGAACCCGAGCATGCCGAAGGCCACGGCGGAGCTGACCCAGATCGCGATACTGAAGTTCCGATTGCTAAAGAGCGAGAGCGGCATCAGGGGCTCGGCCTGGAATCGCTCGAAGACAATGAACAGCGCGAACAGCACAACGCCGGCCGCGATGATCTCAGGAATCGTGATCGGTCCCCAGATGGCGCCCCAGTTGAAGCGCTCGCCCTCGACCAGCCCGAAGATGATGCCGAAAAGGCTCGCGCTGGCGAGCAGGACGCCCACGATGTCGAGCCGGTGACGCCGCCCGGGACGGAGATCGGGCACGACCAGGAGCGCGCCCGCGAGGGCGACCAAGCCGACCGGGACGTTGACGAAGAAGATCCAGCGCCAGTTGATGTAGGTGACGAGGAACCCGCCGAGGGTCGGCCCCGTCACGGTCGCGACACCGGCGACCGCGCCCCAGATGCCGAAGGCTGCCCCGCGGCGTTCGGGCGGAAAGATGATGGTGATGATGCTGAGGGTCTGTGGGGTGAGAATCGCGCCGCCGACGCCCTGGAGGATACGGGCAGCGATCAGCTGGTTCCCATCCTGGGAGAGTCCGCAAAGCGCGGAGGCGACCGTGAAAATCGCCAAGCCGAGGGCGAAGAGCCGGCGCGGGCCGAAGAAGTCGCCCAACCGGCCGGCGGTGATGAGCAACACGGCGTAGGCCAGCAGGTAGGCGTTGATCACCCAGAGGATCTGATCGAGCGACGAATTGAGGCCCGAGATCATCGCCGGGATGGCGATGTTCACGATCGTGGTGTCGAGCAGGATCATGAAGAAACCTAGGCTCAGGAACACCAGGACGAGCCATTCGTTCTTTGCTTGCGCGGGCCTTGCCATCCCCTAATTCCTCCGATTACGATTGCTTAGGATTTCTGATACTTTAAAGATCAAAGTATTCTCATGTCAAACCGCAACTCGAAAGAGCGGCTGATCGAGCAGACCCTCCAGGAAATCCGAGCCCTAGACGGCGAGCTGGACCTGATGGACCAGGCTATCGCCGACCGCCTGGGTATGAACCGCACCGATGCTCAGTGTATGGATCTGATCAGCCGGCTGGGGCCGATGACGGCGGGGGAACTAGCGGAGCGAGTTGGATTGACACCCGGCGCCATCACGGCTGTCCTCGACCGGCTCGAGCGCGGCCACTGGGTCCGTCGAGCGCACGATACCGTCGACCGTCGCCGGGTCATGGTCTCGGGCGGCCAGGCGGAACACGCGAAGATGGCCCCCATTTTTGCTCGGCTGCGAAGCTCGACGCGCGAGGTCCTCGCGCGCTACTCGGAAGAGCAGCTCGACCTGATCGCGGACTTCCTGCGGCGCACTGCCGCCATCGCCACCCAACATCGGCAAAGACTCCGCCGCTCATGAGTTTCCCTCCCCCGCTTGCGGGGGAGGGTAGGCTGGGGGCTCGCCGAACTCGTAGTTTGACAAATCCCACGCAGTGGTACATAGTGAAGCACTTCACTATGCAGTTCTCTGAGATCAAGGGCGAGTGTCGTTTCAACGGCACGCTGGCTAGCGACCGAGCCGGACGCCTGTATGACAGCCGCTTCCGCGACGCACTCCGGTCGACACGCCGGCCGCTGTCGGAAAAAGAGATGCGCACGGTGGAGGCCATGACGGCACTGCGCATTACCGCCCGGCTGACTCACGGGCTCATGGATCGCTGGGCCGACAAGCATGGCTTGAGCGAGGGCCGCCTGCACGTCCTGTGGGCGCTGAAGGCCGCACCGGAGCGCCAGCTGCCCCTCGGGGAACTGGCCGATCAGCTGGAGGTCACCCCGCGCAACGTCACCGGGCTCATCGATCATCTCGAGCGCGACGGCCTGGTGGAGCGCATCGACGATCCGGCCGACCGCCGGTTGACCTACGCCCGACTGACGATGTCGGGCGCGAAGCGGCTGGAGGGCATGCGGGAGCAGGGATTGGAGTGGCAGCTCAAGATCGCGGCCGGGCTCTCGACCGAGGAGCTCGAGCAGCTTCGTCATGCCTGCCTGCAGCTGATCGAAAACATGACCGGCGCCAGGGTCCCAGAGAGGAGCGCATGACGAACGAACCACGGCAACCGTCAACCGACGCCACCAGCGGTCATCTCACCGAGGGGTTGACCCGCCGGCAGACGATTGGCGTGGTCGCGGGAACCATGCTCGCGCTCCTGCTGGCGGCGCTGGATCAGACGATCGTCGGAACGGCCATGCCGCGGATCGTGGCCGAGTTGAACGGCCTCAATTACTACACCTGGGTCATCACCGCCTACCTGGTCGCCTCGACGATCATGGTGCCGATCGCGGGCAAGCTGGGCGACCTCTTCGGTCGCAAGCCGTTCCTGCTCGCCGGCATGATCGGCTTCGTCGTCGCCTCGGCGCTGTGCGGCCAATCGCACGGCATGCTCGAACTGGTCGTCTTCCGAACCATCCAGGGCATCTTTGGCGGCATGCTGTTCGCCACCGTGTTCGCCGTGATCGGCGACCTCTTTCCGCCCTCCCAGCGCGCCCGTCTCGCCGGTCTCTTCGGCGCCGTCTTTGGCCTGTCGTCCATCGTCGGACCGACCGCCGGTGGATACATCACCGACACCTGGGGCTGGCGCTGGGTCTTCTACGTCAACCTGCCGGTTGGCGTCATCGCGGTCCTGCTCGTGCTCGCCACGATGCCGTTCGTTCGATCATCCGCTTCCATCCGGGACATCGACTTCAAAGGCGCCGTCGCGTTGATCGCCGGCTTGGTCCCCCTGATGATTGCGCTCTCGATCACGCGGGATCATGGGTGGACCTCCCCGGAGGTCCTGGGCCTCCTCGCGGCGGCCGCCGTCCTCCTGGTCATCTTCTTCATCCTCGAGATACGCACGGATCATCCCATCGTGCCCTTCGATCTCTTCAAGAACTCCACCTTCAGCGTTTCCATGATCGTCGGTTTTCTCTCGGGCTTCGGCATGTTCGGCACCATCGTCTTCGTTCCCCTGATCTATCAGGGCGTTCTGGGCGTCACGGCAACCAACTCAGGTCAGTTGCTGACCCCGATGATGCTCGGCCTGATCGTCGCGAGCACGCTGGTCGGTCAGTTGATGGTGCGAATTCGCCTGTACCGTTTCCTGGGGACGGCTGGCGTCGCCGTCATGCTGGTCGGCATGTGGCTCCTCTCGCAGGTCACCGTCAGTACCTCGCGTCTTGAAGTGGTCCGCGATATCGTGATCATTGGCGCGGGCTTGGGCTCGACCTTCCCGCTCTACCTCACCGCCGTCCAGAGCGCGCTGCCGCGGAATTTTCTCGGCGTGGCGTCCAGCCAGGTGCAATTCTGGCGGCAGATCGGCGGAACGCTTGGCACCGCCGTGCTCGGCTCGGTCCTCAGTCAGCGTCTCCCGGTCCACATCGGCGAGCAGGTGGCCGCCCTTCACCTACCGGCGCAGGCGGCGCGGCTGGTCAGCGGCGGCGGAAGCAGCACCCAGACGCTGTTCGATCCGGCGCAGATCGCAGCGAGCCGGGCCAGGGCTACGAGTGCGCTCGGCCCCCAGGGTGCCGCGATCTTCGACCAGGTGCTCCATGCGGTTCGCGTGGCCCTGGCGTCGACGTTGCACGAGGTCTTCCTCTACGGCGCCGCAGTCCTGATCATCGCGCTGATTGCAACCGTCTTCCTCAAGGACGTGCCACTGCGTGCCCGGCAGCCGGCCAGCGAGGACGACGCGCCGGTGGTCGCCGCCTAGGCCAGACCTCCTATTTGATCGTGGGTGGCGTCACTGCCGTCCAGGTCGCGCCGCCATCGGTCGACCGGACCAGCCTGTCGGGGCCGGCCTGCGACCAGATGGTCCTGGCATCGATGTAGTTCCAGGGCGCGAGGCTAAAGGTAAGTCCGCTCGCCAGCACCTGGCGAGTGTTCCATGTCTTGCCCGCGTCGAGCGTCTCGGTGAGATCTGGTCCGCGCGAAAGCAGCCAGTGGCGAGCATCGAAAAAGAGTGCGCCGCCCTCCTGAAGGCCGCCCGGTGTCCGTTGCAGCTCCCGCCAAGTCCGGCCGCCGTCGTGCGACTGCAGCATGTAGCTGTGCATCCAGCCCTGGGTCGTCGGCGGCTGCGACGGATCGGGCCGGAAGGTCGGTGGCGGTCCCGTGACCTGGAACTGCTGCAGGACGTCCTTTCCAAACACGACCGGCGACTCGAGCCGAACATCGTTGGCCGCCGCCTCGGCTGGCAACGGGAGGTCGATCGGCGACCACGATTGGCCGCCATCACGGCTTACCCAAAGGAGGGCGGCCGGGGGTGTGAAGGGAATCGGCTTTCCGTTGGCGTCCCACGCGTAGCTCTTGGACGCGTTCGCCGTCAGCCATCCTGTCTGGCGATCGGTGAAGGTTAGGTCGCTGCCGAGGCTTGCCCCGGCGGGGACGGACCCGACTGTCGTCCAGTGGTCGCCACCATCGATCGTATGCTGGATGACCACCGAACGAGCGCTCTCACGGCCCGAAATGCGCCAGCCCTCTTGCGCCGTCAGCATAAAGCCGCCCGCCAGTGACGGGTTCCGCCAATCAATCGGCCGGTCGAGCAGCTGCCAATGCGCACCTCCGTCCTGTGAACGGTAGGTCTGCTCCACCGTGTTGGAGGAGCCTGGAGCTCCAGGCGTCTTGCTCGGCGGTAGCGTCGAGGGCACCAGCACGCTCAACTCGCCGTCCTTGGAGTTCCAGAAACGGAACGACCCGAGTCCTGATCCATCAGGGATGCGGAACTGCTCGTGCCACGTCTTTCCGCCGTCAACCGTGTTCATCAAGACCGTTGGCCCGTTGTGCTCGTGAAGCTGGGCGATGATCCAGGCCGTGTCGGCCGAGATGAATTGCGCGTCCGCGATGAAATAGCTGGCAGCCGGTGGGTGCAGCCCCCCAACGCCAAAGGGCAACCCGGCGGGCAGCGCCATCTCGCCACGGGCCACGCGCACGCCAATCGTCGCGATCCCAATAGCGAGAGCCGCCATGATAACGGCCGCCGTCTGCATGACGACGCGGCCGCGATGCGCAGCCGGTCGCGCCGGGTTGTGTGGGATCGCGCGCAGCACCCGAACCACGAGGTCAGGACTTGGCGCCTCGTAATCGGCGAGCACATCATTACGGACCGCGGATCGTGGTGAGGGTTTCATGTTGACTTCTCCTTGGAGGGATCGAATTCGAGTCGAAGGCGCCCAACCGCTCGATACAGGCGTGCGCGAGCCGCTCCCGTCGAGAGGCCGGCGACGGCAGCAACCTCCTCGAGTGGGAAATCGAGCCAGTAAAAGAGGTAGAGGAGCAGCCGGTCCGACCGCGACAGACGCGCAATCGTCTGGCGCAGATCCGACGCGGTCATCGCCGCCTCATCGCTCCCCTGCGGTGGTCGGACCTGATCGAATCGAAGGACCGACCACCACCGCCCCCGCTGCAGAGAGCGACATTCGTTGGCGACAATCGTCAGGTACCATGCCCGAAACCCGCCGCGTTCGTTACGGAAGCTGGCGAACTTGTTCCACGCCTTGAGGGTGGCTTCCTGGACGGCATCCTCGGCCGCCATCCGCTGGCGGAGCATGGCGAAGGCGAGCCGGTAGCCTGGTTCAACGAGAGGTGTGATCAGATCGTCGAAGCCGGTGCGTTCCGCAGCCTGGCGCGCTCGGCTGAGCTGGTCGGCCGGCATGTCAGCGGCAAGCTCGTGGTGGACGATATGTGGGCTCCTTTCTGCCGGGCAGCGCGGTGGTCCTAACTGTATGACGCGCTAGCCCAGGCCCCAGTTACATTGGACGGGTCGGGTAACCCGCGGCTGCGGCGTGAGACTCCGATTAGATTCCCGTGTCGATCGGTTCGCTCGGAATGTGACCGGTGACGAGATCAGCCAGGAAGTGGCCGAGCCGGTGGGGCGCGAACTCGTCGTTTGACGCTTGGACATCGCTGATCGTCCACCACCGGTGTTCGCCCATGAAGGTACGCTCGAAATCATCCCAACCGCTGACATCGACATCGTGCCGTTCGACGCGGACGAGGTAGAAGCGCTCCCGTTGGCGCATCGGTTGGCCCGAGTGAGGCATCGGAAATACGTGATCTCGCACCCAGATCAGGGGACCGATCTCTGCGGCTAGGAGACCGCATTCTTCGGCTAGTTCCCGCTGCAGGGCGGCGGTCGCGGATTCTCCGGAGGCGACGCCGCCCCCAGGCGTGATCCAGAAATATCGCGACCGGGTCTTGTCGGGGAATGCTTTGAAGAGCAGGACGCGATTGGCACGATCCAGGACGACGGCCCTGACCGCCTCGCGAATTGGGACGTCGTTGCCCTGACGATTCGGGGTCTCCACGAGCAGGAGCTTAGCGGGCATAATCCCGAAACGAGTGGCTGACGCTGATGTGATCGTGGTGGGGGCAGGCCTCGCCGGGCTGGTGGCGACCGCCGACCTTGCCGATGCGGGTCGCCGCGTCATTTTGCTCGAGCAGGAACCGGAGCCCTGGTTGGGTGGTCAGGCCTTCTGGTCTTTTGGCGGTCTCTTCTTTATCAACTCCCCAGAGCAGCGGCGGCTCGGCGTCCGCGACTCTCGTGAGCTGGCAACCAAGGACTGGATGGCCACCGCCGGGTTCGACCGACAGGAGGACAGCTGGCCAAAGAAGTGGGCCGCAGCGTATCTCGCGTTTGCGGCTGGCGAAAAACGATCGTGGTTACACGCACAGGGTGTTCGATTCTTCCCCATCGTGGGCTGGGCGGAGCGGCGCGCCGATCCGGCCGCTGGTCCTGGTAATTCTGTCCCACGCTTTCACGTCACCTGGGGCACCGGCCCCGGCGTCGTGGCTCCCTTCGAGCGGCGGGTGCGCGAGGCCGTGGCTCGCGGCCGGGTCGTCGTGAAGTTCCGACATCGCGTCTGCGGCTTGACGTCTCGTGGCGGCGCCATCGATGGCGTCCGTGGTGCGGTGCTCGAGGCGAGCTCCATGGAACGGGGGAGACCCAGCTCGCGGGTCGAGATCGGGGAGTTCGAGCTTCGTGCGCAGGCGGTCATCGTGACGTCGGGAGGCATCGGCGGCAATCACGACCTGGTTCGGGCGGCCTGGCCCGCGCGGCTTGGGACGCCGCCCCGCCAGATGCTGACCGGCGTGCCGGCCCACGTCGACGGCCGCATGCTCGCGGTCACTGAGGCCGCCGGCGGATCAGTGATCAACCGCGATCGCATGTGGCACTACGTCGAGGGCATCCAAAACTGGAACCCAATCTGGCCCAGGCATGGCATTCGGATCCTGCCAGGACCGTCGTCGATGTGGTTCGATGCCGTCGGCAATCGCCTGCCGGCGCCCCTGTTTCCTGGCTTCGACACGCTGGGGACACTGGCGCACCTGCGCACGACCGGGTACGACTATTCCTGGTTCGTGCTGACGCAGCGCGTCATCAAGCGGGAATTCGCACTCTCCGGGTCCGAGCAAAATCCCGACCTGACCAATAAGGACATCGGACTGCTCCTGCAACGGGTGGTTTCGAAGTCCGGACCTACGCCGGTTGAGGCGTTCAAACAACACGGCGCTGACTTCGTCGTGGCCAACAACCTCGGCGATCTCGTCCGCGGCATGAACGCCCTGACGGACCAGCCGCTCCTCGACGCCGCCAAGCTCGAGCACGAGATCGCCACCCGCGATCAGGCGATCGTCAGCACTGCGACCGAAGACGCGCAGATCCAGGCGATTCGAACGGCCCGGGGTTACCTTGGAGACCGGTTGATTCGTGTCGCACAGCCGCATCGTTTACTCGATCCAGCCGCCGGGCCGTTGATCGCCGTCCGCCTCCACATCCTGACTCGCAAGACGCTCGGTGGGCTTCAGACCGACCTTTTCGGACGCGTGCTCGGATCTGACGGGTCTCCGCTGCCCGGCCTCTACGCCGCTGGGGAAGTGGCTGGCTTCGGGGGAGGGGGGATGCACGGATACCGATCGCTCGAGGGAACGTTCCTCGGCGGCTGCCTGTTTTCCGGGCGCACTGCCGGGCGGGCTGCCGCGGCCGCTGTCGCCTAGGGCTGAGATACGATTTCGCGGTGGCCACCACCGAGCTATCGGCATATCCTGGGGATGGTTTCGAACCTCGGCTGATCGAGCGCTTCGTGAGCCTTCGCGACAAGCGTGTCCTTGAGATTGGCTGCGGAGACGGACGGCTGACGTTCCAGTACGCGCCGCACGCGTCGTCGGTCCTCGCGATCGATCCCGATCGACCCAGTATTGACGAGGCGCGTTTTCAACAGCGTGCCGGTGGCGCGTCCAACATCGACTTTCGCTTGGGCTCGATCGAGCGCCTACCGCATCCGGGTGCCCCGTTTGATGTGGCTTTGTTTACCTGGTCGCTTTGATGAATCGCGCTCAGGGGCATGGTCTATGCCCTCCGGCGAGCGGGTAGCTACCTCCGACGCGGAGGCACGCTCATTAGCATTCGACCGCACCGCACCTGGCGGCCGACAATCGCCATCGTCGCTGGCACGCGCCGGGTGCCTGTTACAACGCTGCTTAACACGGCCTTCCAAGTCAACCTGGACGCCGCCGAATCGGCTCTCGAACGGGTTGTCGATGAAGGCTCGTTTGCCTTATATGGGGTGCGGGCGGCCCGGTACCGCATCTACCTGGCTCGGCCTTCGCAGATGCGGACCTACCTCGAATTGATCAACCCCCCACGTCCGCGATTTCCTCGAGGTGCCCGTGCCAGACTTGACATGATGTGGGACTCGGCGCACCGAGGTGCCCGCATCGAAGTGACGGAGTCGCTCATGGTGAACGCACTGCGTCGCCACTAGGGTTGGGAGGATGGCGTTGCCAATGCCTATGGTCAGGCGGATCGATTTCGGGTACTTCGTGCGACCCGCGCAGGAAACCGGCACCGGCAGGCCTCGCGTCGAGGGTGTGCTGGGCTACGTGATCGAGCATTCGACCGGCCTGCTTCTGTTCGATACCGGGCTTGGGGAGGGGGACGCCGAGGCCGACGCGCATTACCGACCGGTGCGCTGTCCACTGCCCGACGCAATGCGCGCGGCCGGGCTTTCGGTCGATGACGTCCGCTGGGTGGCCAACTGTCATCTGCACTTCGATCATTGCGGCGGCAACCCGGCGCTCGTCGGCCGTCCGATCTTCGTTCAGTCGCGCGAACTGCAGCAGGCTCGCACGGCCCTGGACTACACGCTGCCGCACCTCATCGACTTCAGCGGCGCCGATTATCGCCAGCTCGATGGCGAGACAGAGATCCTGCCCGATGTTCTTGTAATTCCAACCCCAGGGCATACCGACGGCCACCAGGCGATCGCGGTTCGGTCCAGTGACGGCACCGTGATTCTCGCCGGCCAGGCACACAACACCGCGTTCGACTATGCGGCCGACCAGCTAGCCTGGCGCGCGCGTCAGGAGGGGCGCGTCGACGATCCCGCGCTAAGCTACCGGCCCTGGATCGAGCGGCTTCAACAGCTCGATCCGTCCCGGATCGTGTTTGCCCACGATTACGCCGTGTGGGAGCCGGCAACCGGTCGCTTGACGAAGACGTAAGCATCCTTCGCCAGCTCGACCTTCGTCGATTTCTTGGCGGCAGTAATTAGAGGACCAGCGCCATCGGGCTCTGCAGCAGGCGCTTGACTTCCTGCAGGAATTGCGCCGCCGTCACCCCGTAGAAGACCCGATGGTCGACCGATAGCGTGATGCGCATTCGCTTGCCCGGCACCACCTGGCCATCCTTGACGACGGCTTTGTCCTCGATCGAGCCGATCGCGAGGATCCCCGAGTCGGGCGGGTTGATGATGGCGGTGAACTGGTCGACGTCATACATGCCGAGATTCGAAATGCTGAAGGTGTTGCCGACATAATCCTGCGCCGCAGCCTTGTTGGCGCGGGCCCGTTCGATCAGCTGCTTGGACTCCGTGGCGATCTCTTTCAGCGATTTCTGATCGGCGTTGCGCAGCACCGGGACGATCAGGCGATCGGGAAGGCCGACGGCAATCCCGATGTTGATATCGCGTTTGCGCTCGATGTGGCCGTCGGCCCAGGAGGCGTTGACCTCGGGGAACTTTGTCAGCGCCTGCGCCACCGCCTTGACGATCAGGTCGTTGATGCTGATCGACTCTGACTTGTCGACCGCCTCGTTGAACATCTGGCGGAGGCGGACGGCGTCATCCATGGCGATCTCCGATGTCACGTAGAAATGCGGCGCCGAGAACTTGCTTTGCACCAGCCGCATCGCGACGGTCGACTGGAGCTTGGTGAGCTCGACGACCTCGACCTCGCCGGTCGGCCGGGCGGTTGCCTGCCGCGTGGGCGCGACGGTGCCCGTCGCCGCGGGCCGCGCCTGGCCCTTTTGCTGGGCGGCAGCCTCGACATCTTCTTTGGTGATCCGTCCACCGGGGCCGGTGCCCTCGACGCGGCGCAGATCGACGCCGTGTTCTTCGGCGAGGCGCCGGGCGACGGGGGAGACCCGTTGGCGCTCACCGTCCTCCTGCACGGCGGGACGGCGAATCACGTTGAGGGCAGCCTGCGCCGCCGCGCCGACTTCGGTCCGGTCGTCCGGTCCGCCGTGCGGGTATTGTTCGCCACCGGCATCGGCCGCCGTCTGAGCGGCAGCCGCCACCGCCCGATCCGCCTGCGCCAAATGGGCCGCAGGCGTGGTGGCTTGTGGCTTTGGCGCTTCCACCGTGGCCGGCGCCTCGCCCTGCGGCGCCGCCTTCGGGGTCGATGGTGTCGAGGCGCCATCGCCGATCTGGGCGATGACGGCGCCGATCGGCGCGCTTTCGCCCTCGGCGACAACGATCTTGCTCAGCTTTCCTGAGGCGTAGGCTTCGACCTCGATGTTGGCCTTATCGCTCTCGATCTCGACCAGCGGCTCACCCTTCTTGACGTCCTCGCCTTCTTTCTTGAGCCAGCGCAGGATCTTGCCGGTCTCCATCGAGTCCGACAGGCGCGGCATCTGAACGTCGGCCATGGTCTAGTTCTTTCCGAGCAGGGCTTTCGCGGTGACGATCACGTCAGCCTTGCCGGGGAAGGCGATCTTCTCCAGCCGCTTGTTGTACGGCGCCGGCACCTCGGCGGCGCCGATCCGGGCCACGGGGGCATCGAGGTAATCGAAGGCCTCCTCGTAGACGCGGGAGGCGATCTCGGAGCCGACGCCGTAGGAGCGCCATCCCTCCTCGACGGTGATCAACCGGCTGGTCTTCTTGACCGACTCGATCACCGGCGCCATGTCGAGCGGGCGCAGCGCGCGCATGTCGACGACCTCGGCGCTGATGCCTTCCTTCTCGAGTTCGGTGGCCGCGTCCATCGCGACGATCAGCATGCGCGAGTGCGCGCAGATCGTGATCTGCTCGCCGGGTCGCTTCACCTCGTTCTTGTCGAGTGGCACGAGGTACTCGCCGTCGGGAACCTCGCCCTTGACCGCGTAGGTGCCTTCGTTCTCGATGAACATGACGGGATTGTCGTCCCGGATGGCGGACTTCAGCATGCCCTTGGCGTCGGCCGGGGTTCCCGGTGCGACGACCTTGAGCCCGGGTACGTGGGCGAACCAGTTCTCGTGACTATGTGAGTGCTGTGCGCCTAACTGGTGCCCACCGCCGCCCGGGGTGCGGATCACCAGCGGTACCTTCGTTCCGCCGCCGAACATGTAGCGGATGTGCGCCGCGGCGTTGACCACCTGGTCCATCGCCACCATGATGAAGTTGACCGTCATCATCTCTGCGACCGGCCTAAGTCCCGACATGGCGGCGCCGATGGCGGTGCCAATGATGATCTCCTCCGCGATCGGCGTGTCGAGCACGCGCCTCTCGCCGAACTCCTTCATCAAGCCGCGGGTGACCTTGAATGATCCGTCGTAGAGTCCGATGTCCTCGCCGAGGAGGAACACCGACTTATCGCGCTTCATCTCCTCGCGGAGCGCCTGGTTGAGGGCGTCGCGCATGGCAAGAACGGCCATCAGCTCGCCACCTCGTCCGCGTAGACGTCGCGGTAGAGGTCCTTCGGATCGGGCTCGGGACTCTCCTCGGCGAACTTCACCGCTGTCTCGACCTGCGCGGTGATCTCCTCGTCGATCTTCTGGATCTCCTTGTTGTCGAGCATCTTCTGCGTCTTCAAATGCTCGGCGAGGCTGAGGATGCCGTCGCGCGCCTGCCACTCCTTGACCTCGTCCTTGCCCCGGTAGGTGTCGGGGTCGGACATGGAGTGGCCGCGGTACCGATAGGTGACACACTCCAGCAGGCTGGGCTCGTGCTTCTCCCGCGCTTGCGCCACCAGCTGATCGGTGATGCGGCGCACCGCCAGCACGTCCATGCCGTCGACCCGCTCGCCCGTCATGTCGTAGGCGCAGGCTTTTTTCCAGATCTCGGTCACCGCGGACGCGCGGCTGACGGCCGTGCCCATTCCGTAAAGGTTGTTGACGCAGACGAACACGATCGGCAGATGCCACAGCTTGGCGACGTTGAGCGATTCGTGGAAGGCGCCAATGTTGGTGGCGCCGTCCCCGAAGATGCTCATCACCACTTCGTCTTTTTCCTCGTAATTGATGGCGTAGGCGCTGCCGCAGGCGATCGGGAGGGCCTGGCCGACGATGGCATAGCCGCCGTAAAAACGATGTTCCTGGCTGAAGAGGTGCATCGACCCGCCCCGGCCGTGCGAGGTGCCGGTCTCCTTACCGAAGAGTTCGGCCATCACGGCGTTGGGGTCGACCCCCTTGGCGATGGCGTGGCCGTGCTCGCGATAGGTGCTGTAGACATAGTCCTTCGGGCGCAGGGCCGAGATCGTGCCGACGATGGTCGCCTCTTCGCCGATGTTCAGGTGGCAGAACCCGCCGATCTTGGCCGCCTGGTACATCTCCGCCGTTTTCTCTTCGAAGCGGCGGATGAGCAGCATCTCCCGATAGAGCGTCAGAAGGCTGGCTTTATCCGTCAGCGGGTCCTTCGATGGGCTGCTGGCGGGGCGCTGTTCGACCTTCATGATGTCTCCTGGAATGGAAATGGCCGGGACCGGTGCGAAATCGGTTCTATTGTACCTATAGATAATTTCTATGGATCGCTACTCGCGCGATAGGACCGACGGCACGCCGTTGGGCGAAAACCCCTTCTGAGTGTGACGCGCGGTGACCACGGTCTTGATGTTGCCTCGGACGTTGAAGTCGCCGATGACCTCCATGGACCGAGGGTCGAGCAGCGCGACCAGGTCATCGAGGATCCGGTTGACCGCCGCCTCGTGGAAGACCTCCTGGTCGCGGAATTTGTTGATGTAAAGCTTCAGCGACTTGAGCTCGACCAGCTTCTGGTCGGGGATGTAGCGGATGCGGATCGTGGCGAAGTCGGGGAAGCCCGAATCGGGCGCGAGGCAGGTGAACTCGGGGATCGTGAAGTCAATCTCGTAGTCGCGCTCCGGCTTGCTATTGGGAACCGCCTCGAGCGTCGACTCCGCGATCATCTTCGCGCCGTATTTCATCGGTCAATGCTAACGCGGTACCGCGCACTGGTGGCAGGAATCCGCGTCAGGGCGTGACGGTGAAGGCGGTACGCGAGCTCGTCACGGCGCCGTCGCCGTTGGTGACCTGGACGACGTAATCCTGGACGACGCGTCCGGCCGGAACCTTGACCGTCAACTGCGATGGGTTGACGAAGGTGGCGGCCAGTCCGTCGAAGCCGCCGCTCGGGCTCGCCAGCGGGATGAACGAGACCCGAAGCATTGTTCCGTCGCTAAAGCCGCTGCCCTGAACGGTGACCAGCGTGTCCTGCGCCGCCGAGGCTTGGGTTGGGCTGACGGACTGGATGCTCGGTCCGCTGGACGGCGCGCTGGTAGTGTCGGTCCCGCGCAGCACCAGGTTGGCTGGCAGCGGCGCGAGCGGCATTGCCGTGCCAGCCTGGCGTCGCCATTGCGAGATGTCCGTCAGCGCGACGGTGATTGGCAAGACCCGCCCGCTTCCAGTCAAGATGCCGACCACCTTGCCGCCGGGGCCCACGACCGGACCACCCAGGTTGCCGGGCAGGATATCGACCCGCAAGGCCAGCTGGGTATCGCTGCGCAGGACGACCACCGCCGGGGTCGCGGTCCGCAGGTTGACGACCTTGGGGCTGGCCAGCAGCACTACCGGATCATCCACCTGGAGGACCGCGGGATCACCGAAGGCCAGCGGGGTGCCGTCGTTGCTGGCGCGCACCAGCGCGATCCCCAGGTCGGTGTCGATACCGATAAGGCGCACCAGGTGGGACCCGCCGGTGTTGTCGACGAGCCGCAGGCTCGCGCTGCCGTTCACGACGCTCGCCGCGGTGAGGAAGTCACCCTGGGGATCGATGAGAAAAGCCGTCGCGAACGCGTGGTCGTTGACGATTGTCATCACGCCCTGGAGCGCGCGGTCGAGCTCCTCAGGCAGCAGCACCGCAGCGGGCGGCGCCGTGGGGGTCGGCGTTGGCACCGGCGTGGGAGCCGGCCGCGCCGCGCTCAGCCACTGGCCGGCCTTCGGCAGCAGGACCGCGATGCCGACCAGCACGAGGGTGATGACCAGCGCGGCGAGCGCCTGGTCCAGCCGGCTCTTCGGAAGACGGGTCACGGTGATTCAACGGAGGACCGCGGCCCTTTCTTGGGCGCGGCCAGTTTCCGATACATTCATCACGATGCGGCTGCGGAATACGGAAACGGGTGTGGTGCAGCCGCTGGAGCCCGCCCACCAGCCGGTCGGTGTCTACGTCTGTGGCATCACCCCGTATGACACGACCCACCTCGGCCACGCCTTCACCTACGTCGCCTTTGACGTGTTAGTCCGGGCGCTCCGGGCCGCCGGGAAACCGGTTCGCTACGTGCAGAACGTGACCGACGTCGACGACGACATCATCCGCCGGGCTCGCGAACTGGGCACCACCTGGGATCGGCTGGCGGTAAAGGAGACCGCCCTGTATGAGGCCGACATGGCGGCGCTCAACGTGCGGCCGCCGGACGTCTTCCCCAGGGCGAGCCAGACGATCCCGAAGATCATCGACCTCGTGCGCTTGCTCGAGGCGCAGGGCCACGCCTACCAGCGAGACGGCAACGTCTATTTCCGCGTGGGCAGCGTGACCGATTACGGCCGCCTGAGTCGTCTGAGTCGCGAGAAGATGATCAAGCTATCCGCGCTGCGCGGGGCCGATCCGAACGACCCCCGCAAGCAGGACCCGCTCGATTTCGTGCTCTGGCAGGGAAGCGCGCCGGACGAGCCCCGCTGGGAGAGCCCCTGGGGCGAGGGACGACCCGGTTGGCACATCGAGTGTTCGGCGATGGCGCTGGAGCACCTCGGCGAGCAGGTCGACGTGCATGGCGGCGGCTCTGACCTGATCTTTCCCCATCATGAAAGCGAGATCGCGCAGTCCGAGTCGGTGACGGGTGTCCGGCCGTTCGCCCGCATCTGGGTGCACGTCGGCATGCTTCGCTACCACGGCGAGAAGATGAGCAAGTCATTGCGCAATCTCGTGCTCGTTGCCGACCTGCTCCGGCGCTACGACGCCGACAGCATCCGGGTGCTGCTGCTCCGGCATCACTACCGCGAACCGTGGGAGTACACCGCGGACCAGCTGGACGACGCGTCGGCATGGACTCGACGATTGCGGGAAGCCACGCGCGGTGCGGGGACCGGCGGGGGTGACAGCCCGCTGGCAGTCCGAGCCGCCCTCGAGGATGATCTCGACACGCCGCGCGCTTTGCGCCTGCTCGAGGATGCGGTCACTGGCGGCGACGCCGGCTGGCGAAGCGCCGCAGAAATCCTGGGGCTTCGACTCGGGCCCTGAGGAAAACGAAAAAGGCGCCCGGGTGGCGGGCGCCTTTCTCTAATGGGGGAGGGAGCTAGTTAGTCGCCCTCGCGCGAGGTCGTCTGGACTTCCGGCTTGTCAGCCTTCTCGACGTCGGGCTTCTCAGCCTTGTCTTTTTCCGGCTGCTTGACTTCCGGCTTATCGACGTTCGGTTGGGTGGACTCAGCCTTGATTTCGGCGACCGCCGCGGTGTATTCCGCGGTCAGGTTCGTAATCGCGGCGCAGGTCGCGGTCTCGATCGCCGTCACCCTGGCAGCTAGTGCCACGGGGTTGTTTCCGTCTTCCTCGTCGGTGTTGGCCTTGAGCTCCGCGATGGCGCTGTTGGCCTCGCTGACGATTTCGCTGAGGGCTGCCGAGGTCTCAACGTTGAGCTCGGTAACTGCAGCTTTCCCCTCGCCGGTCAGGGACGACGGGTCGGTCACGGTGAATTTGGCCGCGCAGGCCGCAATCGCGGCGTCAGGCGTTGCCGTCGGGGTCGTGTCGTCGGCGAGGCTTGCCACGCTCGTCCAGAGCGTGAGTCCGCCAGCGACAAGGAGGGCGCCGAATACGTTTCGCTTCATGCATTCTTATACGCACCTCATCGAGTGGATATTCGTAACGATGTCGCATCCAGGTCACGCCCGGGCTACGCGGCGGTGATGAGCGCGCTCCGGCGTGGAAAAGCGCGCGGTTAGCTAATGCGATGAACCCGCGGTAACCCCGGCGGCGGGAACGCGGGCAGATCGGTCGGGCCGCGGCGATCGAGGTCCTCTCGCAAGGCGGCGGTCTCGCGCACCAACCGCTCGACATCGATCGTCATACAGCTCGGCCGGTAGGCCTCCAGCTTGGCAAGTCCGTGGCCGAGCTTGGCGACGGCGCCGCGCCAGTTGCCGCGCCGCCAGTGATAGAAGCCAACTCCGACCTGCAGGATCCCCTGATACAGGTAGCGGACCTCGTCGGGCTCGTGCATCCAGATGCCCTCGAGCGTTTCGTGCTGCTCGAAGAATTCCTGCCGGTTGAACTCCTCGATGCCATGCAGCAGGGCCGCCGGCGGCGGGTCATCGCATCGGGCGGTGCGGCGGGGCGCGGTCTTCTTCGGGTGGACGCTCACCGGGATATCGCCCGAAGCGCACCCGTCACGCCGAGCTCTGGCTGTCGGTCAGCGAGACCTGGGCCTCATCGCCGTCGGGCGAAGCCCCTGGCAATTCCAGATAGAAGGTCGTGCCCTTGCCCTCGAGGCTGTTCGCCCAGGCGCGCCCACCGTGCGCTTCGGCCACCCGGCGCAACAGATAGAGGCCGAGGCCCTGGCCACGCTCCGGTTGCTGTTCGGCCAGCGGAGCGAAGAGCTCCTCCAGCCGGTCGGCCGACATGCCGGGGCCGTCGTCCTTCACGATCAGCTGATACCGGTCGTGGCTCGCCTGCCGCAAACGAAGCTGCACGACGGTGGCGCTCCGCGCGTGCTTGAACACGTTGTGAAGCATCTCGTCGAGCGCCGCCTCCAGCAAGGTGGCGTCGCCCCACACGTCCGCCTGGGTGTCGAGCTGGAGGCGCAACTCCATGCCAACGCCGGCCATCCGCTCGCGGATGCGTCGCGCCGCCTCCTGGGCGACGGCGCCCAGCGAGACGCGGACGGTGAAGGCCAGTTCGAGCGGAAGACGAGAGAGCAGGAGCACCTGGTCCGCGATCCGCATCAGGGTCTCCGCTTGCTGCGCCAGCCGCTGGGCGACGAGCGGCATCTCGTTGACGGGGACCTCGTTGCTCCGCAGCATGTCGGCATAGCCGCGCAGGATGGCGAGCGGCTCCTTGACCTCCTCCGATGCGAGCCGCACCGCCGAGACGGGCGTCCGCGATTGGCCGTTGGTTGGCGTCGATTGCTGCAGCAGCCGGGGCGCGAGCAGTCCGGCCACTACCAGGAGCAGATCCTGGTCCTCGGGGGAATAGACCCGGGCGCCCTTGCCCAGCACCGCCAGGGTTCCCGATAGCTCGCCTGTCTTGCCATGCCAGCTGGTGCCCAGGTAGCTCACGATGCCCAGCTGTGCCCGCATCTGCAGGCTTTTGAAGGGCTGGCGCTTGCCGGCATCCGCAACACTGAGAACGCCACCCTCGGCCTCATCCTCGGCGTTGGCGAAGGTCGACTCCAGGGGCAGGCGCAAGCCCGACGCGATCGGAGGGCCGCTTTCCACGATGGCCGACATGATCTCGAGCGTGTCGTCATCAATCTTGCCGAGAAAGGCCGCGCGCCCATCGAGTGCCTCGACCAGGCACGACAGGGCGTGATCGACGAGGTCGGGAAGAGGCCGATCGAGATTGGCGACCACCAGGCGGCGGACTACGCTCAGGCGAGACTGGGGGTCAGGGCTCATGAAGGGGCGCCCACGGTTATAACAGTAAGCGGCCCCGGTGTGGAAAGGCCGCGTGTCATAAGCGGCCCCGGCGTGGAAAGGCCGCGTGTCATAAGCGGCCCCGGTGTGGAAAGGCCGCGTGTAAAGTTCTTAGAATTTGCCAGCATTGGCTGAGGTATCCAACGGGCGCGCGAACCTGCACCTGCACACCGTCTTCAGCGACGGTGAACTCGAGCCGGCTGAGGTCGTGCAGGCCCACGCCGCCGCCGGCTTTGACGCCATCGCGTTGACCGACCATGACACGCTGGCGGGGATCGACGCGCTGGGCGGCCTCGAGGGACGCTCGCTGCGGATGGTTGCCGGCGTCGAATTGTCGATCGAGGATGAGCCAGGTCGCGGGCTGGTCGACGTGCATCTGCTCGGCTACGGCTTTGCGGTCGGTGATCGGCGGTTGCGACGGCGGCTCCACGAAGCCAGCGAGGCGCGCGAGGCGCAGAAGGTCGAGACCGTTCGGCGGCTGGCGGCGGCGGGTTTCAAGGTGGCGTGGGGTGACGTGCGAGCGCGGGCGCGCGGCAACGTGGGTAAGCCGCATATCGTGGCCGCCATCGAGGCGGCGCAGCCGGGTGTCGTGCGCGAGGAACTCTACGCCGCGATGGGCCCCGGTGGTGCGGCGCACGTGCCCCGGACAAAAGAGATGTCGCTGGACGAAGGGGTCGACTTGATTGGGGGGGCCGGCGGCGTGACCGTGCTGGCACACCCCGGCGTCTACCGCCATGTGTCCGACCTGGAGGTGCTGTTTCGAACCTGCGCCGTGGCCGGCGTCCTCGGACTCGAGGTGACCTATCCCCAGGCACCCGATGATCCCTATGGGCCGAAGAGTGCGGCGTTGATCGAGCGCTTCGTCAAGGTGGCGGCATCCTATGGATGGGTCGCGACCGGCGGTGACGATTTCCACGGGCCACAGGTGACGCCACTGATCCGCCTGGCCGGTTGGACGGCGACGCCGGCGACCAGCGTCGACGAGTTACTCGCTCGCCGCAGCTAGCGCGTTGTCAGGAATCGCGTAATCGCTTCGACCACCGCGTCGGGCCGATCGAGGGGAAGGAAGTGCCCACCCGGGTCGATGATCTCGACCGTCGAGTTGCGGAATTTACGCTGGAGGACCTCCGCCCAGCGTGGCTCGAGGAAGGCGTCATTCGCGCCCCAGAGGATCAGGGTCGGTGTCTCGATCTCCTCGATGTGCTTCGACCGACCCACGAGGTCGCGGTTGTTGAGCGCCCGCGCGGCTCGTAGGTAGGCGCGGCGTCCGCCCAGGTCCTGGAAGGGCCGCGTCCACTCGTCGACGACCTCGTCGGTGACGCGGCCCGCGGTGACGATGCCCTTCTCGAGTCCCTCCCGCAAACCCTTGCGCATGTCGATGTTGACCATGATCTGGTCCCACGCCGGTTCTTTCAGCCGCGCGATGACCGGCACCGGCCAGTTGTTGTCGGCAGCGCTATCGATCAAGATCAGCCGGGCCACCCGGTCTGGTTCGTCGACCGCCATCAGCTGCGCGACCCCGCCGCCGATATCGTGGCCGATGACTGCGGCCTGGTGGATCCCGATGGTTTCCATGAACGCGACCATGTAGCGCGCCTGCGCCGCGATCGACAGGTCGGCGTCGAGCCGTTTGTCGGAATCACCGTAGCCGAGCAGGTCGGGCGCCAGGACATCGAACGTTGCCGACAGCGGATCGATGACGTCTCGCCAGAGGTACGACGAGCTTGGAATTCCATGCAAAAGAAGAATGGGCGGCCCCTGCCCCTTGCGGACGTAGGCGATGTCGCCGGCGAAGGTGCGGATCTTGCGCTTGCCTCTTGCGAGCGGCGCCATGCTGATGAGCTCGGTGGTCATCGACGGCGAGACGGTCGGCGTTGACGGTCGCTCGAGGGCTGATGGCGGCGCCGCGAAACGGGGCGGCGGCTCGTACGTCGCAGCGGGCGCGGTCGGGGGAGGCGCGGTCGCGGATGGCGCGGCCGTCAGTGTCGCGGGTTCGGCTCCGCGCCGCTGAAGGATGATGTTCGTCGAGCTGGCGCGCGCGATCAGCTGGTTCTGCTGGTCCAGGACGTCGGCCTCGGCGACGGCGACCTGCTGGCCGCGTTGCACCACCCGGCCGATCGATCGCAGCATGCCGGAATCGGCGGTGGCCGCCTTCAAAAAGTTGACGTGGAGTTCCGCCGTGGTGAAGGTCTCACCTGGCGCGAGCGTGCTGAAGACCGCAAAACCCATCGCACTATCGGCGAGCGAGGTGATCGCGCCGCCGTGCACCACGTTGTTGGGGTTGTAGAGCTGGCTGGTCGAAGGCATCTCGAAGGTTGCGCTGCCATCGGCCACCGCGATGAAGCGCATGTTGAGCAGCCGCACGTAGGGCGGTGGAGGCGCCGCACCACGCAGGGCGGCTTCGAGGAGGTCACGACCGGACGGTTCGGCCGGTGCGGCCATCGCCACGCATTGTACGGCCGAGCCTGCCTCAGCACCTGACAGGTTTTGGTCTGTGCGTGACTGAGATTTTTGGTTACGGCGCGCCCGTAACGGCCGCGTGACGGTCGTGTGATACATCGTCGCGGCGATGCAAGCCATCGTCACCGGGAACAGTTGGTCCTGTGTAGGCCGCGTCGACCTGCAAATAGGGGGAGAGAAAAGGGGGACTTTTCTGAAGTACGCCGCGCCGCGATTTGCTACACATTCGGCCGTTCTGCTGATGGCAGCCGCGATGCCATGGGTCGTGTTCCATGTACCGGTGGGCGCCTCCCCCGCGATGGCCGGCGGCACGGTCCCCGGTGTTGCCCTGGCGCAAGCGCCCTTCGGTCGCGCGGTCGACGGCATTGGATGGTCGATGAGTGGCTCGCTGGTCGTCCCGGCGCTCCCGGCAACCCCGCCCGCTGAGAAGCACCGCGACATCATCTATTACCAGGCGGTCGATGGCGACACACTCCGGGCCCAGGCCTCGAAGTACGGGTTGTCCGTTAACACGCTCCTCTGGTCGAACCCCATGCTGGTTGACCGATTGACGGCCGGCCAGACCGTCGTCATCCCGCCGGTGGACGGAGTGCTCGTCAAGGTCGCGGCCAAAGACACCGTCGCCTCTCTGGCGCAGAAGTACCGCGCCGAGTCCGACGCGATCATCGAGTTCAACCTGCTGCGGCATCCCGAGACCTTGCCGGTGGACGACTACTTGATGGTGCCCTACGGCGTCGGTCCCGAGCCCGCGTCCGTCCCGCAGCCTACCGCCCAGACGGTTAGCGCCGGCAAGCGCTCCTGGTACGTCACGCCGGTCTACTCCGCGGGTGGGGCCAGCTATCCGTTCGGCCAGTGCACCTGGTACGTCAACACCCGGCGGCCGGCGCCCTGGGGTGGCAATGCCTGGCAATGGTTTGGACGGGCGCGCGCCTACGGCCGTCCCGAAGGGCCCACCCCCCGGGTCGGCGCCATCATGGTGACCTGGGAGTCACCCTATTGGGGCCATGTCGCCTACGTCGAGCAGGTCTACGCCGACGGCAGCTGGCTGGTCTCGGAGATGAACTACGCGAGCCCGACCGGCGGCGGCTGGGGGCGGGTCAGTTACCGGCACGTCATCCCGGGCACGGTTCCGCTGATCGGCTTCATCTACTGACCCTCAGCAAGCTCTTCAAGCAGCCGCCCAACCGCCAGCACCCGGACTTCGCCCATCCACGGCCCCACGATCTGCACGCCGACTGGAAGGCCACCCGCGCGGCCGAAGGGCACCGATAACGCCGGCAATCCGGTCAGATTGAAGGGCGCGGTCAGACGCACCAGCGCGCCATCGACCGGCTCCTCGCCGGCGCGCCAGCGTACCGTCCGATCACCGACGACGGGCGCGGTGATCGGCGTCGTGGGCAAGAGCAGGACGTCCACGTCCTGGAAGACGTGCCCCATGGCCGCCCGAAGTTGGCCTCGCATGCGCTGCGCCAGCACGTAATCGGCGCCGGCGACCAGCGCGCCGAGCTGCAACCGGGTCCGCACGTCAGCGCCGTAGGCGCGCGGCCGGGAGCGGATCCAACGGTAATGAACCGCGCTCGCCTCGGCGCGAAGCGTCACCAACTGCGTCGCGACCGTCCACTGCATCTCCGGAACCGTCACCTCGCGAACTCGCAGCCCCCGACGCCGCAGGGCGGCGGCCGCGGCATCAACCTGGTGCGACACGCGCGGTTGCACCTTCTGGACAAGCGGTCCCTTCAAAACGCCCACCCGCAAGCCACGGGTCGATGCCCGCCGGGCCCGCCGCCCAGCGTCCAGGCCGGTCAGCACATCCAGCAGCAGGCCCGCGTCGGCGACCGTCCTCGCCAGCGGACCGGCGTGGTCGAGCGACCAGCCGAGCGGGATGGTGCCCGTCAGCGGAATGGCACCGAACGTCGGTTTCAGTCCGACACAGCCGCAGAGCGAGGCCGGGATCCGGATCGATCCGCCGGTGTCCGATCCGAGGGCGCCGGCGCAGAGCCCGGCCACCACCGCGATCGCCGAACCGCCGCTCGAGCCGCCCGGGCTGCGCGTCGGGTCGTGGGGGTTGCGGGCGACGCCCCACCAGGGGTTGGCGTTGCTGACGCCGTAGGCAAACTCGTGAAGGTTGGTCTTCCCGATGATGATGGCGCCGGCGGCCCGTAGCCGGGCTACCGCGGCGGCATCGCGCGAGGGAACCCAGTCGCGCAGGATGCGCGAGCCGGCGGTGGTCCTGATCGCCTGCGTCGCAAACAGGTCTTTGACCGCGATCGGCACGCCGAGGAGCGCTCCAGCCTCCCCTCGCGCCAGCCGTCGTTCCGCCCGCCGGGCCTCCTGCCGAGCCCGCTCCCCCGGACGCGTGATAAAGGCGTGCAGGCCGCTGGCCTGTTCGATCCGGTGGGCGTAGGCGTCGACCAGCTCGAGCGGGGACACCCGTCGCCGGCGAAGCGACCGCGCGATCTCGACCAGCGGGGCGACGGTCATCGCCTCAACCGCGGTCATCCCAATCCTCAGGCGGCATCGCCGCTCTCAGTTGTTCGACCAGTCCCAGGTACCGCTTCCAGGCTGGCAGCAGATCGGCCACGTCCTGGGCGGTCAGCCGAAGGCCGGCGGCTTGCGCGGCGGCCGCCAGCAGTTCCCTCTCCGTCACCGGCACAGTATGCAATCCGTGGCGTTTCGCCGGTGATCGGCTCCATCATTACTTGCGAGTGCGAAATGGTTTGACAAGAGTGATTCCTCGGCCCTAAGCTGCCACTGCCGCTTACCGGCTCGTGGGGAGGCGCAGGGTGGCGGTGGCGCTGCCGTTCATCCAATTTTTATTGCTGAGGAGCCCGAAACAATGCTGCTTGTGGAAGTCCGCCGGCTCGACGTCGCCCCTAACACCGACCAGTTCTGGACCCTCGTCTCTCGTATCAACGGCCCTGAGTTCATGGGCGTTCTCTACCGGGCGCGCGAGGCGATCTTCGATAGCGCCGGGATCAGCTTCACGCTCGACCTCCTGAACAAGTTCCTCCAGTTCGACGTCACCAAGAGTTGGTCGGCGTCCGACGAGGGAGAGCTCTTCATGGGATCGGCACCGGTGGTTGGCTGGCTGCGCGTCCGCCGGCCCGGATCCGCGACGCTGCGCGAGTTGCGCTCGGACGACGTCCATTTCATGGAGCTCGAGCACGCGGCCAAGCCGGCGTTCATCGAAGTCGGCATGGCCTACCGCGCCGGCACCGAGAAGATCCGCACCGACTTCCTCAAGCGGGTTCGCACCGCCGCCCAGGAGGCGCTTGGCCAGGAAGTCGGCACCCCATCATCGTGGCCGGTGCTCGCCCCGGTGGGCAGCCACAACTTCGATGCCATCCGTAAGTCCCGCCAGTCGATCAACGAGGCGACGCCCGAAGAGAACCAGGCGATGGCTGCCTTCACCACCCCTGAGATCCGGGCACTGATCCGCGATCTCGAGCGCGTGGGATCGCTGACCGTCTCGGACCTGCCGAAAGTGCTGGGCGAGGCCCAGGGAACGGCGGTCGCCGGGCGGCTCGGCGAGCTCCGTCAACTTGGCCTGATCCAGTCGGAGTACGTAATCGTGTGCTCGCGTACCGGCAACGCGGTGCTGCGCACAGACGACCCCAACAAGTTGCAGAAGATGGCGCCGGACTGGATGAAATGTGCCTGCGGCCGGCCGCTCAACGAAGAGCGCGTCGACCAGGTCATCATGCCGACCGAGCGCGCCACCGCCCTGAACGATAAGGGTCGCTGGATGACGACTCTCGCGACCGCGATCCTTCCCAAGCTCGGCATCAGCCGCGAGCAGGTCATCATCGAGGCCAGCCCGCAGGGCACCGATATCGTCCTCGACCTCAGTGGCGACCTGGTGCTGGTTCAGCTCAAGGATCGCGAGTTCAACCTGGCCGACGCCTACGCGTTTAACGCCAAGGTTTCGCGGATCAAGGCGGCCGAAGGCGTGATCGTCAGCAATGAGGGCCTGTCGGGCGATGCCAAGAAGCTCGTCCAGGAAGAGCTCGGTCCGCAACGGGCACGGATCACGGACCCCTTCCGCATCTCATTCGTGGAAGGCGTCCAGGGTCTCGAGCACGAGCTCGGCCGCGTTGTGGAGCGGCGTCGCCGCCAGTACTTCCTGCGGGCGCTCGGCGACCTGGCGACCATCCAGGGGCTCAATATCGGGCAGCTGGCGCTGGCGAAGGTCGAGGCCGGCGGCCGGGCGGGCAAAGAACTCGTTGTGACGCCCGAGGCGGTCCCTGCCGAAGCCTAGTTAACGCGGCGACTTTGGGTTCGCACGGGAAAAACTGAAACGCGCGCGCGTACTGTTAGAGCATGCGAACCCTTAGTCTCGTTATTGGCGGAATAGCCATCCTGGCCGGCGCGGTCTGGATCCTGCAAGGCGCGGGTGTGCTGCCCGGCAGTTTCATGACCGGACAGCGGATGTGGCTCATCATCGGCATCGTCGTCGCCGCCATTGGGTTGGCGCTGGCGTACAACGGAATCCGCCGGCCCGCCAGCCGTTAACCGGTTGGCCCGTCACCGCCCGCTGATCACCGGCCTCGGGGCCGGGGCGCTGGCCCTGGGCGTCGACTACCTCGCCCACGCCCTCTTCGCCGTGCCGTTGCTCCCGGAGCAGGCCGGCTACTTGCTGCTCAAGGTGCTGCCCCTGTCCACCTTCGCGAACCTGCTCAAGCTGTTGGGGGTGCTCGCCCGGCCGCTGCTGCTCCTGGGGGCGACGGTGGTCATCATCGCTCTCTACGTCGTTGCGGCGGTGGTCGGCGCCCGGCTCTTTCCGCGCATCTACGTCGCGGCCGTCACCGCGCTGGCCGTGGCGGTCGGCGCGCTGGTTGCGACTACGGCCTTCTCGCCCGGGGATTCGGCGATCGGCATCGTGGTC
Source organism: Candidatus Acidiferrum sp. (assembly GCA_035602395.1). Classification (GTDB taxonomy): domain Bacteria; phylum Chloroflexota; class Dormibacteria; order CF-121; family CF-121; genus CF-13. Next base: position 98,864 of record DATNMH010000068.1, read on the forward strand.
GAGGTCGTGTTGCTCGCGGCCACCGTCCCGCTGGTCGATCGGGTCATCGACGGGGTCGGGTCGGCCGGTACCGTCAACGAGGACCGCCGGATCCTGTTGCGCAACCTCTTTTATGGCGCGGTCGGGATCGCCGTCCTCGGCCTCGGCTACGTCAACGTACGGCGGTTCACGACGGCGCTCGCGATCACCCAAGGGACCCACGCCGGGACGGAGATCACCGATGTGAAGGACTTCTATGTGGTCGAGAAAGATCTCGGAGGCGGACCGGTCGTCAATGCCTCCACCTGGCGCCTCAACCTCCCGACCCGGTCGCTCGCCTATGACCAGTTGCTGGCGATCCCCACCGTCCAGTTGGAGCTCACCCTTGAGTGCATCAGCAATGACATCGGCGGGACGCTGATCAGCAACGGCATGTGGACAGGCCCGCGAGTCTCCGACGTGCTCGCCCTGACGACGGTGCCATCGGATGCGGTCTGGATGCTAATGGAGAGTGCCGACGGCTACACCGAAAGCTTTCGGCTGAGCGAGTTGACGCCCGACCACCTCCTCGCGACCCATCTCAATGGCGCGCCGCTGACTCCGGAGCACGGCTTTCCGGCGCGCTTCCTTTTTCCCGGCCACTACGGGATGAAGCAGCCCAAGTGGGTGACGCGGATTCGTTTTTCCACCACCGATCAGGCTGGCTACTGGGAGAACAACGGTTGGGACGAGCGAGCGATCATCAAGACGATGTCGCGCATCGATCGGCCGTCGGACGGCGCCGCCCTGGCCGCGGGGTCGATCCAGTTCGGCGGCATCGCGTTCGCCGGATCCCGCCGGATCAACGCCGTCGAGCTGAGCTGGAACGGCGGCCACAGCTGGCAGGCAGCGGAGCTGCACGCCGAGTTCGCTCCGAATGCCTGGCGCTTCTGGCAGCTCACCACCAGCCTGCCGGCGGGACATTACGGGGTCAGCGTCCGAGCCCGCGACGGCGAGGGAACGTTACAGACGTCGAAGGCCACGGGCACACTTCCCAACGGCGCCGACGGCTACCACAGCATTACGCTCGATCTCGCTTAGCAATCTCAACTGCTTCTCAGGACGACTTCAGCCAGATTCGCAACGCGCCTTCTACCGTAAGGTTCGAGGCAAAAGAAACGCATGAACCGCGACGTTGTACCAGGCAGGGAGAGGAAGATGTCCTCGATCACGACGCTGAGGTGGGCGTCGATGTTGGGCACGCTACTGCTGGCGGTGCTCGCCGGCGGCGTGGTTGCCACCGCCCCTAAACCATCCGAGGCACCGCTGCACCCTTCGGTCACGCTGCTTCCGAACGATGCCACGGTCCAGAGCAAGAGCTATGTCTCCTGAACTCGCGTCCCGACACTTCAGTGCGCTGGGCTCGACCTGCGAGCTGCTGGCCCTCGGGGTGGGGCAGGCGGCACTCGAGCGTTGCGAGCAGCGGGTGCGTGAGGAAGAGGCGCGCTTCACCCGATTCGTCACGGACAGCGAGCTCGCTCGGCTGAACGCCGGCGATGGCCGCTACGTTCCCGTCAGCCCGGATATGTTCGCCATGCTCGAGGCCGCGCTCTGGGCCTACCAGGAGAGCGGGGGACTGGTCAACGCCGCCATCCTTCCCGCGCTGACCGCGGCCGGCTACGACCGCCCCTTCCGTCAGGGCCTCACGCATCCCGGATCAACGGAGCCGATGCACGTCCCGGGACTGCCCGAGGTGCTGATCCTCGATGCGACGACGCGCTCCGTCGCGCTCGCCCCTGGGGCGGCGCTGGATCTAGGCGGGATCGCCAAGGGGGCGCTTGCCGACCTCCTCATCGACGAGCTGGGCGACGATGCCGTTTGCAACCTCGGTGGGGACGTCCGGGTGCGCGGCAACGGGCCCGAGGGCGACGGCTGGCACATCGGACTCTGCGATCGCTCGGCGGTGGCGGTACGAAACGGCGCCGTGTGCACCAGCGGCACCACCCGGCGTCGGTGGGGCCAGTCCATGCACCACCTGATCGACCCCAAGACGGGCATGCCGGTCAAGACCGACCTGGCCGAGGTTTCGGTGATCACCGACTTCGCCCTGCGTGGCGAGGTGTACGCGAAGTGCGCGATGTTGCTCGGCGCGTCCGCGGGGCTCGCCTTCCTCGACTCGCGCGGCGTTCGTCACGCGGCCGTGCCGGCCGTGAGCAACGGCGACCGGATCGTTCCGGCTGCCGCGTGAGCCTCGACCAGGTCCTCTGGCTGACATCACGCGCGGCAGCGCTCACCGCCTTCTTTGTGATCTCCGCGGCGCTGCTCACCGGCCAGGCGCTGCGCAGCGCGATGTTCGAGGGCGCCGTGCGCAATCGCGACCTCTCCAACCTGCACCGGTTCCTGACGGTGTGCTGGGTGCCGTTCGTTGCCCTCCATGTGCTGGCGATGATGCTCGATGCCGTGGCCCGCATCGGCCCACTCGACCTTCTCGTTCCGTTTCGCGTCTCCTATGCGGCGCTGCCGATCGGGCTGGGGACGATCGGCTTCGACCTGCTGCTCATCGTCACGGTTACGGGTTACCTGCGCGGTCACCTCGATCCGGCCGCGTGGCGATGGTTGCACCGCCTGTCGTACGTGATGTTCGGGGTCTTCCTGCTGCACGCCTTGCTGGCGGGCACCGACTTCACCCGGCCCGTCGTGCTGGCTCCCGCCGCGGCCGTGGTGGCCTTCATCGCGATCACGAGCCTGGCTCGCATGGTTTTCGGGCGCCTCAAGACAACCTCCGGTTAGACTCGCGGTCACCAGCGTGGATCCATGGCATCGGGCGATTGCCTTCATTCGGACGGTGGACGAGCGTGCCGCCGAGGAGGTCATTCCCTATCGGTGGGGCCGCGCGCTCATCAACCGCCGGCTTGCGCGGGTGCATGACCTCAACTACTTGATCGTGGATCGAGTCGATGGCGCCGACGTGCCGGCGCTCGTCGCCGAGGCCAATCGAATCCAGGGCGAGGCCGGGATCGCGCACCGCCGCATCAACGTCGACGACCAGGCCGCGGCGGACCGGTTTGCGCCGGCATTCGTCTCGGCCCGTTACCGACCGGAGCGTTTTGTTGTGATGGTGCACCGGCGATCTCCAGGCCGCCAGGTCGATGCCAGCGGTGTGCGGGAGGTCGACTGGACGCAGTTGCGTCCAGCCCGCGAGCTCGAGTTACGGCAGCAACCGTGGGCCAGCGCCCCAGGACTGATCTCGCAGATCCTCGCCAAGCACGAGCTCACCGCCAGCCGCATCAACACGCGCTACTTCGGGGCGCTGGTCGACGGCGCCGTCGTCTCCTCGTGCGAGCTTCGGACCGAGGGCGATGTCGCCCAGATCGAGACCGTGGAAACGCTCGAACCTTTTCGCCGGCGCGGTCTCTCTCGGGCGGTTGTCAGCTCGGCGCTCGCGGCCGCCAGCGCGTACGAGTTCGTCTTCCTGGTCGCCGATGCCAATGACTGGCCGCACGAGTTCTATCGCCGTCTTGGGTTTGACCAGGTCGGCATCGAGTCCCGATTTCTTCGTCTGCCCGACGGCTGACGATCAATCGCTCGATCCGAGCCGGCAAACGTTAGGCTGAAGCGGCGTCGGCGAGTGCTTTCGGCAGCGAACAATCCCAGGAGGACTGCGATGCGTGTCATGGATGTCGTCAACGAGGCAAAGGGGGCGATGCGGGCGAGCGAAGTCTTCGGTGCTCCTTACGAAAAGAATGGCATCACCATCATTCCCGCGGCGAAAATCGCCGGCGGCGCCGGTGGTGGCGGCGACCAGCAAAATCCGCAGGCGGGCGGTGTCGGATTTGGCGTCTCGTCGCGGCCGGTGGGTGCGTTTGTGATCAAGGGCGGCGAGGTCAGGTGGCAGCCGGCCCTCGATCTGAATCGGGTCATCCTCATGAGTCAGGTCGTGGCAATCGTCGCGCTGCTGACCGCTCGGGCAATCGTCAAAGCGTCGGCGAAGCGCCGCTGATGGCGGGACCGACCACGATCGACCTCGATCTGCAATCCGTTCGGAGGCAGTTTCCGGCGCTCGCCCTGAAGATCGAGGGACAACCCGTTGTCTACCTCGACAATCCCGCCGGCACCCAGGTGCCCCAACGGGTGATCGACCGCACGGCGGAGTACTGGCGCACGATGAATGCCAACCGTGGAGGCGCGTTCGTCACCAGCGAGGAGACGGACGCCTTGATCGCTGAAGTCCGGCAGGCGGCCGCGATCTTCCTCAACGCGGCGTCCCCCGACGAGATCGTCTTCGGTCCTAACATGACGACGCTGACCTTCGCCGTCAGCCGCGCCATCGGACGTGAGCTGCGCCCGGGCGACGAGATCCTGGTCACTCGACTCGAACACGACGCCAACGTTTCGCCCTGGCTCGCTCTCCAGGAGCAAGGCGTCAAGGTGCGCTTCGTCGACATCGCGGTTCCACAATGCACGCTTGACATGGAGGACTTCAAACGCCAGCTCGGCCCGCGGACCCGGTTGGTCGCGGTCACCCACGCCTCCAACGCGGTCGGCACCATTCCGGACCTGGCGGCGATTTCGCGTGCCGCCCACGCCGCAGGTGCCTGGGTCTGGGTGGACGCGGTCCACTACGGCCCGCATGGCCCGATCGACGTGCGCGCCATCGACTGTGACTTTCTCGTCTGCTCGAGTTACAAGTTCTACGGGCCGCACCAGGGCATCCTCTACGGCCGGCGCGAGCTGCTCGAGCGGCTCCGTCCGTACAAGGTTCGTCCGGCAAGCGACGAGGGCCCCAGTCGTTGGGAGACCGGCACGCAGAACCACGAGTGTCTAGCCGGCATTCTCGGCGCCTTCGAATACCTGGCGGACCTCGGTGGCTCGCGGCAGATGGCCCGTCCGGCGCTGGAGGCGGCGATGGTCCGCATCCAGGCGCACGAGCGGGCGCTGGCGGCGCGACTGATCGACGGCCTGGAGCAGATCAAGGGTGTCCAGATCTACGGGATCACCGACGCCGAGCAGCTGGACCGGCGCGCGCCCACGGTGTCGCTCACCTGGTGGCCGCACCGCCCCGAGGACGTAGCCCGCTGGCTCGGAAGCCACCATGTGTTCACCACGCACAGCGATCACTACGCGACCGAGCTGATGAATCGGCTGGGTCTGGCCGAGCAGGGCGGCACCCTGCGCATCGGCGTGGCGCACTACAACACCGCCAGCGAAGTCGATCTCGTCCTGGAGTTGCTCGCCGGCTACCGTCCGTCGCCGATCAGAGGCTGATCAGGAGCACGCCGGCCAGCGCCAGGACGATCCCGACCTGCTGCACCCGGACCATTTGCTCCTTGAGGACGATCCGAGCAAGGATGACCGTGGCCACCGGGTAGAGCGACGAAAGAATGGAGACGATGCTGAGAAGGCCGACGGTGGTTGCAAAGGCGAAGAAGACGTCGGCGGACACATCGAGCACGCCGACCGTAAGCAGGGATGGCACGTCGGCGCTCGCAACTTTTATCCGCGATCGGAACACCAGCCCGAGCACCAGCAGCGCCAACACGCTCCCGGTTCTGGTCGCGAGCACGCCCCACACAGGATCGGGCCGGCTCGCATAGCGGATCGCGACCAGGAACACACCGAACGCCAGCGCCGCCAGGAGCGCCAGGCCCACACCGGGAACCAGCTTTCCTCCTGCCTGCGGGCGCCGATCGAAGGCCAGCAGCGCGATCCCGGCCAGCGTGACGGCGATGCCTCCGAACTGCAGGAAGCTCGGTCGTTCGCCCAGCACCAGGCCGACCACGATCGGGATCACGGGTCCGGTCGCCGCGATCGTCGACACCACGCTGACCACCCCGATCGCCATCCCGCGATAGGCTGCGGACAGGCCGACCAGGCCGACGAGACCCGCAATGACTCCGAACACGATCCAGGGGCCTGGCGCAGTCGGGACACCGCGGAGAAAAACGACAGCGGCGATCAGCAGGAGCGTTGGCGGTTGCGAGACCAACAGCACCGCGAGCGCGCCCAGACGCCGGGTTTTGAAGCCGCCAATGAAATCACCAACGCCCCAGCTGAGGCTGGCGGCGAGCGCCAGAAGGACGGCGGTCAGCGGGCCACCCGACGAACGGAGGTGTCGGTAAGGAGATCGCCAAGCCGCTGGCGCCGCCGATGGCGCAAGAGCAGGACCGCATCGATCGGCCAAAGGGGGACCAGGACGCCGACCAGGTTGCGCACCGTCGCCCGCCACCATCCGGGCACGCCCTCATTGGGTCCGTAGACCGAGATACCCATCAGTGTCTTGCCGATCGTCTGGCCCCGGCGTGCCTCGATTGGAACGCGGTACACGAGGGCGATGACGGCCAGCAGCAGGAGACCTTCCGGGTCGAGGACGATTTCGGTTTTGTCCAGCCCGGATACGGCCGTCAGGATCAGGAGGGCGACGATGAACACGATGGCGAGGTCGATGAGGCCGGCCCACACCCGGCGCACGAGCGGATATTTGCGCCAACCGGCGGCGTGGAAAACCGCTTCATCGATCGTGTCCGCCAGCTCCCGACGTACACCGAGCACGATCGGTTCCAGAACTGACAGCACCCCGCGCCGCGCCAGCCAGCGCACCGAGAGGATGACCGCGAACGCCGCCAGGACCGTGATGGCGATGACAAAGAATCGGTGCTCGGCCCGGTGAAAGAGCCGGACCGCGGGCTGGCCGGCCAGCGCCCCGAGCCCGACAAAGACCGCGATGTAGACAAAGACCGACGGGATCAGGCCGGCCGCAAAGGTGAGGCGCGGCATCTTGCTGACGCCCGCTACCTGGGTCGTGCTGATGCGCAGCCCGGGAATCAGCCGGCCAATGAAAACCGCCACCGGACCGCCACGCCGGAGCAGGGTGGTCGCTCGTTCCAACGCAGGCCGGAATCCCAGCGCGTCTGCCGCCTTCATCAGGGCTGGCCGGCCCACCGCTGCGAAGACTTCGCGGCCAATCATCGCGCCCAGCACGGTGGCCGTCAGGAGCGCCGCTACCATCGGAACCGGCTCCACCGTGTCGCTGGCGATCGCGATCCCGGCGATGATCAGGAGCAAGTCGCCGGGCGCGAAGGGGACCGGGATCCCGGATTCTTCGATGAAGACGAGCCCGGCGATCACGGCGATCAGGAGGTCGCCGCTCAGGCTCGCGATGGAGGTAATGGGGTTCATCCGGCGGTCCTGGGGCTGGGGTCGAAGGCTCTATCTCGAAAGGGAATTCGTAACGTCGCCCACGTCCGCACGGGGTTTGAGGCTAGCAGGTGACCACCTGCAAAGCGTCACGGAGGACGTAAGGCACCGCTGTTACGTTGGCGTCACCGAATCATGCGCCAGCCATCATCGCCACGTCACATGCTGTCAGCCTTCCATCGTCCGCTCGCGGCCCTGCTGGCCGCTACCGGCCTGGCGTTGGCCGGTCTGCCAAGCATTCCGGCCCTGGCCGCATCCAACCAAGCGCACCTCGATCGCGAGGTGCTCAAGGCCATGCAGGCCGGGCGATCGATCAATGTCATCGTGGTCGCGCGCGGCGATCTGAACGTGCTGGAAGCCGATCTGCGGCGGACTGGTCTGAAACACACGGAGCGTGTCCCGATCGCTCATGGGGTCGCCGTCCAGCTGACGGCGGCGCTCATCGATCACTTCCGCGCGGACGCGAACGTCGCCCGGCTCATCTACGACGCCCCGGTTAGGCTGACTGACACCCCCTTCGACCCAACCGCATTGGCGACGGTGTACCCGACGGTCGTTGACGCTCTCCCGGTCTGGAGCAACCCGCTGGCGCCGCTCACCGGACAAGGGATCGGGATCGCCGTGATCGACAGCGGGATTGCGTCGCACCCTGACCTGGGCAATCGCCTGATCGTCAGCCAGAACTTCAATCCGAACGTCAATGGCAACGACGACGCCTATGGCCACGGCACCGCGGTCGCCGGCATCATCGCGGGCGACGGCACCGCAGGCCTCGGACAGTACGTCGGTGTAGCGCCGCAGGCGAACCTCATCAGTCTGCGGGTCAATGACGGCACCGGCGGCGCCCCCACCTCGGCGATTATGAACGCCATTCTGTGGGCGGTCATCAACCGGAATACCTACAACATTCGCGTGATCAACCTGTCGTTGCAGGCCTCCGTGCAGGAGTCATACCGCACCAGCCCGATCGACGCGGCCGTCGAGTATGCCTGGCTGAAAGGGGTCGTGGTGGTCGTTGCCGCCGGCAACAGTGGCCCAAACAGCGCCCTCTATGCGCCGGCGAATGACCCATACGTGATCACGGTGGGCGCGACCGACGATCAGGGCACGGTCGCGAGCACCGACGATACGCTGGCCGGTTTTTCGAGCTACGGTGTGACCCAGGACGGCTTTACCAAGCCCGACTTTGTCGCGCCCGGCAAGCGCATCATCACCACGCTCGCCCCCAACAGCAATTTCGCGCTGAACTACCCGAGCTTCATGGTCGGGTCGCAGTACATCAAACTCAGCGGCACCTCGGTGGCGGCCCCGATCGTCAGCGGCGCGGTGGCGCTCTATATCGAGAGCAATCCGACGGTGCGCCCGGGGCAGCTGAAAGGCGTGCTGCTCGCGACCGCGAACCGCCTGGGGTTCCCCGGAAGCGGCGCCGGATATCCGGACGCCCTGCATGCGATCGCGTATGTCGGCCTGCTCGGGAATGCGGATCACGGCCTCGATCCAAACGACTACCTGAAGGTCCTCTACATGGCGGCGCACAGCCTGACGGTGCTGCCAGTCGTCTCCTGGGACAGCGTCTCGTGGGACAGCGTCTCCTGGGACAGCGTGTCGTGGGACAGCGTCTCCTGGGACGCCGTGAGCTGGAGCAACTAGCCATGACAAGCGGACGACGCTCGACCGCCGCCCTCTCCTACGTCGCCGGTGTCAGCATCGCCACCGTCGCGTCCGCCTTGCTCCTCTGGCGAAGCGAGGGCCCAGCAGCCAGTCTCGTGGTCTTGGTTGTCCTCACAGGCCTGGGCATGCTCGCGCACGCCTATCCGGTGCAGGGATTCCGCCACCAGGCCTACCAGGTGACGCTGCCCTTCATCGTGGTAGCGGGCGCCATCTTGAACGCCTGGCAGTTGGTCACCTTCATCGTCCTGATCCACCTGGCCGAGCAAGCCCGGGTTCGTCGGCCGCTCCACATTCAGTGGTTCAACGTCTGCAACTACTTCCTCAGCGCGGCGCTCGCTGCCACCTTTTACCATCGGGCGACCGCGCTGCTCCCGGATGGAGCGCTGGGCCAGGTCGCCGCCGCTCTCGCAGCCAGCTGCACGTTCGTTCTGCTCAACCGTGTGCTGCTCGCGGCGGTACTCTGGCTCGCGCGCGGCCTGTCGCCGCTCGCCTCGGGACTCTTCCAGCCGGAGTTGCTCGCCGCCGACCTGATCATTGCCTGGATCGCCGGCCCGATGCTGGTTCTCACATTGGAGGCAGGACCCTGGATGCTCCTCGCCACCGCGGGCCCGCTGTTGCTCGCGCGCCTGGCGCTATCGGCGCTGCTGGCACAGCGTGAGGAACAGGTGCAACCGGTCGAGGCCCGGGCCGCCTAAGTCGATGAGCGATCTCCCGCGCGCGGCACGGATTTACGTCGTCGCCGTGCTGGTCGCGGCGGCAGTCGCCGGCATTGCCGGAATCCTGCTCGCGCCACCGCGGCTCGAGCGGCTGCCGGTTGCCGTCGTGATCCTCCTGTGCGCGACGATCGCGCAACAGTTCAAGGTCAAGAGCCCCAAGCACCAGTCCTACTACACGACGACGATCTTCTTCTTCGCCGCCGCCGTTCTCTTCGGTCCGGCTTACGTGATCGCCATCATCCTCGCCGCCCACGTCGTGGAGTTACTGCGCGTGAGGTACCGCTGGTACATCCAGGCCTTCAACGTTGCGAATTTTGTCCTCAGTGCGATCGCTGCCGGCGCCATCGCGGGCATTGGCCAGTCGGCCCAGCCGCCGAGCACGGGCGAGGCTGTCTTCTATGTCGCGCTAGCCGGGCTGACCTTTATTGCTCTCAATCACTTTCTGACTGCGCTGGTGATCATGTGGGCGCGGGGCGTCCCGATCTCGCGGGCCGGCACTATGGACTGGGAGAACGTTGGGACCGACCTGGCGTTGATGTCCGTCGGCGCGCTCGGCTCGTTGCTCTGGCTCACGAGTCCATGGCTGGTGCCGCTCTGCCTCGGTCCACTCTTCTTGATCTACCGATCCCTGCTCGTCCCCAGCCTCAAAGAGGAGGCGCGGACTGACCCGAAGACAGAACTGGCCAACATGAAGCACTGGAACCAGCTGGCACAGGCAGAGGTTGAGCGCGCCCGTCGCTTCGGCCGTCCCCTCAGCGTCGTTCTCGCCGACTTCGACCTGCTCCGTGACGTCAACAATCGGTACGGCCACCTGATGGGAGACCAGATGATCCGGCGGGTGGCCGACGCGATCCGCGCGTCGTTGCGTGAGTACGATGTGCCAGCCCGTTTCGGCGGCGACGAATTTGCCGTTCTCATGCCGGAAACCACGCTCCCCGAGGCGATGGCGGTCGCCGAGCGAATCCGGCGCGGGGTCGAGGCGATCGTGCTGAAGAGCGGAGATGGCGCGGTGCCGGCGAGTGTGAGCATCGGGGTTGCGCTCTTCCCGGCACACGGACGAACCGCGTCCGACTTGCTGGCCGCAGCCGACCGTGCGGTATATCAGGCCAAGGCGCTCGGTCGCAACCGTGTCTGGGCGTTTGCCGAGCGTGAGGATGAGAACCTGCGGCCCATCATCGTGACGGCGCCCTCCCGGCGCGAGGCGAGTTAGGGCCTATTTTTTCGGCCGCCGGCTTCCGCGTCGGTCGCCGTGTGCGCGCATGAAGGTGTAGGTCTTTTCTGCGGCATAGCCTTTTTGCACCGCGTCCTGGATCCGCGGCCAGAACTCTTCCTTGACCCAGTTGCGGGCGACGAGGACCTCGATGCCGGCGAGCCGTAGGTCTCCTTTCTCGATGTCGGAGGTCGTATCGCCGCGCTGCAGAGCGCGTACCGCGTCGAGGCTGAGGTTCGGCAGGAGCCACGCGCTGGGGATGAGGACCTCGGCCTGGCCACGCCCCTCGTCTGGCACGGAGCAACTATAAACGGCAGACGCTATGCTGCTGACGTGTCGGTCCTGAAGACGCTCCACGTGTTGGGAGCGATCTTCCTTGTTGGTGGCGTCACGACGCATGCATTGCTCCGGCCGATGGCGGCTCGCGCCACCGACCTGGCGCAACAGGCGCTCTACCAGTTCGCCTGGCGCGTGCAGCTGGCGATGGTCTACGTCGGATCGGCGCTCGTGTTGATCACCGGCCTCCTGCTATGGATCGGACACTTCAAGTTGTTCACGGGTTGGCTCGTGCTCGGCGTCTTGCTCTTCATTGCGGCGATGGGTTTGGACGGGGCTTTCCTCGCCCCCAACCTACGGCGGGCGCGCACCGCAGCCGGCGAGGCGTCCAGCGCGCTGGCCGGCGCCGCCATGACGGTTCAGCTGGTGGCCTGGCTCCTGCTCGTCGTCGTCGTCTTTCTCATGGTCGCGCGCCCCTTCTAGCGCGATGGCGTCGCTGGGACCAATTACGTTGACCGGGAAGCACATCCGGCTCGAGCCGATGCGGTCGGCGCATGCCCGCGCGTTGCTCGACGCCGGGCGCGCCGCCGAAATCTGGGAGTGGATGCCAACCCGCCCGGTCAATGAGACAACCATGCAGGGCTGGCTGGACAAGGCTATACAGGCAGAATCACAGGGCCGTGAGTATCCGTTCGTCGTGATCCTCGTCCGCAATGGCCGCCTTGTTGGCAGCACCCGCTATCTGGACGTTCAGGAAGATGACCGAACGGTCGAGATCGGATGGACCTGGTACGCGCCGGACACCTGGGGCGGCATCGTCAACCCCGAGGCAAAGTATTTGTTGATGCACCATGCCTTCGACGATTGGGGCGCCATTCGGGTGGCACTCAAGACGGACGTCCGCAACCTCCACTCGCAGGCCGCCATCAAGAAGCTGGGCGCGAAGTACGAGGGGCTGCTCCGCAACCAACGGATCCGTCCCGACGGGAGCTACCGCGACACGGTGGTGTTTTCCATCACCGACCGCGAGTGGCCGGCCGTCAAGTCGCGGCTCGAGCAGCGCATTGCACAGCTCACTCCTCCGGAAAGAGCGACATGATCGGCGGGTCTTGCGACCGGCTCTTGCGCGCCGGGCGCCTGGCGCCGCCCGGCAAAACCAGCAGGGTGGGCTCATCCTTGCGACGCGCCCGATAACCGCTGGCGACCCGGGCCGCGGCCGCCTGGACGGCCCCGATCATCTCCTGCGCCGCCACCTCGGGGCTGCGCAGCGACTGCTCTTCGAACGGCACCAGCTCGCTGATGCAGATCTCACGCTGGGGATCGACGATCACGACCGCGACAAAGGGCTCTTCGGACCTGATGCTGGGATGGATCTCTGACCACGGAATGACATTGCCCATGCCGCGAGCCTACCCCCCCCTTTTGACAGCTGTGTGTCGCAACTTTTCCTGCTAACACGGGAACTTAGCCGGCGATTGCGACGGCCCCGGTGTCCTTCAGCGCGCTACTCGCCCGTCCATGAGGGCAGGGCTCGTGTCGCGCTTTTCCGGACGGGCCGTCGCTCGCCGGACGCTAAAGATGCGGCCTCTGGCCGCGTGCCGGTCCGTGCCAAGGCCGACCCGGCCATTCTTTGGCGGAACTCGTTAGCTTGGGACTTCTTCTTCAACTTGGTCGGGGCTGGACCCATTGGCTGGCGTTCCCTCGGCGGATCCCGGGACCAGGGCCGGACCGGGCAGCCGGATGATCGTCCACTCGTCGTTCTTCTCGGCGCGGTCGGCGAGCGCCTCATCCTTCGAGAAGAGGATGACCTGGTGATCGAGGCGGCCCAGCTCGTCCATGGCGGCCCGCAGCCGGCGGCGATCCGCGTGCACCAGCGCCTCGTCAAGGAGCAAGGGGGGTGGCTCCGCGTTGCCGCCGATGATCCGCGCCAGCGCCAGGCGCTCGAGTAAGTAGATCAACGACCTGGTGCCCAGGCTCAGGTTGTCGACATCTTTATATGCCCGCTGGTCCTGGGTCTTGACGGAGAGGGCAAGGTCTTCTCCGATCCGCACGTCCCGGTAGCGGCCGTTGGTGATCGGCGAGAGCTGGCCCTGCAGTTGCGACTTCAGGCGTGGGATCACGGCGCGCCTGACGGACTTGGCCGCCGCCTCCAGGGTTTCGATCGCGAGGTCGTAGGCGTGGGCTTCCGCCTCGAGCTCCTGTAGCTGTTCGCGGACGGTGGCGATCTCCTCGTCGAGTGCCGCGACATCGCCGGTCTGCGTCAGCCGATCGTTCAAGAGTTCCTCGGCGCGGGCCCGTTCCTCCTGGGCACGCTCCTTGACGTCGCGGTGTTGATCGCGCTGCCGTTCGAGCTCGGCCAGGGGTAGTGCCGCGAACTCGGCCGCGCGCGCCGGATCGACGCTTTTCCCTACCTCGCCCAGCTGGCGGGTCAGGTCATCGACCAGCTGGCGGAGCGATCCCGCTTCGTCCGCCGTGACGCCGCCGCGCTGCGATTCCAGCTCGGCCAAACGAACACTCGACGTCCGGTACGCATCACCGTGGCCGACGGCAGCGTCCCAGGCCACCGCCGCGGCCTCCATGTCGGGTTCGGTAATTCCGGCTCGCATGTAGATGGTTGACAGCTGCTGGGTGTAGTCGTCAGCCTTTGCGCGCTCGGAGCTCGCGCGCTCGCCCGGGGCGCGAAGCTGCGCCAGTTGGGCGTCGAGCTGCTCGATTCGGGTGCGAACCTGCTGGGCCTGGCGCTCGGCCTCGCAGCTGGCGATAAAGTCGCGCGCGGCGCCCAACGCCTCGCGCCGGTCGAAGCCGAGCCGGTCCAGCAGGCTGTGGAGCTGCTGGCGGAGCGATTCCCGGCGCTGGTCCATCTCGGTTTCGGCCCGCGTCGCCTCCAGCGAGCGCTGGCTCGCGGCGTTCCACGCGAGGCTGTCCTGGGCCAGCGATTCCACGTCCTTGGCCGTTGCGTCGACGGCCTCTTCGGTGGGGGCCGGCTGCGAAAGCCCCCAGGATCCCACCAGCTCGCGCAGGGTTCGACCGGCGCCCTGCGCCCGCTCTTCCAACTCGGTCGCCTGGCGATCCAGCTCGAGGCGGGTGGCGTCGTAGCGGACCTTCTGCAGGTGCTCGACGAGCGCCTGCTGCAGCTCGCCGGAGCTGCGGACACCCCACGGCTGCAGGATTTCGCGGCGCTTGACGCGAGCCTCGTCTTTCGCGCGAAGGCGGCGATCGACCTCCCGGACCGCGGCGCCGCGGACCCAGATGCCGATGCCGGTCGACAACACCCCCATGCCGAGCAGGAAGAAGGCGGCGCCGCTGAGCGGCAGCGGCATGCCACCCTGGAGCGCGAGAAAGGCGACCAGGATCGCCATCGCGGTGAGCAGCAGCCCGCCCAGCATCGCGCCCAGGAAGGTTCGCTGCCGGCTGCGAGCGCGCTCGGCCATCGCCTCCTCACGCCGCATGGCCTCTTCGGATTGCTGGCCGGCCTTGATGACGTCCGGGACTTCCTTGTAGCGCGCAATGTCGTGCTTGAGCTGCTCCAGCCGCGGGGGCAGCTCGGCGCCGGCCCGATGACGCGCTTCGGTGGCGACATTGTGGCGCTCGCGCCATTCCGAGTAGACGCGCTGAAACTCCATCTGGCGGGCGGACCAATCGAGGTTCTGGCCGATCAAGCCCGGATGACGCTCGGCGATCCGGCGCGCCTCTTCCGCAGCCGTCTGGGCGCGCAGGTGGACCTCGGGGGCCTGGGTGTCGGCCACGTTGAGGGAGGTCAGCAGCTCGCGGACGGCGGGTTCCTGGTCGAGCGCGGCGGCGTCGATCCCCCGGGCGCGGGTTTCGTGACCTTGCGCCTCCGTTTCGAGCTTGGCACGCTCGCCCTCGAGCTGCTGCACCTGCGCGGCGTTCTCCGCGGCTCGGCGCTCGAAGTCTTCCTGGGCCTCGCGGGTTGCTCGGAGGTGGCTACGGAGTTCCTGGACCTCGCCCTGTCGGTCGAGCGGGAACATGGCAAAGCGCGTGTGATCCTCCTGTCTCGCCCGCTCATCAGCGATGGCGCGCTCGAGCATTTCGACCCGCTCCAGGCGATGACGTGCCTCGTCGAGGCGGGAGGCAAGGACGGCGGCGTCGAGCAGCTGGACCACCGCCAGCTCCGCCTCGGTCAATGCCGACACCGTCTCGCGCTTCTGCGCCAGCTCGTCGACGGCGCTGCGAGCTTGTTGAGCGGCGGTCAGCTGCCGTTCGAGGTCGGCGAGCCGGCTTTCGAGGTCGTGCAGCGGGCCGGTGCGCCCGCGAGGCTTTCCGATGCGCTGGACTCGTTCCTGGCGGAGTCGATCGAGCACGGCCTGGGCGGTTCGGTCGGGATGCGCCGAGTCCGCCAGGGCGACGATCGCTTCCTTGATGCTGCCGGCGTCTTCGAGTCGCAGCACCTCGCTGCGCGAGATGCATGCCGTGTTGGTGTAGATATCGCGGCTGATGCCGAGCAGCTGGCGTCCAATCTGGAGCCCACCCCACGGGTCGCGTTCGAAGCGATCGTTCAACTCCGCTCCGTTGGCGAGGTCGAGGACGCGAACCGAGTCGCCGTCGAGGTCGCGCTCGACCCGAAGCCTCGAGCCGTCGTCGAGCTCGAATTCGAGCGCGAGGCCGAAGCCGCCGCCCTCCCAGGGCCGCCAGCGATCGGTGCGCTCGACGATCGCGGAACGGCGGTCGCTGGTCTCGAGACCATAGAGGCCGGTCACGATCGCTTCCTGCAGCGTCGACTTGCCGGCTTCGTTCGGCCCCACCACGAGGTTCATGGCAGGACCGAAGCGCAGGTCCATGCCTTGCAGGGCGCCGAAACCTTCGATCTCGATGCGCGTCAGGCGCATGAACGACTCACCGCATTCAGGCTAAACGTCATTCGTCGAAGGCATCGAGCGCGAGCTGCAGCGCCCGACCAACCGTCTGTTCCTCCTGGCGTGATCCCTGTTTGTGATCGACGAGCTTGCGAACCATTTCTCCACGGCTGGTGAACTCCTGGGTCGCCGCCTCCAGGTCGTGGGAGACCCGAGACTGGTCCCGGAACTCGAGATAGGCGAATCCGTCACTGCACTCGGAGGACAGTGCCTGGGGATCGATGACGAGCGAACGGGCCCGTTCCCCGACCAGCGTCGCCCGGATCACCGCGCCATCCAGATGCTTGCCATCACGGATCGCCAGCACCGCGTCGCGCACGTGGTCGGGGCTGGTCATGCCCGTGATGTCGATCGTTTCCTGGGCGAACTGGCGCTGATTGATGTCATCGAGCACCACGTGCACCGTGCCATCATCCTCGATCGTCACAAGCGCGGTGCAATGCCGACCGGCTTCGTTCCACCCCAACGGTTCCGGGCTTCCCGGATAGGTCATCGGCCCGCTCGTGCTCGCTTCGTGATAATGACCGAGCAGCGCGTGGCGAAACCCGGCCTGCTCCACCTGGCTGGGCAGGATCGGCTTGTAGGGGGTCACGCCCTCAGGCACCTGGCTCATGTCTGAGGCGTGCAACAGGAGGAGATGCGTGCCCGCATCTTGCCTGGCGAAATCCCGCAGAGGCGCCTCCGAGACCTCGGGGCGCATGAAGCCGCC
This sequence comes from Candidatus Acidiferrum sp., assembly GCA_035602395.1. GTDB lineage: Bacteria > Chloroflexota > Dormibacteria > CF-121 > CF-121 > CF-13. The sequence goes on from DATNMH010000068.1 coordinate 115,472, forward strand.
CGCCCAGACCTGGACATCACCGTAGCGATAGGGCCGCAAGTCCTCGTGCGCCGCGATCGTGACGTTCTCCGGCCAGCGGAGGTAGCGGTAGGGCGAGCTCGGCACGGCGGGATCCGCGTGTCCGGGAGCGATCAGCACCGGCTGCCCGGCGCCACCCAGGGTTTGCGTGAGGAAGGCGGCCGTGTCACGGGTGACGTGATCCTGCTCGAAGAGGTCGCCGCCGCAGGTGATCAGGTCGACCCGTGCCTGACGGGCGCGCTCGACGATGCGCTGGAGAGCCGCTCGCAGGTCGCCGCGACGGCGTTGCGCGCCAACGCCGTAGAGGCGCTCGCTCGCGAAGGACCGGTCCAGATGCAGGTCGGCGAAATGTAGAAGGCGAAGGGCCACAAATCCCCCGTAACCACGCGAATTGAGCCTGGCGCGATGGCATATGCGAGCGCGAAATCAGCGCCCATTATAGAACGAGGGCTGAATTTATTCCGAATCAGCCGGCAACGCGACAGCAGCGCCTACACTGATCGACGAAGTGGGCTCGTTCGAGAAGGGGGACCGGGGTGCGCGCATCCTCAAAATCCAGACGCTCCTTCAGGGCAATCCGCGCGGGTTGACGACCGGCGAGATCGCCCGCCGAACGGCCGTCAACCCTCGCACCACCTACCGCGACATCAAGGCGCTGGAGGCCATGAACGTCCCGGTCTACGAGGAGGCGGGACGGATCGCCATCGACCCGAACTACTTCATCGCGCCGGTCAAGTTCACGCTGCGCGAGGCGATGGCGCTGCTGATGGGCGTTCGTCTCATGTCCCGGCACAGCGACGAGGCAGACCCTGACGTGGCCGACGCCTTCACGAAGTTGGCGGCGGTGCTCCCGGCGCCGGTCGCCGAGTACGTGCACGCCACCGTCCGGCAGATGGCGGCTCGGCCGCCCAACCCGGTCTATTCGAGGGTGCTCCAGACCGTCGCCCTCGGGTGGGCTGGTCGCAAGGTGGTGCGCATCTGGTACCCAAGCGCGGATCACGCCGTCAAGCCTCGGCTGATCGAGCCCTACTTTCTCGAGCCATCGCTGATTGGACACGGGAGCTACGTCGTCGCGCGCGATCGCGGGCTGGGGGAGATGCGGACCTTCAAGCTGGAGCGCATCACCCGCGCAGAGCCGATGACCGAGACCTACTCGATCCCGGCTGACTTCGACATCAATAGCTACCTCTCGGGGGCCTGGGGCATCTACCACTCCGGCGAGCCGGTCGAGGTCAGGATGCGGTTTTTCCCGCCCGCGGCCGCGCGGGTCAAGGAATCAACCTGGCACCCATCGCAGAAACTCAGCGATGGCCCCAAAGGATCGATCAACATGACGGTGACCGTGGCGGGGACGATCGAGATCACGCCCTGGATCCTGGGTTGGGGCGATGCGGTCGAGGTCATCGCTCCGAAAGACTTACGCAAGAAGATCGCCGACGCCGGCGCGAAAATGTCGACTCGCAACGCCGTGGATGTTCCCTCCCCCTCTGGGGGAGGGCAGGGTGGGGGCCGCAAAGCTCGAGGAGGATCGCTATGAATGTCTTTGGGAAAGTCTCGGCGTTTAATCCGGCGCGCATCTGGGAGGGTGTGCACGCCCGTCCCTTGCACGCCAACCGGGTCACGATTGGCTTCGTCGACATCGATCCGGGCGTGCTGGTACCCGAGCACCGGCACGACAACGAGCAAGTCGGATTCGTGCAGCGCGGTTCAGTCACGATGACGATTGCAGGTCAGTCGCGCGAGCTACGAGTGGGGGAGACCTACTCCATCGCCGGCGGCGTTCCTCACTCCGCCAAAGCTGGTACCGATGGCGCGTCGGTGGTGGATGTCTTTGCGCCCGTTCGTGAAGATTGGAAATCGGCGCCGACGGTCGAGCCGTTTCCGGGACGCTGGCCCTAGAACAGGCCGCCGTACTCCCCGCCGTCTACCGAGAGCGTGGCGCCGGTGATGAAGCTCGCCGCGTCGCCTGCCAGGAAGACAACGGCCGCCGCGAGTTCGTCGGGGCGTCCGTGCCGGCCGAGCGGGATGTTGCGGAGGCTACGGGCGGTGAACTCCTCGGCATCGATGCCCAGCCTCATCGCCTGGCCGCGATTTTCTTCTTTGATCCGATCGGTTTCGAAGCGGCCCGTCAGGATGGAATTGACCCGGACCTCGGGCGCGGCCTCTTTCGCCAGCGTCTTTCCCATCGCGACCACGGCCGGGCGTAGGGCGTTCGACAGGACGAGATTGTCGACCGGTTGGTGGGCGGCGATCGAGGTCAGGTTCACGATCGCGCCTCGACCGCGCCGCAGCGCGGGAAGCGATGCTCGCGTCAGACGGACGGCGCTCATTAAGACCAGGTTGATCGCATCAGCCCACGCCGCGTCGTCCAGCTCGGCGACGGCGCCGAGGACGGGGCCGCGTGTGTTGTTGACGAGCACCTCGAGGCCGCCCATGGTCGCCGTCGCCCACTCGACGAGGTCGCGGCACTGGTCAGCCTGCTTGAGATCGGCCACCCGCGCGACGACGTCATGATCTTCCTTACGCAGGGCGGCAGCAGCGGCCTGGATGCGCTGCTCGTTGCTCGAGGAGATGACGACGCGACAACCCTCAGCGGCCAGCGCCCGGGCCGACGCAAATCCGAGGCCCCGGCTGGCCGCCGTGACGAGGGCTCGCCGACCCCCGAGCCCGGTTTCCACCGCCAAATACTAGGCGGGCGTCTTGCGAATAATCGCTATGGCCAGAATTCGAAGCTCAATCGCCCGTCGCTGCAGGCGTCGGCGGCCGACCACGGTTGGTGCCAGCTATCGATGTGAAAAGTACTGCCGGCCGCGCCGCAGGTTGGTGCGATGCTGACGCCCAATCCCGCGCCAAGAATGACGAGCGCGATACACGTGCCGATCGCTGCAGAAATCGATGCTGGACGTCGGCGGCCATCTGTCGTAATGGCACTCGCCAGAGCCGCTAAGGCTAGCGCGGCGGCCATCAGCAGGAGAACAGCGGTCTCGAATGTAAACAGGTTGATCCATATCCAGAGCGCGCCCAGGGTTGCCAGACCCGCAGCTGCCATACCGAGAAGTGCCGCGCGTTGGATCGGTCTGCGCGTCAATGCACCAGCCACACAGGCGATCGCCAACATGGCGACAAAGCCGGACACGAAGATGAAGATGCGACCAAACCGATGTCCTACGCCTTGGCCGAGCACCAGCAGGATGTAGGACCCGGCCGCCGCTGCCAGTAGGCCGGCTACGGTGGCAGGTGCTGAAACCCCCCAAAGGTGTTTGTACGCAAAGGCTGTCATGCCGGAGCCATGATGCTTTGACGCAGCCTAGCTGAGAAAGTTCCTGAGGCCAGCTAGGCGGCGGCGCGAGGTTGCTTGCCGCAAGCGGGACAAGGAGTCCCCGCCTTGAGTTCGGCACGCTTGAAGGCGTGCCCACCGCAATGCGGGCAGAGCGCACCCGGCCGCAGCGGCTGGGTTTGCGCGGCCTTCTGCATGCGCTCGCGCAGGTGACTGTCGTCTTCCTTTTCGATGAAGCGCGGGTCGGTGGGCGTCTGGGTGCTCATGCGGCCTTCAGTTCTCCCGGCTGGAAGGCCCCAGGTCGGATGTGCTCCGCGAGCTTGAGGCCGATGACTTCGGGGTGCAAGTCGATGCCGCGCTGGAAAGGGTGCACGCTGAGAATCGCCGGCACGCGCCGGTTGCCGATCTCGACGTCGAGGACGCGACCGTGCAGGGTCGTCATGGACGCCCATCCGTCCCAGGTCCGCATCGTCCGCCACCACAGGTGACGGGCAACGGGTCCACCCATGGCGACGATCGCTTGCGGCGCGATCCGCACCAGCAAGCTCTGCAGGTGGCGGTCGACGCACTGGTTGAGGGCGGCGTCGGTGACGCGGTCAGGATTGTCAGTCGCGCAACGAACCGCCCAGGTGTGGAAGGCGAAATCCAGGACGTCGCGCTTGTCGAGCTTCTGGCCCATCCGGCGGCGGGCGGCGAGCAGCACCCCGCGGACGAATTGAAAGTACGGTTGAGGAGTATCCGCTGTCATGTGGTGCTCGAGCCGTGCCTCGTGGTCGAGCCACTCGGTGAATGCCTCGTTGCTGGCGCTCGCCGTGTCGAGCGGGCTGGGGCTGATGAAGACGATCGGCGCCTCGGGATTGCCGAATCCCACTTGGGGCCGGCGGAGCGGTTGCGCGAGTCGTGCGCACGGGCTGTCGGCGCGGTCGGACTCGGCGATCGCGCACCCGTGCAACCGCTTGAGGGCGTCCGAGCCGAAGAACTGCAGGTACTGCTGGCCCTTGCTCACGCTGTTGGAAACGACGCGGAGTGATGGTCGAAGCTTGCGCCCCAGCCATCGGCGACGGCGGCGCAATTAAGATTTCCGCAATGGCACCTGTTCCGGCCGTCGACGTCAAGGAGCTCCGGCGCCGTCTCGAGGCCGACGGGCCCAAGCCCTACCTGCTCGACGTCCGGGAGCCCTGGGAGTACCTGGCGGGACATGTGCCCGGTGCGCAGCTCATCCCACTGGGCGAGCTGGAGCAACGGGTTTCCGAAGTGCCGCGAAATCGCGAGGTGCTCGCCATTTGCCATAGCGGCCAACGCAGCCTGGCGGCGGCGGGCTATCTCCAGCAGCTCGGTTACACCGCCGTCAGCAACGTCGACGGCGGCACGGCCGCCTGGCTCGAACGCGGCTATCCAACCGAAGGTTCATCCGCCAGCTGAAGCTGGGTCGCGTCGAAGCGGCTGACCACCCCGGCGCGCACCGGGGAGTGTAAGCCGCCGGGGCGTCTGCGACAGACAGCTGTCAAAACCGCCTGCTTGACTTTGGGAGTGAGCCAAACCACCATGATGACGACCAACCGTCCCTTTCACGTCCTGGAGGAGTTGCCGTGAGCGTCCTTGAACTGGTCCTCGTGATCCTGTTGCTGGCGGTACTGCTGGGCCTCGTGGCCGTTGTCATCCGGCGGCCGTCTGCGACTGGCCCGTCCGATGCGGTCCTCGCGGCGCTGGCCGACCTCGGGGCGCTCAAGTCCCACGTCGAGACGGTCAGCAATCAGCAGGGCGCCCTGAGCCAATCGTTAGGCATGCTCCAGTCGGCGGTGCAAGGGGTCGAAACCAAGGTCCTCGAGAGCTCGGCCGGCGTTCGCGAGGCGATCGGCAAAGACCTGTCCGACGCCCGGATCGTCGTCGAACGGCTCAAGGTGGACGGCGAGGAGCGGCGGCGCATGGAGGAAGACGTGCAGGCGTCGGCCCGCCGCATCGAGACCGTGCTCCTCGGCAGCCGCACCCGCGGCGCCGCCGGGGAAAACATCCTCCAGGATGCCTTCCGACAGTTCCCCGCCGAGATGATCGACATGAACTTCCGTGTCAACGGCAAGGTGGTCGAGTACGCGCTCATCCTGGCCAACGGCAAGCGCCTGCCGATCGATAGCAAGTGGCCGTCCCCCGAATTACTGGATCGCCTCGGCGAGGCTATGCAAGACCCAGCCAAAGAAGCTGCGCTCGTCCAGGAGATCGAGCGCATCATGCGGCTCAAGGTCCGCGACGTGCGGCAATACATCGACCCCGCCGCCACCATCGGCTTCGCCCTGGCGGCCGTCCCCGATCCCATCTTGAACGCCTGCCGGCGCGCGCACCTCGAGGCGTATCGCGAAGGGGTGATCCTGATGCCTTACAGCATGACCATCCCTTACGTGCTGGCGCTCTATCGGCTGCACCTGCAGTACGCGCGATCGATCGACCTCGAGAACCTCGAGGGCTACCTGCAGCAGATCGACGACAACGTCACCGCTCTCGACCGCCTGCTGGAGAACAGCATTGCCCGCGGCAGCACGATGATCCAGAACGCCTTCAACGACGCCAAGCGCAACGTGGGCCAGATGCGAGGCGCGCTGGCGGCGCTGCGGGCCGTCCCCCAGGCGTCGGTCAGCCCCGCGCCGGAGGTCGATGTGATCGATGACGGCGAACTCGCGCTGCTGATGTCCCGTCGTTAAGCCAGGCTGGGCGTCCTGGCGAGTCGCATGACCAGGACGAGCAGGATAAGGATCCCCGCGCCACTCAGGTACAACGTGTTGCTTGGCTGGAAGCCGGGGTCATCGACGACCAGCTGGTCACTCGCTGTGGCGGTGCCGGCTTCGTTGGTCACTTCGATGGAATAGGACCCCTGGGCGAGGTTGTCCGGCAGCTTCACCAGCATGTGGTACGTGTCGGACGCCTGCACCGTGGTGGCGGGCCGCCCGCCGACCTGCACGGTCGACGCCGCGGTCAGGTGCTGGCCCAGGATCATGATGTTGGGTTGGGTGATTGGGTTCACCTTGGCGGGGGTGACCTGGTAGATCTGCGGCGGCAGGACGGCGGTCCTGACCGGAACGGGCGCCACCGGCTTGACCGTCGGGGCCGGCCGCTTGGTCGCAGCGTGCACCGGCAGGCTCGTCAGGGCGAGGGCGACGATCGTCAACCCGCCGGCCGCCAGGCGTCGCGCAGCTGTCATGGAATAGACCTCTAGTACAGATAACGGCGGAGGCTTTACGCCAAAGATGGCGATGCGGCCCATTCTGGCTGCGCAGACGGACGTAGTTGTAACCCCAGGCGAAACAAAAAAGCCCCTACCCGCAAGCGGGCAGGGGCTGTTGAACTCGCGCTTTAGCGGTTGCCGCCTCCCGGCCAGGTCTGCTCCGGCGGGCGCTCACCGATCTTGATCCGCTCCGAGCTGCCGCCCGACGTATCGGACTCGCCGCCCGGATCGCTGCCAAAGCCGCCGTACGAGGGCAGGATCGGCGGCTCCGCCGGCCGCGCCACGGGACGAGACGCGCCGCTAAACGGGCTGGCGGCGGGCTTCGGGGCGCTCGGTGGCGCTACTTTCGGGGCTGCGACCGGCTTGGCCGCGGCCCTGGCGGCGGCCTTCGGGGCGGCCTTCGCGGCCGTTCTTTTCTTCGCGGCCGGGCGCTTGGCCGCCGCCTTCTTGGCGGCGGGGCGCTTGGCGGTCGACTTCTTCGCGGTGGATCGCTTGGCCGTCGACTTCTTGGCGGCGGAGCGCTTCGCCGTCGACTTCTTCTTGGCGGTCGACCGCTTCGGCGTCGACTTCTTGGCTTTTGATTTCTTCTTCGCTGGCATTTCTCCTCCCTCGGATGCGCAATGATGACTCGCGCGTTGGTTCAGGCGGATGAGGTCCCCCTGCTGTTACCTGCGATTTATAGCATCGGCTCCCCGCAAAGACAAGCATTTCCCTCGCGCCGAGGCGCCATCAGTGCGAGTTCAGCCAGTTCAGCACGGTAGCGAACAAAAGCTCGTGCTCGAGGTCGACGGTGATCGCGTGGCCCGACCGCTCGAACCAGATCAGGCGCTTGTCCGTGGAGCCGATCCGCTCGAAGATGTGCGGCGCATTGCCGACGTCGACCGTTCGGTCGCCGCGGCCGTGCATGATCAGGGCGGGGACCCGCACTTGCGGCAGTTCCTGGTCGAGCACGCGCAGCAAATGCATCAGGCTCTCGATGCAGACCGTCGGCCGCCGGGCATAGCTGTGCAGCAAGCGAACGGCCGAGGGATCGCCCAGGTCGGGCTCGTCGCCCGGGACGTGCCAACGCACCGCGTACTTGAGTCCGCGAATGATCTTGATCCGCCAATCGCGAAAGTAGGCAGGTGAACCCATGGCACCCATGGTGATCACGCCTTTGACGTCCGGATGGGTCGCCGCCAGGTGCAGCGCCAGGGTGGCGCCCAGGGACTGGCCGCAGACGAACACATCAGAACAGTCACGACGCAGCGCGACCAGCGCCTCTTCCGCCGAACGCACCCAGTCCGGCCAGCGGGTCGCGGCCATTGCTTCGGGAGTTAGCCCATGGCCGGCCAGTAACGGTCCCATGACGTCGTAGCCGCCAGCGGCGAGAAACTCGCCCAGTCCCCGCATCTCCGGTGGCGTCCCCGCGAAGCCGTGGATCAGCAGGCATCCGCGAACCCCGCCGCGGATCCGGAAGGGCTGAAGTTGCTCCGGCTCGGCGGGGCTGCTCCACACGGATTGGGTACGAACGGCCATCAAGTTCGCAGTCTATCGGTCCGCAAGTTCGTCAAGGCGCTCCCGGTTATACGAGCCGGGCGAGGTTTCGCCGTCGGTCGGCAAACGGGCGACTGAACCTGGGGGTGAGAAAGCGGATGGCGATTGTCGGGTGGCTCGTTGCGTTGTTGCTGGGCATTGGCTTTGCGCTGTTTTCGGTCGGTAACCAGCAGGCGGCGACGATCAATCTCCTCGGCGCGACCTACCGGGACATTCCTACCTGGGTCGTGATGCTCGCCTCGGCCAGCCTTGGCGCCCTGATCGTCATCATCATCAGCCTCGTTGAACGCGTGCGCTGGTTCATGGCAAGCCGCTTCACCAAGAAGGTGCTCGCCGAGCACAAGAAGATGATCGTGCAGCGGGACAACCGCATCAGCGAGCTTGAGCAAGAAGTGCTCCGGCTTCGAGGGGCTGCCTGAGCCGACCATGACCCTGAAGGCCTGCCCGCAATGCGGGTACCGCTATAACGCGCCCGAGAACCAGACGTGCGGCAAGTGCAAGGGGTGGCTTGGTGGCGTCGCGGCCGCAACCGCGGTGGCGCCGCCGCCGCGCCGGTCGCTCATCCCGAACAGCATTCCGGAGTTCGCCTGCTACTTGGCCGTCCCGATCGGGGCGTTGCTGGGCTTCCCGAACCCCATCGGCGCCACCTTTGGCCTGCTGATGGCCACGCTGCTGATCAAGGTCGTTCGGCTCGACATGGAGCGATTCTCCAAGGGGTTGCTGATCGGGATTGTGATCGCGGGTGTCTTCTTCGTGTACCTGGTCTTCCTGCTGGTCTTCGGCTTCATCTTCAACCTGCTTGAACCCGTCCTTCAACCGCTCGTAGGGCGCATCTTCAAGCACTAGGCGGGCCTCCCCGCCGTGAGGCGCCCGCTGGTCCATGCCGCGCTGGTGCTCCTGCTCGTGATCAGCGCCGTGCCGGCGATCCTGGGACCAGGCCCGAGCCACCGATCGATGGCGCTGGTGCTCGTGACGCCATCTCCCAGTACATCGGTGCGGGCGACTCCGGCGCCTACTCCCACTCCGGCCGCGGACCCCCGCCCGGCACCCCTGTCGCTCGACATGGCCGTCGGCCAGATGATGGCGGCCAGCTTCGGGGGACCGAACGTCACCGACGGCCTACGGCGTCTGATCCTGGACGAGAAAGTGGGCACGGTGCTGATCTTCGGCGACAACTTCACCGACGCCGCATCGCTCGGCCGGCTCACGGTCGAGCTGCAGGCCCTCGGACGTGAGGCTGGCCTACCGGCGCCGCTGCTGGTCGCCGTTGACGAGGAGGGCGGCCGCGTGATGCGCATTCACGACGGTGTCGCCGCGCTCCCGTCGGAGCTCGCGCTCGGGGCCGGCGGCCCCCAGGCGGTGCGCCAGGCGGTGGCGGCCACCGCCACCGGGCTGCATACGCTGGGCATCGAGCTCGATCTCGCGCCGGTCGCGGACCTGCGCACGAACCCGGCCGACGCCGTCATTGGGGATCGCTCCTACGGCGGGGATCCGTCCGTCGTTGGACCGCTGGTCGCCGCGGCGGTCACGGGGCTCCACGACGGCGGGGTTGGGGCGACGCTCAAGCACTTTCCCGGGCTTGGTGGCGCCGCCGGTGATCCGCATTCCGCGATGCCGACTGACGGCGAGAGCCTGGACCAGTGGACCGCAACCCAGGCTCGCAGCTTCCAGGCTGGCATCGATGCGGGTGCGGACGCGGTGATGACGACGGCGGTAGTGGTCCCGGGCCTCGACCCGACGCGGACTCCGGCCGTCTTCTCGCGGGCCGTCGTGACCGGGTTGCTCCGCGATCGCCTCCACTTCCAGGGTGTGATCGTCACCGACGGCCTCGGGATGGGAGCGATCACGACGCTCTACGGGCTTCCCGATGCGACGGTCGCGGCCGTCCGTGCCGGCAATGATCTTGTGCTGCTCAACAGCGCCGACGCCGCTTACCAGGCCTCGGCGATCGAGGCGGTCAAACAACAGGTCCTCGCCGGCGGCATCCCGATGGACGAGGTGCAGGCGTCCGCCGCGCGCGTGATCGCGCTGCGCGCTCGCTGGCCGCGCTGGGCGCCCTCATTGATGGACGTGTCGTCGGCCGCGCCCGTGATCGATCTGGCCTTCAGCCGTCGCTGACGTCAGCGGCCCAAACGGTCGATAATCTTGGCCAGGTTCTCGAGATCTTTCTCGAAGACAGTGAGATAGCTCAGGCCGAAGCGTTCGCGCCGCTGCTCGAGGGTCTCGGCTACCTGATCAACCGAGCCGATAAGGACCAGTGGCGTTTCGAACACCTCGTCAACGTCCATCCCATATTCCTTGGCCAGCGGTGCCGCCGCGTTCCGCGGGTGGTCCGTGATCACGACCGTTTGCACCAGGGTGTTCAGCTCGATGTCGGAAAACCGAGCACCGGCGGCGTCTCGAATCCACGCCAGCTTGCGCGTGAACGCCTCCGGGCTGGCGTCCGCGTCTTCGAGGCCGGAGCCATCCCGGCGCGATCGGGGCATGATGCTGATGATGTCGGCCTCGTTCGCGGCCAGCGTCAGTAGCCGACGGCCGCCGCCACCAATGAGAATCGGCGGATGGGGTTCCTGCTTTGGCTTCGCGCTTCCCGTTAGCGCGGTCAGGCGGTAGTGGCGTCCCTCGTAGGTCAGAGGCGTGGCGTTGAAGAGCGACTTAACGACCCGCAGCGCCTCCGCCATTCGCGCGACCCGCGTTCCGCCATCGTCGAACGGAAGGCCGGCGGCATCGTACTCGCTCTTCAGCCAACCGGCGCCCAGACCGAACTCGAAGCGGCCGTCCGTCAGCAGGTCGATCGAGGCAATTTCCTGGGCGAGCAGCGCGGGATGGCGGAAGTCGTTGTCGTACACGAGGCTGCCAACCCGCAGCGTGGACGTGGCCTCGGCGGCCAGCGCGAGGGCCGGCGCCAGCGCGAACCTCGGCCCGAAGTGATCCGGCATGAGCAGCGTGTCATAGCCCAGGGTTTCGACGTGCCGCGCGAGTGACATCCACTCCGTCTTCGATCGCGCCCGGCTTGCGCTCAGGCCAAATCGAAACGGTCGCAGCGTCAGTGCTCGCTCCGGTGGATCGCTCCGTCGCTGGAGGTCGGCAGGGTCGAGGCCTGCTGCGGACGAACCAACCAGTTCAGGGCGTTGACGTAGGCATTGGCGGCCGCCTCGACCACGTCGAGCGCCGCGGCCCGCCCGACGACGACCTGCGATCCCTGGCTGAGGGTGACGACGGCCTCACCGAGCGCGTCGCTGCCCTGGGTCGCCGCTGCCAGACTGAAATCCTCGAGCTCCGCGGGCACGCCCGTGACCTGCTGGATGGCGCGGAAGACCGCATCGAGGGTGCCATTGCCGCTGGCACGACCCGAACGCACGGCGCCCTCATCGCTCACGGCAACCTCGGCGGTGCTCGAGACGCCACTTTGCGCGTTGACCTGTACATCCTTCAGGGTGAACCGGCCCGGCGTCGCCCGTCCGAGCGCTTCCTCCACAGCGAGCTTCAGATCCTCGGCGTAGAGCACCCGCTTGCGCTCGGCCAGGCTGAGGACGAGTGAGTACACCGGGCCAAGCTGTTGCTCATCCAACTGCATGCCCATCGCTGCCAGCTCCTCGGCAAGGCGCCGCCTCCCCGCACTGGTGCCGACCTCGCCGAGCTGTGGTGCGTACCCGATATCTGCCGGGTCGATAAACGCCGGAACCAGGGACTTCGGCCGCCGCGGCGGGCTGAACACCGTGGTCGGAAAGGCGGCCCGAACCTCATCGATCCAGCGCTCCCACCCGGAGTAGTCCATGGTCGCCAGCATCGCGACATAGGCATCGAACCGAACCAACAGCGCCGCCGGTTGATCGTGATGTTTGATGATGAGCGTCGTGCCGCTTTCCTCCAGCGCCTTGAGGATCGGGTCGAGGTTGCGGGCGAGTTCGGGAGCGGAAATGACTTTGAGCACGACGCAATCGTAGACCGGCTCTCCACGATGGTCAAACAAGAATCGATGAGAGGTGTGATGATTTCGGCGATCGCAAAACGCGCGGCAATCGGCGTGATATTGATGGCGACCGCGGCCTGTCAGCAAGGGCCGGTCGCGCCGACGGCAACCACGCCCACCCCGTCAACAAGCCCTCGGGCGTCCGCCCTGGGCGCCTGTCCTGGTGCCTCAGCCTCGCCAGGCCCGCAGGTGCTGCTGCAAAAGCAGCCGGCGCCGGATGACCTCGTCTTCGGCAACGATGGCCGCCTGCTGTTCAGCGATATCAAGACGGGTGCCGTCTCGGCCTTGAATGCGGACGGGTCCGTCGAGCGCCTCGCCGGTGGGATGGCGGCGCCGGAAGGCATCGTCGTGCAAGCCGACGGGCGCATCCTGGTGGGCGAGCAGGGACGCAACCGCGTCGCGGCGATCGACCCTCAGACGCACGCCGTTACCCTGTGGCATGCGTTTCCGAACCGGACCGGACGCGACGGCCTCGACGGCATCGGCCCGATTCTCCCGAGCGGCGGCGTGATCGTCCCCGACAGTCCGAACGGCGTCGTGTGGCGTGTCACCGCCGATGGCAAAACGGCGACGCAGATCGCGAGCGGCATGGTGCGTCCGGTCGGCGCCGCGGTCGATGCGTCGGGGCGGATTTTCGTCGCCGACGAAGGTGGCGCGCTGTGGGTTCTGACGCCGGCCAGGGGTCGCTTCGCGACATTGTCGACGCCCGATGACGTGCTCGTCGCTCGAGCCGGGCACATCTTCGTCAACACGCTCGGGGACAACGCTATCCACGAGCTCGATGCCCAGGGACACCAGGTCGGCGTCATCACCGGTATCCAGCAACCGCAGGGCATCGCCCTCGATGACGCCGACAACCTTTACTACACCGAGTTCAACACCGGGCGGATCGACCGCGTCGTCCGGACCTTCGTCCTCGATGCGCCTACGGTGACGCATACCGCTCGAGGCACCTACATCATTTGTCCCGTTGTTCGTCGCGCGGCCGGCTTCAATGCTCGGTTAGGGCTTGAGACCGGTTCGAGCACCGAGACGGCAGTCCTCCAATTAGTCCAACCTGGCGCCGATTCATCGGGGGCGCTCGAAGTTCGCACAACTAAGTCGTCGATCACCATTACCGTCAGCGACGGCGGTCTTCTTTCACAATCGCAGACAGTGTCATTGTCGCCATGATCAGGCATTGCGCTTGATCGAGGCCGCCTCCGTCATGAGGCAGAGCGCTTCCTATACTTGGCTCGTATGCCGATGACGAAGGGTGGTCTCGAGGATGTCGTTGCAGCGACCTCGACGATCTGCGACATCATCGGTCCGCTCGGCAAGCTGACCTACCGGGGCATCGACATCCATGACCTGGCCCGTAACTCCTCGTTCGAAGAGACCACCTATCTTCTGTGGTTCGGGTCCTTGCCAACGCGCGCGGCGTTGCATGAGTTCAGCGCCCAGGTGGCGTCCCACCGCGCGCTCCCCACCCAGGTCCTGACGATCATGAAGGACTTTCCGCGCAGCGCCACCCCCATGGATGCGCTGCGGACGGCGCTGTCCGCCCTGGCTTTCTATGATCCGCAGGCGCACGACCCCTCGAGGGAGGCGAACATCGAGAAAGCGATGCGGGTGACGGCGCAAACCGCGACCATCGTCGCCGCCTACGAACAGATCCGGCGCGGCCGCCAGCCGGTCGAGCCGGAGCCCGATGGAAGCCACGCCGAGAACTTTCTGCGGATGCTGTACGGCGCCGAGCCCGACCAGCTGTTCGTCAGCGCGATGGACCTCGCCCTGATCCTCCACGCCGACCACGAACTGAACGCGTCCACGTTTGCGGCCCGCGTGACGGCGGCCACGTTGGCCGACATGTACTCGGCGATGGTGTCGGCGATAGGCGCCCTCGCCGGTCCCCTGCACGGCGGGGCCAACGAGCAGGTGATGAAGATGCTGCAAAAGATCGGCGAGCCGTCGCGGGTCGAGGCCTACGTCACGGAGACGCTCCAGGCCCACCAGAAGATCTCCGGCTTCGGGCACCGCGTCTACAAGACCGAGGACCCGCGCGCGACCCACCTTCGCCGCATGTCGAAAGAGCTCGGCGAGCACATCGGCAACCTCCGCTGGTACGAGATCTCGCGCAAGCTCGAGGAGGCCGTGATGCAACAGAAACATCTCTATGCCAACGTCGACTTCTATTCGGCGTCCTGTTACTTCACGATGGGGATCCCGATCGACATGTTCACCCCGGTCTTTGCGGTCAGCCGGACCGCCGGCTGGGCGGCGCACGTGCTCGAGCAGTACGCGGACAATCGGCTGATCCGGCCCCGCGCCGAGTACCTCGGCGAGAAGGACGTGGCCTACGTGCCGATCGACCGCCGGGTCAAGGCCGCCAGCTAAGGATTCGCCCGATCTCCGTTATATTTATGGCGCTCGTGGAGCCCATACTCGACAGAGGAGGTCGTTCGAACTCGTCCTACTGCTAAACGCCTCACTTCAGCCGCTGAATGTGATCAGTAAGCGGCGGCTGGTCGTCCTGCTGACCAAGCAGCGCGTCACGTTTATTGACGACGCGGCCCGGCAGGCGGTCGAGCAAGCAATGGCACGGCGTTGCTTTGGTGCGGATGTCGTCATCGTCCGGCTCCTCTCGAATATCCAGATCCCTCGTCGCATGCTGCGCGCCAACCGGCGCAACCTCCTTTTGCGGGACGACGGGATGTGCCAGTACTGCGGCAAGGGGATGCCCTCCTCGCAGCTCTCGGTCGATCACGTGGTCCCCACCTCGCGCGGCGGGGCAGCCAACAGCTGGGAGAACCAGGTGATTGCCTGCCGCCGTTGCAACGGGCGGAAGGGAAACCGATTGCTAAGCGAGGCCGGCATGCGGCTCATCCGGCCGCCGCGGGCGCTAACCCAGGAATTCGCCCACCTGATCTTCCTGCGCTACCCGCAGCTCAAGCATGCCTATGACCGGCTGCTCTCCAGCGCCCGCGCCGCCGTCTAAGCTCGATCGACGTTCGCGCCGGGTTTTGCTGCGGCTGAAAGGATTGACGAGCGCGAGCGATTCTCCGATGTGCCCTTTCGCCTGTTGGGCTTCGCGACGGATCCAGACAAGGCCAGCAACCTTTGCGGAGGTACGTTCGCCCGATATGCCGCGGCCGGCGCCGAGGTCACGCTGGTCTGCGCCGCCGCCCACGACTGGAGTGGGAGGGACCTTGCGACGTTGGCCCGCCAATTGGGCGCCGGCAACCTGATCTTGCTGGACTACCAGTCGAGCGAGCTGACGGCTGCCGGCCTCGGAGGCGTCTTCGCGGATGTGATGCGAAGCGTGCGGGCTCACGTGGTGGTCGCGGAAGGCTCCAACGCCGCGGTCAGGGAGGCGACCACGTCGGCGTTTTCGACCGTTCGCCGGACAGCGGGCGGCTCCGCGGCGCTGCCGGCCAAGCTGTATCTCCGGCCGTCCGGGGCCCCGGGGAGCGTGGCGGTGACCACCGCGATCGGGGTTGGGCCGCAGGCGACCCCCGAGCTCTTCGTCCGGGTCTTTCCCAATCCGTGGGTCACCGGGGTATTGGAGCGGGACCTCTTCGCCGGCCTGACGGCCGATCCCGGGACTGCCGCTACGCTCGCCGAGCGGCTCGCCAGCTAGCCAGACGGGAGATTTTCATGATAGTCTTAGTGACACGTTACGTACAAACGTATTCTAGGAGGAAAGTATGAATTTCATCGTCTTCTTGATCATCGGCGGCATCGCGGGCGCCCTGGCCGGGCGCGTGATGAGTGGCCACGGTTATGGCATCTTGATGGACGTCGTGGTCGGCGTCATCGGCGCTTTTATTGGCGGCTGGCTGCTGTCCACGATTCTCGGAGTCAGCACCGGCGGCAGCCTGATCATCAGCTTCATCGCGGCATTCCTTGGCGCCGTGGTGCTGTTGTGGGTCATCCGCCTCGTCACCGGCAACCGCGCTCGCGCCTGAGCGAAATTCGGCAGCGTGAAGCGGGCGCCCGTGGGCGTCCGCTTTTTTAGTCGGGCAAGATAACCCGTGATGCGCCGGCTTGGCTTGCTTGCCCTAATCGTCATCCTCGCGTTGCTGGCGGGCGGCGGCTACACCGCCCTGGCGGGTGCCGCGGTCTACCAGGACCTGGATGGCGGCCAGCAGGCGCTGGTTGCCGCCCAGGCGAGCATGACGGCGGCCGCCGGCACCGGCGACCCGTCGGAGCTCCAGAGCGCGGCCGTCCAGCTCAAGCTCGCCGAGCGGCATTTCAACGATGCGCATGCGCGATCCGTGAGCGACCCGGCTCTCCACCTGGTAGGCGGCCTTCCACAGGCGGGCCGACAGCTGGCGGCGAGCACCCACCTGGCGGCGATCGGCGCCGACCTGAGCCGGTCAGGGGAGGGGGCGGCCGCGGTGGCGATCCAGGTCGCGGATCTGAAGCTGAAATACGCCGGCCGGACCCTGACCGCGGGCGATCTCCAGGCCGCACTCCAGGACGCTCAAGGGATCGCCCGGACATACAGCGCCTCGATCCAAGCGATCGGCCAACAGCTGCGGGCTGCCCAGGGCGAGCGAGCCCAGGTCGACACCACCCAGCTGGTGGGGCCCCTGAAAGACGCCTACGACGCGGTAGACCGGGCCCTGGCCGAGGCCAACACCTCCTTTCGCCGCTACCAGGACGTCCGGCAGGTGCTGTCGGATTTTCTGGGAGTCCAGCTTCCGCCGTAATCTCGTTCAGCACGTGCCACGGGCGAGACCGGTTTGTAACGTTTACCGTCACAGAGCGGCCTGATAATTTCGGCAATGGCCGCCGTCCGCAATATTTCGCGCAAGGGCCGCCAGCGCTCCCAGGATCCGGCCGAGAGTCTGATCAATCTCAGCAATGAGCGGCTCACGGGTTTGTTCCGCTGGACGCTGCTGATTTTCGCTGTCATCCTCAACAACCTCAATGCGGCCCCCGGCTACGACGTGGGCCGGATCAACGGCATCCTCGCGGCCTGGGGCGTCGTCTGTCTGACCACCTTGCTGCTGCTCTTCCTGCACCAACGCCCGGGGAGGGCGTTCAGCTATGCGACCACCGGCGTCGACATGCTGGTCGCGACCATGATCACCTACGCGTCCGGTGGGTACACGAGCCCATTCGCGGTGCTGTTCTTCCTGGTCATCACGGTGTCGGCGCTTCGATTCGGCGCGGCAGCGTCGGTGCTCTGCGCCTTGCTGGTGGCAACGCTCTACCTGACGGCCGGCGCCGTCGCGCCTCTGCAGAATGGGACCTACCTCGCCACCGTCTCGGACGAGCGCATCATCATCCTCCAGCGCCTCTTCCTGTTCGTGGTGGTCGCCGTCGTCGGCTCGGTGATGGCGCAAGCCGTGTCGTCGCACCAGGAAATCGTGACGCGGCGGGACGTCGAGGCCAAGTTGATGACCGAAGTCAACATGGCGCTGGCGAATGCCATCGAGGCCAAGGACAGCTACACGCGCGGCCACTCCGAACGGTTGGCCAAGCTGGCCGGCGCCTGCGCCGAGCGCATGGGGCTCTCCCGTGATGAGGCGGCCGCGGTTCGCCTGGGCGCCATCCTTCATGACGTCGGCAAGATCGGGATCCCGGATCGGATTCTCCGCCAATCGATGGCGCTTACGGAAGACGAGATGGCCTGGATGCGTCGCCACCCGCAGATTGGCGCCGACATCATCGGCCCGGTCGAGGGGCTGCATCACGTGGCGCCGCTGATCCGCCACCACCATGAGAAATTCGACGGCACAGGATATCCCAAGGGCCTCAAGGGCGAAGAGATCCCGCTCGGCTCGCGCATCATCGCCGTCGCCGATGCCTTCGAAGCCATGGTGGCCGACCGGATCTACCGTCCGTCCCTTGGCCTCAACAAGGCGCTGGAAGAGATCAAGACCGGGCGCGGGAGCCATTTCGACCCACGCGTGGTCGATACTTTCCTGGACCTGATCGCGACCGACACCGTGCACCTGCCGCTGCCCACGAAGGACCAGGGCCAGAAACCCGTGCCCACCCGTCCCGACGAGCCAGTGCAGACTGCCGCGTAACTTCCCGACCTAACCCTGCGCAGCAGGTAATGTTTGCAGGCAATGGAAGTTGCCCCTGGCATTTTTCGGCTGGAACTCCCGATGCCGTTTGAGCTCAAGCATGTCAATGTCTTTTTGCTGCGCGACGGTGACGCGTACACGATGATCGACACCGGCCTGCAGACCGATGAATCGCGGCAGGTCCTCAACCAGAAGTTGGCCGAAATGAAAGTCCGGGTCGAGCGGATCAATCGGATCCTGATCACCCACATCCACCCGGACCACTTCGGTCTGGCGGCCGAGTTGCGTGAACGGTCCGGCGCGGAGCTCATCATCCATCGGTTGGAGGTCGCCCTGATGGAGCCGCGCTACGCGCGTGCCGAAGACCTCGTCCACGACGTCGCGAAGTGGCTGAGCCGAAACGGCGTGCCCGAGGCCGAAGCCGAGTTCGTCAAGAGCGCATCGATGGCGGCCCGGGAGTTCGTCTCCGTTGTTGAGCCCGACACGTTGCTCGAAGGCGCCGAGCGGCTGCCGATCGAGGACAGTGAGATGGAAGTCATCTGGACGCCGGGCCATTCCCCCGGTCATTGCTGTTTCTACTGGCCGGCGCGCGGCGTGCTATTTTCGGGCGACCATTTACTACCGAAGATCAGCCCGAACATCGGCCTGCACCCGCAATCCGGCGCCGATCCGCTCGATGATTACGTGTCCTCGCTGGAGCGCATTCGCCGGCTCGAGGTCGAAACGGTGCTGCCGGCCCATGGCGACCCCTTTTACGACCATCGTGGCCGGATCGCGGAAATCATCGAGCACCACGAGGCGCGCAAAGCGGCGCTCGTGCGGCTCGCAGCGGATGGGGCGAAGTCTGGCTGGGAACTTGCGGCCGGACTCTTCCAGGGCATCATGCAGCGCAACGTCTTCCAGCAGCGCCTGGCGTTGCAGGAAACGCTGGCGCACTGTCAATCGCTCGCCGTCGAGGGCCGCATCCACAAGCAGGTGACTCGCGAGCTCGTGACGTGGAGAGCCGCCTAGGTCCGCTGGCGCTCGACGTCGTCGATGAAATCCAGCAGCAGGCGCACCACCGAGGCGAATTGCTCGGAGTGAACCTGGTGGCCGCCCTGGAGGATCTCCAGCCGCACATTGGGTAGGCCGCGCTGCAGCTCTTCTGCGCGGGCGACGGGGACCATCAGGTCCTGGCGGCCGTGGAGGATCAGAACCGGTTGGCGGATTTCGCCGAGCCGGTCGCAGACATTGTGTTGTTTGACGGCCTGGTCCTGGCGGACGATGGCATGAAGTGGCATTTTGCCGAAATGGCGCGCATCTTCTTCGACCCACTCGGGATGTTCGGCAATAAAGTCGGCGTCGTAGAGATTGGCAAAGCGGCGCAGCGGTCCTTCGACCGTCGGCGCGTTACCGGCGCCGGCCGTGGGTGGGTGCTCGCCGCCGCAGTGGGTCGCGCCCAGGATCAAGCTGCGAACCGCGTCAGGGTGCAGGAGGGCGAGCTGCTGCAAAATCATCCCGCCCATCGAGAGGCCGAACCAGTGCGCCGACGTCTCGCCGGCATTGCGAAGCACCGCGAGCGCGTCGTCCGCCATGACCTGGGTCGTGTACGGCGTGTCCGGTTTGTCGGACGCGCCCGTCCCGCGGTTGTCGAGCGCGATTACCTTGAGGCGCTTGGCGAGCACCGGGATATACCGCCACCAGGCGCCGTCAATGTCCGAGGTCTTGCCGCCGACCAGGACAAGCGGCGGCTCGGTTCCCTCCACGATGTAGTGCAGGCGGGTCGCGTCGGCGGCGGTTGCGATCATTCGCGCATTAGCATGAAGCTCGAGATGGCAGGGGCCTCGTCACCCGGCAATAGTGCGGTACCCGAACCCGCCTGGCGGGCCCTGCAAAGTCTCGATCCGCAGGTGGAAGACCAGATCGTCACCCTGGCCACCTGCCTGGCACTCGCCGAGCAGCGCTTCCAGATGTTGTTCGAAGGCGTGTTGCCCCGCTTCGCCGAAGCGCCGGATGACCTGACGGGCGAAGCCGACGCCCTCGCCGATGCACACCATGCGCTGACCTTGCTGCAGGAGAGCCTGCACGCGACCTCACGGCGGATGCTCGACGTGCTGGACCGGGTCAGCCGCGAACTGGGCGAGTAGGCGCTACAACCCCTGGCGGTCGAGGCGCTCCCACGGTGGGTGCTCGCTGCCCAGGTCGCGCTTGATGTCGGTGGCGCGGTCGACGTTGTCAAGACTCTCGTCATCGGATCGGGGCGGTTGCACCTGCCAGGGAGCCGGGTCATACCGCGAATGGTGGACAGCCGGGCGAAACCCCCAGGCGCGACTCGGCATCACACCCGCGGTCTGCCGCAGGACGAGCGGCTCCACCGTGGGCGCGTCGTACTCGAGCGCCCCCTCGCCCGGGCGCAACGCCATGATCAGTCCGGCGCCGATCATCGCCACGGTCCAACCGCCCAGGATGATTACCGCCCAATCGACAAGGGTCATCGATTCGCCATTGTAGAGCGGCGGCGCGAAGCGCCTAAACTGAGAACAGTTACCGCGAAGGAGGAGCAGATGGCTACCGCAACCGCGACATCGCTGAGCAAGCTGGAATCGATCCTCGGCAACGACGCCGCCAGCCTGCTGCAGCACGAGTGCAAGACGATCCCGAAGTCGCAGCTGCATCTGCCGGGCCCCGACTTCGTGACCCGGATCTTTTCAACCAGCGATCGCCCGACGCGGGTTCTGCGAAGCCTCGAATCGCTGTACGACCACGGCCGGCTGGCGGGCACGGGCTACCTGTCGATCCTGCCGGTCGACCAGGGCATCGAGCACTCCGCGGGCGCATCATTCGCCGCCAACCCCGCGTACTTCGACGGCGAGAAGATCGTGGAGCTGGCCATCGAGGGCGGC
The DNA here is from genome assembly GCA_035602395.1 of Candidatus Acidiferrum sp. GTDB lineage: Bacteria > Chloroflexota > Dormibacteria > CF-121 > CF-121 > CF-13. The sequence continues at coordinate 136,395 of DATNMH010000068.1, forward strand.
TGCAATGCTGTGGCGTCGACCTTCGGGGTCCTCGGCTCGGTCGCGCGCAAGTACGCGCACAAGATCCCCTTCATCTGCAAGCTCAACCACAACGAGCTGCTGACGTATCCCAACCATTACGACCAGATTCGCTTCGGCACCGTCAAAGAGGCGTGGGAGCTTGGGGCGGTGGCGCTCGGGGCGACGATCTACTTCGGCTCGCCCGAGGCAGACCGCCAGATCCAGGAGATTTCGGCGGCCTTCCACGAGGCGCACCAACTGGGCATGGCGACAGTGCTCTGGTGCTACCTGCGCAATCCGGCCTTCATCAAAGATGGCGTCAACTACGAAGTGTCTGCCGACCTCACTGGCCAGGCGAATCACCTCGGGGTCTCGATCGAGGCTGACATCATCAAGCAGAAGCTGCCCGAGACCAATCACGGATTCGAGGCCGTGAAGTTCGGCAAGACGACCAAGGCGGTTTACGACAAGCTGACCAGCGACCATCCGATCGACCTGACGCGATACCAGGTGGCCAACTGCTACATGGGACGGAGTGGGCTGATCAATTCGGGAGGCGCCTCGTCCGGCGAGGCTGATCTCAAGGAAGCCGTCAAGACCGCTGTGATCAACAAGCGAGCGGGCGGCACCGGCCTGATCACCGGGCGCAAGGCCTTCATGCGACCGATGAGCGAGGGCATCCAGCTGCTGAACGCGGTGCAGGACGTCTACTTGATGGACGAGGTGACCGTCGCCTAACCGCCGGCCGACGGCGGCGATACAATCCGCCCATGGCAACCCCCCGCCTGCGCGCGACTGAATCGGGCCAGGTCTACAACATCGATCTGCCCGAATTGAAGGTCACGCGCGACGATGTCGATGGGATCTACGTGCTGCACGGCCGCGGCTATTTCCAGACGTTCACCAGCCGCGAGGAAGCCTTCGAACGTAAGAAGGAGATCGACTACAGCACGTTCCGGTAGGCATTCGCCAAAGGAAGGGCAACGTGGGGAAAGAGAGCAGTGAGGCCGGCGGTAAGCCGTGCGTTTGCCACATCAAGAAGTCAGGGTGGCCATGGAAAGCAACGGGGAAAGTAGAGGCCGGTCAGCGTGAGGAGAAGTGCCGCATCTGCGGCGCCACGCACATGGTGACGGCCTAAGGGTCGCCCATCCAGTCGGCGGCGTGGGGGAGGGGACGGGCGCCTCGGCTCGGCCGCAGATGCAGGACGCGTTGGACGTCGCCGTGCCGGTATAAGCGAGCTCGCTTGATGCCTTGCCGATAGCTCTTGAGCACGCCGCGGCTGACGTAGGCGTACAGTGTCGCCGGCTTCACGCCGAGCAGCTCGCAGGCCTCGGCGGCACTCAGGTAGGGCTCCCCGTGGATCTCGATCATGATCGCCTTAAGCGTACGTGAGTCGATCGTTGCAGTCAACATGTTGCAATGCAAATCAACATATGCATAGAATGGATTGATGCTGGACCGATCCGAACCGAACCTGCTGCGCGGCGAGTTTCCGTACAGTCGGATCCCACCGATCCGCTTCGAGTCGGAAGCGGTCCCCCAGGCGCCGCCCCGGGACATCTGGATCACGGATACGACCTTCCGAGACGGCCAGCAGGCGCGGGCCCCGTACAGCGTCGAGCAGATCGTTCACCTCTACGACCTGCTGAACGAGCTGGGCGGGCCGGTGATCAGGCAGACCGAGTTCTTCGCGTACACACCGGTCGATCGCGAGGCGATCGCCGCCTGCCAGCAACGACCCGGACCGGAGGTCACGACCTGGATGCGCGCCTCACTCGACGATCTCAAGGCGGTCGCGTCGACGGGCGTCAAGGAGACCGGCATCCTGGTCTCAGCCTCCGACTACCACATCTACCTGAAGATGAACCGCACGCGGCGCCAGGCCGCGGACGATTACGGACGGGTAGTCCGCGCCGCGATCGACGCGGGCCTGCGGCCGCGCTGCCACCTGGAGGACCTGACCCGCGCCGATCTGGACGGCTTCGTCGCGCCGCTGGTCGAATTCCTGCAGGAAATCGGGCGCGCGGCGAAAATCCCGGTGAAATTCCGGCTGTGCGACACGATGGGCTTCGGGCTGCCCTGGCCGGAGGCGGCGCTTCCTCGCGGGGTGCCTCGACTCGTTCAGTACTTCACGCGCACGCTCGGCGTTGCACCAGAGCTCCTCGAATGGCACGGTCACAACGACTTCCACCGTGGCGAGGTCAACACCGTCGCCGCCTGGCTCTACGGTTGCGCCGCGGCGAACGGCTCCTTCTTTGGCTTCGGCGAGCGAACCGGCAATCCGCCGCTGGAAGCGCTGATCATCGACTACGTGGGACTGAGAGGGGAGACGCCGGGTCTCGATACCACGGCGATCACGCGGGCGGCCGCCTATTTCCGGGATCAGCTGGGGACTCCGCTGCCGGCGAATTATCCGTTCGCCGGCGCCGGCTTCAATGTCACGAGCGCCGGAATCCACGCCGACGGACTGCTCAAGAACGAGGAGATCTACAACATTTTCGACACGGGCCGGATTCTCGACCGGCCGCTTGGGATCACGGTCAACGATCGCTCGGGGCTGGCCGGGGTCGCCTACTGGATCAACACGACGCTGGGCGTGAAAAGCGCCACCCAGGTGCGAAAGGACGACCCGCGAGTAGCGGCCATCCACCGCGAGGTTGAGCGGCAATATGCGGCCGGTCGGACCACCGGGTTCTCGCCCGACGAGATGCTGGCCCTGGCCAAGTTGCAGTTCGGCAACGCCCTGGAAACGAGCGCGCGCAGCTAACAAGTTGACCCGATCGCCGGAGTTGATTGCTGTGAGGCATTCCGGCGATGAACCACGAAGGCGACCCGACGGCGCCCCAACCAGAGACGACAGCTGGCGCCTCTGCGCTCCCAGCCAGCACGAGCCGTTCATGGTTTGCTCGCTACAGGCTCGTCGGCGTGTCAGCCGCCGGAGCGCTGGTGTTGGGCGCCGTGGCCGTCGCGGCGGTACTATTTCTATCCCAGCCGAATCCCAGCATCGAGAAGATGGTGCCGGCGACGCACGACGCGCTGGTCATCGCCAACCTCAATCCGTCGCTTGGCCAGAAGATCAATCTGCTGCGTGCGGTCCACAGTTTTCCCGACACCAGCACGGACGCCGCCATCTCGAGCAAGCTCGACCAGGCATTCAAGGCTGCCGGCCTGTCCTACACCAGCGACGTGCAGCCGTGGCTCGGTGGGGAGGTGGGGGCGAGTGGCAAGGTGAACTTCGCGAGCGGCACTGACTCCCCGTTCGCCCTGTTCGCGACCTCACGGGATGACACCAAGGCGAAGGCGCTTCTCGCCAAGCTGCGCAGCGGCAGCTTCGGCCAGAAGTACACCTGGCGGGACGAAACCTACAACGGGATCAGCATCGCGTCGGGCACACCGACCGTCACATCCGAAAAGCCGGTCGCCTACAGCCTGGTCGACCACGTTGTCGTGGCAGCGAGCTCAGCGGCAATGATCCACGAGATCATCGATACCGATCAGGGCCGCAGCGCCAGGCTGGTTGATTCCGCCGACTTCAAGGCCACCATGAAGTTGCTGCCTTCCGACCGAGTCGGCATGGGCTACCTCGCTGGCAAGTCGCTCGTGGCGGGCGTCAAGAAACAAATGGCCAAGCCATCAACGCTGGGCCTGCCGGCGCTCAAGACTGTGGACGACCTCAATGCGCTGCAGGGGATCGGCGGGGCCGTCTCGGCAACCAGCACCGGGGTCGCATTCGACCTCGCCGTGAAGCTGGACGCGAACCAACTATCCCCGGCAACCCGCCAGGCGTTCGTTTCCACGCGCCGGCCCGACGTCGTCCTGCGCTGGATTCCGAAATCGAGCGATGCCTTCCTCGCGATTGGCAATCTCGACCAAACCATCAAATCGCTGCTCGACCAATACGGCACCGACCCGAGTGTGCAGGCGAGCACCTCCGCGATTGGCCTCACCGGCCCCCAGGGTATCCTCCCGCACCTGACCGGCGACCTCGGTATCGAAGTCGAGCTGGGAAGCAATTCCATCCCCAGCGGTGCGATTCTGCTCGGCACAAATGATTCGGCGGCCATGAATGCTTTCTTTAGCAAGCTCCTGGGGCTCGCCGCCGCCACCAGCCAGCAGACGCCGGGCGCGGGAATCACCCGGACCACCTATCGCGGCACGGTGATCACCTCATGGACCAGTGCCTCCTTGGGTCAGGTGCCTGGGCTGGCGCCGTCGTACGCGGTACTCGGTGGCATGGGAATCCTCGCCTCGAACACGGCCGAGATCAAGGCCGTGATCGACGCCCAGGCCGGCGGTTCGAACATCGCGGTTGACTCGACCTACAGGTCCGCCAGCACCGCGTCGCTGACGCAGCCGGCTGGGATCGTGTACGTCAACGTCGCTCGCGTCGTCAGCGCCCTCGAAACGCTGCGGGGCAGCGCCACGGTGGACAAGAAGACGGCCGCGTACCTGGCTCCCCTGAAAGCCTTCATGCTCACGGCGACCAGCCAGGCTGGCGCCGCCCTGGAGCGATTCTTCGTCGTGATCAAGTAGGGGCCTGGAGCGAGCGAGGCCCTTGCCAGCCATTCCGGCACTCTGGTACGCTGGTGACTGACGTGTCAGTCAGCAGCAGATCGACCAGCGAGGCGCCCCTGACCGAACGGCAATGGGTCCGCCGCGGCGAGTTGCTGGAGGCTGCCCGCGGGGTCTTCGAGCGTGACGGCTACCACGGCACGACCGTTAGTGCGATCGTGCAGGCGGCAGGCCTCTCCCAGGGCGCGTTTTATCTGTACTTCACGGACAAAAAAGCGGTTTATGCGGCCCTCCAGGAGGAGATGGCGACCCTGCTGCGGCGTCGGATCTACTGGGCCACCCGGGACGAGGCCGATGCCCGCCGGCGGCTCGAGGCCGGGCTGCAGGCCTACTTCGAGTACTACGGGGAGTACGCGGCATGGAACCGGCGGCTGACGACCGAGGGGCTGGCCATCGACGAGAGCTTCGAACGCCGGCAAACCGAGCTGGCGCAGACGCTCGCCGTGGCGTTTCGACCGACCCTCGAGCAACTCGGCGTGCGCGAGACCGCCCTGGCCGCGTTCGCCTTGCTAGGGATCGCCGCCCAGATCGCCTACTGGCAGCACTTTCAACGCAACGACGAGCCATCGATGAGCGCCGTCGCGCTCGCGCGGGCCTGCGCCAGCCTGTTTCTAAATGGCGCCGCATCCATCCCAACTCATCCACCACAACAAGGAGGCTCACATGCCTGAAGCCAAGGAAGTTTTTACGGAGATCCAGAATCGCATCAAGTCGCACCCGGAGAAGTCCGCGGGTCTGAATGCGACCTACCAGTTCGATCTGAGCGGCGAATCGTGGACGTTGAAGATCGCCAACGGCGCTCCCGAACTCATCCAGGGGCCGGCGCAGAGCCCGAACACCACGCTAATCGCCACCACCGATGACTGGATGAACATCGCGACCGGCAAGCTGAACCCGGTGACGGCGTTCATGCAGCAGAAGCTCAAGGTCAAGGGTGACATGGGCCTGGCGATGAAACTGCAGGGGTTGCTGCAGTAGTGACCGATTCGCGCTGGGTCGGGCGGAGCTACGAGACGGCGCCCTTCGAGGTCACCGAGCAATCCATCCGCGACTACATGGCGGCGGTGGGCGACGTGCGCGAAGACGCCGAGCTGATAGCGCCCCCGACCTATGCCATGGTCTACGGCTTCGACGCCTACTGGCAGCTGTGGACCGACCAGGAGGTGGCGCTGGACGTTGCGCACCTCGTCCATGGCGAGCAGCGGTTCACCTTCCAGCGGCCGGTCCATCCCGGCGATCGGATTCGCACGACCGGGCGGCTGACCGCGATCAATGCGCGCGGCGATATGGAGTTGGTCACCTTCGAGCTGAAAGCCAGGGACGCGGATGACCATCCGGTCTCGGATGGCAGCGCTCTGTTCATCATCCGAAAGCCATGAAGACGATGAGCACGCTGGACTTCGAGCGCGTGACGCCTGGGCAGGCATTGCCGCCGCTGACCAAGCACGTGACGGTCGAACAGATCCGTCAGTACGCCGAGGCCTCGGGCGACCGCAACCCGATCCACCTGGACGAGACCTTCGCGCGATCCGCCGGCCTCCCGGGCGTGATTGCCCACGGCATGCTGACCATGGCATTTGCCAACCAGATGGTGACCGACTGGCTGGGGGACCGTTCGTTGCTGAAGAGCCTGCACGGTCGCTTCGCGGGCATGGTCCTGCCGGGTGATGACGTCACCTGCTCCGGCAGCGTGGCATCGAAAGATGACCAAACCCGGCGCGTGGTGATCAACCTGGTCGTGACCAATCAGCGCGGAGAAAAAGTCCTCAACAAAGGTGTGGCCGAGGCCGAGTTCCCGCCACAAAGGAGCAGTACCCATGCCGCTTGACTTCACCCTGACGCCGGAGCAAGAAGAGATCAAGGGGCTCGCCCACGAATTTGCCGAGAAGGAAATCCGGCCAGTGGCGGCCCACTATGACGAGACCGAGGAGTTCCCGTGGCCGGTGTTGAAAAAGGCTCATGAAGTCGGGCTGACGCCGGTGGCGTCCATGCCCGAGGCCTACGGCGGCGGCGGCCTGGACATGATCTCCAACATGCTGATCGCCGAGGAGCTGCACTGGGGCTGTGCCGGCATCGCCGTGGCGATCACCGGCACCGGGCTGGCCGCGGCGGCCATCCTCGCCATGGGCAACGAGGCGCAGAAGAAAAAGTGGATCGGCGAGTTCTGCAGCGCCAAGAGCCCCGTCGTCGGCGCCATGGGGCTGACCGAACCAGGGACCGGGAGCGACGCGATGGCGATCACCACCACGGCGAAGAAAGTCGACGGTGGCTACCTGATCAATGGGACCAAGCAGTTCATCACCAACGGCGGCATCGCCGACCTGCACGTGATCTTCGCCAACACGGATCCGAGCATCGGCGCCGCCGGCATCGCCGGCTTTGTCGTCGAGAAGGGCAACAAAGGCCTCACCATGGGCCGGAAAGAGAAGAAGCTCGGCGTCCGCGCCTCGCACACGGCGCAAGTGATCTTGCAGGACTGCTTCGTCCCGACCGGGAACCGGTTGGGTGGCGAACCAGGGGATCCCGATGCCGGACCCGGCGCACTCGGCGCCCTGCAAATGCTCGAGTACTCGCGGCCCTCAGTCGCCGCAGGCTCGATCGGCATCGCTCGCGCCGCGTATGAGTATGCCCTCGACTACGCGCAGCAGCGGGTTGCCTTCGGCAAGCCGATCATCAAGCACGAGGGCATCGGCTTCAAGCTGGCCGAGATGGCGATCAACATCGACGCCGCGCGCCTCCTGACCTGGCGGGCGGGCTGGATGGCGCAAAACAACATGCTCTTCACGCGCGCCGAGGGCAGCATGGCAAAGGCCTTTTCCGCCGATATGGCGATGCAAGTCACGCTGGAAGCGGTCCAGGTCCTCGGCGGAAACGGCTACATCCGCGAGTACCCCGTCGAGAAATGGATGCGCGACGCCAAGATCTAC
>DATNMH010000069.1:0-5891 GCA_035602395.1 Candidatus Acidiferrum sp.
CGCACTGATGTCCGCCGTTGGATCGCAGCTGGCCTCCTCCCTCGAGGTCGCCCAGTTGCACGACAGTCTCAAGCGCGAGGCAAGCCATGACCCGTTGACGCGGCTCAACAACCGGCGGCTCTTCCTCGAGCGCATCCAGCAAGCCGTGGACCGGGCGGTCGCCTCTGGCGACAGCTTCTCCATCGTCTTTCTCGACGTCGACGGGCTGAAGCGGATCAACGACACCTACGGCCACCTCGCCGGCGATGCGCTCCTCCGCGAGGTGTCCAACGCCCTGACGGATGCGGTCCGCGGTGAGGACGTCGTGGCGCGCTATGGTGGCGATGAGTTCGTCGTGCTGCTCCCCGCGACAGGAGCAGCAGCGGCCGCGGTCGTGGCCCAGCGCATCTCGGACGGCATTGCCCGGCACCGTTTCATGGCCGGACGAGACCTGCTTCAGATCCCAGGCGTCAGCCTCGGACTCGCGACCTTCCCGCAAGACGGCACGACGGCGGAGGATCTGCTGGCCGTCGCCGATGCCACCCTCTACCGGCAGAAGCGCCGGGCGAGCTAGCCGAAGACGAGCTGGAGGTCGTAGAGCTCGCGCGGAACGCGGCGCGTTTCGGCAACGACGTCGCGAAGGGGCACGATGGCAACCCGACCGTCTTTGCGGATCGGGATCATGCCGGCCTTGCGATCGGCCAGCAAATCCGTGGCGGCCACGCCAAGGCGGGTGGCCCAGATCCGATCGACCGGCGAGGGCGACCCGCCGCGCTGCAAATGACCGAGGACGGTGACCCGGGTTTCGAATCCAGTGGCCTCCTCGATCCGGGTGCTGAGCGCGTCGCCGACACCCTGTTTGGCCAGTTGGACATGGCCGAAGGCGTCGCGTTTCTCCGAGCCGGCGGCGACCGGCACGGCCGGTTCGAGCGCCCGCATCTTCACGCCCTCGGCGACGACGATGATGCTGAAGTCCTTGCCCTCACCGCGGCGGTGATGCAGATGCTGCACGACGGCATCGAGCTCCGCCGGAAACTCGGGAATGATGATCATGTCGGCGCCGCCCGCCAGGCCGCCCACCATCGCGACCCAGCCGGTGTCCCGGCCCATTACCTCGACCACCATTACCCGATGGTGGGCGGAGGCGGTCGTGTGCAGCCGATCGAGCGCCTCGACCACGACCCCGACCGCCGTGTCGAACCCGATGCAGAACTCGGTGACGGAGAGGTCATTATCGATCGTCTTGGGGACCCCCACCACCGGATAGCCGGCGTCGCTCATAGCGGCCGCGACCGAGAGCGTGTCATCGCCGCCGATCGCGACCAGGCCATCGATGCCCGAAGCGCGCAACAGGCTGATCACTTTCTCGATCCCGCCGTTCTCCTTGAGCGGATTGGTCCGCGAGGTGCCAAGGATGGTGCCGCCGAGCGGAAGGATGCCGCGGACCGATGCCATTGTCAGGTCCTCGAGATCGCCGTCTCCCAGCAGGCCGGCCCAGCCATTCTTGATGCCGCTGACCTGAAAACCGCGCTGGAACGCGCGGCGGGCTACGCCACGGATGGCGGCGTTGAGTCCGGGGGCGTCGCCACCACCAGTGAGGACGCCGATGCGCACGACGCCTAGTTTAGCCGGGCTTACCTCGATTGCCGGCGGCTGGAAGTTAGATTAAGGATGAGCAACACCGCGCCCATCGCGATGATGAGCGCACCGACCGCCACGCCTCCCGTACGCCCGAATTGATAGCCGCCGATGCCGATGATGCCCTCGAAAAACGCGACGCCGAGCAGGAACAGGACCACGCCGATACCGACCAGGCGTGTTCCCGCCCGTACGTTGCCTGGGCGGCCGGCGACAAGACCGTACAGGACCATCCCCACCCCAACCGCGCCGGGAAAAATCAGCGCCCAGGCATACGCCCAGCTTTCGAAGTGGTCGGTCGCGTTCTGATAGAGCAGGATGAGCCCGGTGACGGTAATGATGCTGCCGAGGATGGCAAGCCCTTCGCCGAGTGCGCCCCTGGAGGTAAGCGCGAGGAAGAGGATCACGAGGCCGGGCGCGATCACGAAGAGGGGCCAGCCATAGTGGCCGACGTCGATGTTGACGAATTGTCCAAGTAGCAAGAGTGCCCCGACAAGGACGAGCAACCCGCCCGCCACCATCGACGGGCGGAGCGACTGGCGAGGCGCCTGACTATCGTCCATGAGCCAACCTTACCCGGCGGCGGGCGGGTGTCAAGGGCCGTCGCCGCGCCTTCGCCCGCACGGTCGAGGAGGGGCAAAAGTCGTTCATGACACACTCCGGGCATCGCGGCGCCCGGGCGACGCAGATCCGGCGCCCGTGGAGGATCAACCGTAGGCTGAACCCGGTCCATTCCGAAGGCGGAATCAGCTTCGTGACGTCGGCTTCGATCTTGACCGGATCGGCACTCTTGGTCAGACCGAGGCGCCGAGTGAGCCGCTTGACGTGGGTGTCGACGGCAAAGCCCGGAACGCCGAATGCGACCCCGAGCACGACATTGGCGGTCTTGCGGCCGACCCCGGGCAACGTGACCAGGTCCTCGATGCGGCCCGGAACCTCGCCGCCGAAGCGTTCGACCAGCGCCGCGCTGGTCGCGACGATCGTCTTCGCCTTCACGTGGAAGAACCCGGTGGGCTTGATCATCGACTCGACCTGCCGCGGGTCCGCGTGGGCCAACGCGGCGGCATCCGGATACCGGGCGAATAACGCCGGCGTCACGGAGTTGACCGACCGGTCGGTCGTCTGCGCCGACAGGATGGTGGCGATCAGCATCTGGAACGGGTTGACGTGGTCGAGTTCTGAGACCGCCGGATAGACGGGCTTGAGCCGCTCGACGGCCAGCAAAGCGCGGTCGCGGGCACGCAGTCCTGCCATCGGGTCAAGCGTAATCGCCCCCGTAACGCGCGTGTAACGGCGCGAGCCGGAACGGCGCGCAAAGTTGAGTTGAGCGAGCCGTTACCTCGATGTGGGCGCAGCACCCTCGGCCGACGCCCGTCGGGCCTCGATGCACAGCCTTCGCTGGTACATCAGCGTCGGCTTCCTGATGGTCGGCGTGGTTCCCCTCGTCTTCTTTGGCGCCCAGCGCATCTCGGAGCTGTTCGCCACCCAGAACGCCTCTATCCAGCAGAAGCACGAGCCGATGGCCGAAAGCCTGGCGCAGGCGGTCTACGGATACCTGCTGGACCAGACGGCGGCATTGCAAAGCACGGCGTCCCAGATCGAGTCCGATAACGACTCGAGTGTCGCCCGTCTCAACGACGCCAGCTTCAATCCCGACCACCTGAACATGGAACTGGCCGCCGCCCACTCGGCCCAGCCGGCGCTTCTGCAGCTCTACGTCGGCAACCTGGCCGGTCGGGCCGTGGCCGCCGCCCCGCCCGCCGGGGTCGGCGTCGACTACAGCGTCTGGAATTACGTCAAAGACGTGCTCAATCCGGGCCGCATCGGTCCGAAGTACTCGGACGTCGTGCGGTCTCGCGGTGATGCCAGTGTGGCCGCGGTTGTGATCGCGGTTCCTATCCTGGACGCGCGACGGGGTCTGGTTGGCTTCCTCGCCGGCACCGTCGACCTCTCCGAGGTGCAGCGCCTGTCGAACTACAGCCGGATCGGTCAGAACGGCCAGGCGGTGGTCGTCGACCGTCGCGGGCGCGTCATCGCCCACCCGCGAGAAGACTGGCGGGTCGCCGCGATGGACCTCTCGTCCTCAGGCGTCTTCCAGCAGGCGCTTAGCCAGGAGACCGGCGTCAGCTGGTATACCGACCTCGATGGCAATGTGCCGCGAGCCGCCGGCTTTGCGACCGTGCCCGAGGTCGGCTGGAAAGTCTGGGTGTCCCAACCGGTCGCCGAGCTCCGGGCCGAGCTAACGCCGCTGATCGTGAGCACGATCGAGTGGCTGCTGATCGCCATCGTGCTCGCCCTCGTGCTCGGATTCCTGGCCGCGACGTGGATCACCCGTCCGGTCGACGAGTTGACCGGCGCTGCCGCGCGGATCGCCCGGGGCGACTTCATCACCCCCGTCAAGGTTCGTGAACGCTACGCGGCGCGCGAACTCCAGGCGCTGGCCAGCACCTTCAACCAGATGAGCAGCCAGCTCAGCGGCGCCTACCAGACACTCGAGGAAAAGGTCTCGCAGCGGACCTCTGAACTGCAGGCCGCCAACCAGGAAATGGCCCGGGCCAACAAATTGAAATCAGAATTCCTCGCCAACGTGTCGCACGAACTGCGTACCCCGCTGTCCGCCATCATCGGCTTCTCGCAGATCCTGCTCGACGGCATCGACGGACCGATCAACGAAGAGCAGCAGCAGGACATCCAGCAGGTCAATAAGAGCGGGCAATCGCTGCTGGGGTTGATCAACCAGATCCTCGACCTCAGCAAGATCGAGGCGGGCAAGATGGAGCTGTCGCTGGAACGCGTTGAAGTTCCGGGACTGATCAGCTCGGTGCTGGAAAGCATCAGCCCGCTGGCTCAGGAGAAGGGGCTGCGGATCGACACGCGCTTCGCCCCATCACTCCCCGCGGTCGAGGCCGATCCCCTGCGCCTGAAGCAGATCCTGATCAACCTGCTCTCCAATGCCGTCAAATTCACCGAACGCGGCCACATCGAGGTCAGCGCGCAACCGTCGGGTCGCATGGTTCGGATCGCCGTCAAGGACACCGGCACCGGCATTTCTGCCGAGTCGCAGAAGGTGATTTTCGATGAGTTCGTCCAGGGCGACGGCAGCAGCACCCGCCGGCACGGCGGGACCGGGCTCGGCCTGAGCATCGTGCGCCGGCTTGTCGAGATGCACGGCGGCGCCATCACCCTCGTGAGCGAGCCCGGCCTGGGCAGCACCTTCACCTTCACCATCACCGCCTGGGCCGCCGGCCAGGCCGGGGTGGCGCCCGTCCAGCGGCGACCGTTGCGCCGACCCAACCAGGGGCTCCCGGGGACCGCCATCCTGGTGGTGGACGACGACCCGAGTGTGCGTCAGCTGATTTCGAGGCACCTGGAGCAGGAAGGCTGGAAGACGGTGCAGGCGTCGAACGCCACCGATGCGCTCCAGCTGGCGCGCGAGGCGCGCCCAATGCTGATCACGCTCGACATCATGATGCCGGACGCCTCCGGATGGTGGGTGCTCGAAAAGCTAAAGGAAGACCCGCAAACCGCCGGCATCCCGGTGCTGGTCGTCACCATTGTCGAGGATCAGCGGCTGGTTTTCGCCCTCGGTGCCTCGGACTACCTCGGCAAGCCCTATGACAAGGGCGCGCTGATCGCGAAGATCCACCGTCTGCTGCCCACGCTCGAGGGCAAGCGCGTCCTGGTTGTCGACGACGAGCCGAATGCCCGCTCGATGATCGCCAAGATCCTCAAGGAAGAGCGAGCCGAAGTGGTGGGAGCGGCCAGCGGCGACGAGGCGATGGCGATGATCGCCATCTCGCCGCCCGATCTCATCCTGCTCGACTTGATGATGCCGGGCATGAGCGGCTTCGAGATGGTCGCCCGGCTGCGCGCGCAGCCCCGTGGGGCGAACATCCCAATCATGATCGTCAGCGCCAAGCAGCTGACGGCGGAAGACATCCTCACCCTGAATGGACATGTCCAGCGATTCGTCACAAAGGGATCGATCGAACCGGAAGGCCTGACCAACGCGGTTCGCCAGCTGCTCGGTCAGAGTAAAACGCAAGGAGCCGCCGCATGAATCAACTGATCCTCGTAGTCGAAGACGACGCGATTATGCAAAAGATGGCGCTCAAGATCCTGCGCTCCCGCGGCTTCAGCTGCGAGCTCGCCGTCACCGGCCGGGAGGCGGTGGCTAAGGCGGGGGCGCTGCACCCTGGCCTGATCCTGATGGACCTGTCGCTGCCGGAGATGAACGGCTGGGAGGCGACCCGGGCGCTCAAAGCCGATCCGGC
>DATNMH010000070.1:0-13287 GCA_035602395.1 Candidatus Acidiferrum sp.
CCGGACCGGACGCCGGTTGGCGGTTTCGAGCAGGAGGGTGCCGAGCGCCTCGAGGTTGGCGAGGTTGTGCGCCGGCAGGAAATCGTCGACGAAGGGCAGGGCCGCCTGCAGCCCGAGGGTCAGGGGCTCGTAGCCGGGCGCACCCATCAGCGGGTTCATCCAGATCAGGCGGTGGCATGAGCGCTGCAGCCGGGCAATGGCATGGCGCATCTGCGCCGCGTCGCCTCGGTCCCAGCCATCGCTGATGATGGCGACGGTCGCGCCGTGGCCGAGTACGCGGCGGGCGTAGCGCCGGTTGAACGACTCGATCGCCTCGCCGATCCGCGTACCGCCGGACCAGTCGTCGACCGATGCCGTCACCCGGTTGAGGGCCGCGTCGACGTCGTGGCTGCGCAGCATGCGGGTGATGCGCGTCAGCCGCGTGGCGAAGACAAACGCCTCGACGCGGGTGCTGGCATTCTTCAGCGCGTAAGCAAAATTCAGCAGCAAACGCGTGTAGCGCTCCATCGACCCACTGATGTCGCAGAGGAGCACCAGTGGCCGCGGCCGTAGTCTCGGGCTTTTCCAGCTAAAGACGAGCAGCTCACCGCCGAATCGCAGGCTGCGCCGGAGCAGGCGACGGATATCGAGCTCATCGTGGCCACCGGCGCGGGCGCGCCGCGATCGCGTCAGGCCGGCGGGTAGCCGCATCAGTCGGATCAGACGACGGACCTCGGCCATCTCCGCCTCGGTCAGCGTGTCGAAGTCCTTCTCGCGTAGCACCTCGGCCTGCGAGTAGCTGGCCACCTCTTGCTCCTCCGCGCCCTCGGCTTCCTCGCCGTCGTCGAGCACCTTGAGCTGGCGGCCCGTCAGCGTCAGCGGCTCACCTCGTTCCCGCTCGGCCTGCGCCGAGGCCGAGCCATCGGCGGCCCGGGCGTCGGCCCGGAGGAACGCGACCAGCGCGCGATCCAGGACAGGGAGCTCGTCGCGGCGACGGCCGAAATGGGCGTGGACCGCGGTCCTAACGTCGTCAGGACGGCGCAAGTCGATCACGGTCAGGGTGCGCAGGAAGGGCAACATCCGCGCCGGACCCGCGTCGAAGCCCAGTCCGCGCAGGATCTGACCGAAATGCAGCCAGTTCCGGGTGAGGACGATGCCTGGGTCAGGCATTGACGGCGCGCGCGAGGAGCTCCCGCGAGCCCGCGCCCCGCAGCCGTTCGAGATCCTCCTGGTACTTGACGATGGCGCCCAGCGTCGACTGGACATTCGCTTCGGTGAGCTCCGTTTGGCCCAGCGCGACGAGCGCGCGCGTCCAGTCGAGGGTCTCGGCAATCCCGGGCAACTTGTAGAGCTCGAGGCCTCGAACCCCGCCGATGAAGGCGCTCACCTGGCGCGCCAGCTTGACGGGGACGTCGGGCAACCGGGTGGTGATGATCTCGTACTCACGGTCGACCGATGGGTAATCGATCCAGAAGTAGAGGCAGCGACGCTTGAGCGCATCGTGGATCTCTCGGGTCCGGTTCGAGGTGATGATTACGGCCGGCGGCTTGTCGGCCTTGATGGTGCCGATCTCGGGAATGGAGATCTGGAAATCGGAGAGCAGCTCGAGCAAGAAGGCCTCGAATTCGTCGTCGGCGCGATCGATCTCGTCGATCAGCAGCACCGGCGCGGTCGTCCCGTCGCTCTCGATCGCCTGCAGCAACGGGCGCTTGACCAGGAACTGTGGGCTGTAGATCTCGCGCTCGGTCTCGTCGCGTTTGGCGCCGGACGATTCCAGCAGCCGGATGTGCAGCATCTGCTTCGCGTAGGCCCACTCGTAGACCGCGTTGTTGACGTCGATCCCCTCATAGCACTGGAGCCGGATCAACCGAGTGCCCAGGATGTCGGCCAGCACCTTGCCCACTTCTGTTTTTCCGACCCCGGCCTCGCCCTCGAGCAGGAGAGGCTTGTCGAGGGTCAGCGCCAGAAAGATGGTGGTCGCCAGGCTGCGATCGGCCACGTAGCGATGCGCCCGCAGCGCCCGCTCTACATCCTCGATCGACGAAACGGGAAGGTCCTGCATGAGCAGAGTTTAGAGAGAGCGGCGGCGAAACGCCGCCGCCCCTCTCCCTTTCCTAGTGGTGAGCCGTGATCTGCTCCAGCGCTCGCCGGGTCAGGACCTGCGCCAGGTGCCGCCGATAATCCGGCGACCCGTTCAGGTCCTGCGGGGGATCGGTGCCTTCGGCCGCCCGTTCCGCCGCCTTGCGAATGTCATCGTCGTGCGCGCCCTTGCCGCGCAGGGCTTGCTCGACGCCCGACGCCCGGAGTGGGCGGTTTCCCATCCCGGTGAGACCGATGGCCACCTGGGTCACGTCGTGACCGGTCACCCGGACCTGCGCCGCGACGGCGACGATCGCCCAGTCCTGTGAGCGACGGCTGAACTTCAGGTAGGTGGCGCGGCTGCCCGGCGGCGGGGTCGCGACCCGGATCTCCCGAAGGATCTCGTTTGGCTCGAGCGACGACGTGAAGGTGTCGACGAAGAAATCCTTGGCGGCGATGCTGCGCTCGCCCTTCGGGCCGACCACCTTGAACTCGGCATCCAGGGCCAGCAGGCACGCAGGGAAGTCACCGTTTGGATCGGCATGCGCGGAGGCGCCACCGATGGTGCCCCGATTGCGGACCTGCGGATCGCCGATCTGCGAGGCGGCGCTCGTCAACAGCGGCAGCTTTTGCTTGAGCAGGTCCGAGAACTCGACGTCGTGGTGGCTGGTGAGCGCGCCGATCACGATGTGCCCGTCTTCCTCGCGGATGTAATTGAGGTTGCTGATCCGGCCGAGGTCGACCAGGAAGGACGGCGTCGACAGCCGTAGCTTCATCAACGGAATCAGGCTATGGCCTCCGGCCAGGAGCTTCGCCTCCTGGCCGTGTTTGACAAGCTCGGCAACCGCTTCCGGCAGCGTACGCGGGGCGACGTAATCGAACGAGGCTGGAATCATCGGGCTGTCCCTCCGTTGCGGTGCATCAGGTGCCAGATCTTTTCCGGAGTCGCGGGCATGTCGACGTCCTTGACGCCGAAGGGCGACAGGGCATCGACGATCGCATTGATCACCGCGACGCTCGAGGCGATCGTGCCAGCTTCGCCGATCCCCTTGACGCCCAACGGGTTGGTCGGGCTCGGGGTGACGGTGGCCGCGAGTTCAAATGACGGTAGGTCAGGTGCGGTCGGGATCGTGTAGTCGACCAGTGTCCCGGTCCGCAACTGGCCGGTGTCGTCGTAGACCGCCTCCTCGAAGAGCGCCTGGCCGATGCCCTGCGCGATGCCGCCGTGCAGCTGGCCGTCGACCACCATCGGGTTGATCCGGGTCCCGCAGTCATCAACGGCAACGTAGCGAACGACGCGAGTGGCGCCGGTTTCACCGTCGATTTCCACCAGAGCGACGTGGGCGCCGAAGGGCCACACGAAGTTCGGCGGATTGAAGAATGTCGTTGCCTCCATGCCACCTTCCATGTCCGGGGGGATCCGATGGGGCTGAAAGGCGGCACCGGTGATTTCCTGGATCGTGACCGCCTTGGAGGGCGTGCCCTTGACGAACGCCTTGCCGTCTTCGTAGACGATGTCGGCCTCGGCGGCCTCCAGCAGGTGCGCGGCGATCTTGCGCGCCTTCTCGCGAATCTTGACCGAACTGAGGTAGACGGCGGTCCCGTCGACCGAGGCGCTGCGGCTCCCATAGGTGTCCATGCCCATCGGGCCGACCGCGGTATCGCCGTGCACGACGTCGATGTCCTCCAGCGGCAGGCCCAACTCATTCGCCACGATCTGGGCGAAGGTCGTTTCATGGCCCTGGCCGTGCGGTGAGCTCCCGATGATGACGGTCGCCTTCCCGGTGAAGTGCAGATTGACCACGGACATGCCCCAGAAGGCGATGCCGGCTGCAGCGGTCGTCACGACGGAGGGCCCAAGGCCGCAGATCTCGAGGTAGGTGCAAAAGCCGATGCCCAGATACTTGCCGCGCTTGCGGGCCTCGGCCTGGTCCTTGCGAAACTGCGGGTAGTCGACCAGCTCGAGCGCCTTATCGAGCGTGATGCGGTAGTCGCCCGAGTCGTAGGTGAGCCCGAGCAGGTTCGTAAATGGTTGCTCGGTGGGCGCAACGAAATTTTTCCGGCGCACCTCGACCGGATCCATCCCGACTTCCTGGGCGACCAGGTCCATGACGCGCTCGATCAGGTAGGTCGCCTCCGGACGACCGGCACCGCGATAGGCATCGGTCGGCGTTCGGTTGGTGAAGACCCCCACACCGCGGCCGTCAAAGGCCGGTAGCTTGTAAGGGCCCTGGATGATCAGCAGGGCGATCGCCTGGAAGGTGCCGAACTGGCTGCAGTAGCCCCCGAGATCCAAATATTGCGTGGCGCGAACCCCGAGCACCCGGCCGTCCCGTTTGGCGGCGATCTCGACGTCCCAGATCTGGGACCGCCCGTGGTGGGTCGCCTTCATGTTCTCGGTCCGGTCCTCGGTCCACCTGACCGCCCGTCCGAGCCGCCGGGAGGCGAGCGCGACCAGGACTTCCTCCGGATAGACCCGGATCTTGGACCCGAAGCCGCCGCCGACATCTGGCGCGATCACGCGAACGTTGCTTTCCGGGATGCCGAGGATGACTGCGAGCCAGACCTTGACGAAGTGTGGGATCTGGGTGGATGACGTGACGGTAAGTGTGTTGGCGAACTTTCTGTAGTCCGCGACGACGCCCCGCCCCTCGACCGCGACCGGGATCAGGCGTTGCTGGATGATTCGTTGCTTGATGCGAACGTCGGCGTCGCGGAACGCCGCCTCGATGTCTCCGCCTTCGCGCTTCACGTCGTACGCGATGTTCGTGCCGAGGTCGTCGTGGAGGACGGGCGCGTCCTTGGCCAGGGCTGCCTCGATGTCGAGCACCGTTGGCAACGGCTGGTAACGGATATCCAGCCGCTCGGCGGCATCTTCCGCAGCCGCCTTGCTGGTGGCCACGACCAGGGCCACCGGCTCACCGACGTAGCGAACCCGATCGGCGGCAATCGGGTAGTGGTTCGGGTATTTCTTTTCCGGCACAAAGGACGTGGTCACCGGCAGCGGCGATTGGAACTCCGGCATCAGATCTTTGCCGGTCCAGACCGCGAGGACCCCGGATGCTTCTTTTGCCCTGGATGTCTCGATGCTCTCGATGCGAGCGTGCGCCTGGGTGCTGCGCACGACATAGAGGTAGGCGAGCGCCGTCTGCGAGATATCGTCGACGAAGTTTCCACTTCCGGTGACGAGCTCCGGATCTTCCCGGCGCTTGATGGAGGCGCCGATCAACTGTGAAACCGCCATCTCACCTCTCCTTCTGCGAGGAAACGGCGGCCGGCGCCTTGCGTTCGGCACCGGGGGCCATCACCTTTGCCGCCGCCTGGATCGACTTGACGATGTTGTGGTAGCCGGTGCAGCGGCAGAGATTCCCCTCTAGACCTACCCGGATCTCGCGCTCGGTGGGATTCGGATTGCGTTCGAGCAGCTGCTTCGCCGCCATGATCATGCCGGGGGTGCAGAAGCCGCACTGCAGGCCGTGTTCGTCCCAGAACGCCTGCTGCAAGGGGTGCAACGTGGTGCCCTGGGCGAGGCCTTCGATAGTGGTGATCTCCGCCCCGTCGGCCTGGACGGCGAAGATGGTGCAGGACTTCACGCTGTGCCCGTCGAGCTCGACGGTACATGCCCCGCAGTTGCTCGTGTCACAGCCGACATGGGTCCCAGTAAGGCCCGCCAGTTCGCGGATGTACTGCACCAGCAGCAGCCGAGGCTCGACCTCGTGCTCATGCTTGGCACCATTGATGGTGACGGCAACCCTGCGCCTCATACGCACCTCCCTATTTACGTACCGAACCTGCCGCCACAGGTATAACACTCGAATCCGCGAGTGTCTAGGGCGGGGTTGCCCGGCTCGCGTTTAGCGCTGCTGAGGGACGCGGAGCTCGACGCGGCGGCAGGTGCGGCAGGCGAGGAGCTCGATGTCGAGGATCCCCTCGATCTTAGGGGGTTGAACTCCGTCGGACATGGGTAGACTCTTTGTAGGCACATTCGGGACGCTTTGACGTCCCTCCCTCGCTCAGAACCTTGAGCATGGTCCTTTAAGTTGATCCCTCACGAGTCATGACTTGCTGTGGCAGGTTGGACAAGGAGATATCGCATGGCTGCACAGAATCTGGCGACCTCGTACGCCCGCGTCGTTCGTCTCAAGGGTGATCCGAACCGGGTCCACGAGACCATCACGGTCTGGACCCAGCACATCCTGCCTCTGCTCAAGAAGCAACGAGGGTTCACCGGCGTGACGCTCGTCGGCAATCGGAAGAGCGGCGACGCGCTGAGCGTTTCTTACTGGGAAACCGAAGCGACCATGAAAGAGGCCCGTGGCCAGGTCCGCCCCCAGGCGCTCAAAGTGTTCGGCGAGATCGGCGCCAGCATCATCGAAGACGATGAGTGCGAAGTCGCGCTGCTGGAGCGGTTCAAGCCACCGATGACCGGCGTGTACGCTCGCCTGACGACCGTCCATGGCGACCCGGCGCACGTCTCTGAAGCCGTCGACAACTTCAAGGACAAGATCCTGCCGATCATCGCGACGCAGTCGGGTGCGCGCACCGCGCTCTTCTTCGTCAACCGGCAGTCCGGCATGGCCCTCGCGGGCTCCGTCTGGGACACCGAGTACGACCTGCAGAAGAGCGAGACGTCGATCAGCTCCCTGCGCACGGAGGCCATCAAGAAGTTTGCCGGCCGCGATGCCAAAACCGAAGCTTTCGAAATCTACTTCACGGAGATTCTGACGCCCGTCGCGTCAGTCCGCTAGCCGATACCGCGTGAAGGGCGGCCGCTGGCCCCTCGGGGGGCTGAGGGCTGCGGTCGCCCTTCCTTATCGCTTTCTGCATGAGGTCCGCCCGGCGGCTGGGCCAAGAGGTCTTAGAAGGGCTCAAAGGAATTCCCATGGCTGTAGTTATGACCGATCCGAAAGTCGTCGCGACCAGGTTCAACGAGACCTTCAACTCGCACAGCGAGAGCGCCATCAAGGCCCTGGTCTCACCCAACGTCCGATTCACCGCCCCGGGCGGCGTACGTCTCGTCGGCCAGGATGCCTTCGCCGGCTACTTCGTCAGTTGGCTGAAGGGCTTTCCCGACGCGCGCATGACCGTTCACCACGAGATCGTTAGCGGCCCCTGGGTTGTCCAGGAGTACACCTTCGAGGGTACGCACCGTGGCACCCTTGCCGGCCCGCTTGGCGAGATCGCCCCGACCAACAAGAAAGTCGCCGGCAACGGCGTTCAGCTCATCCGGATCGAGAATGACCTCGTCGTCGACTGCCGCCTCTACTTCGACATGGTCGAGACCCTGACGCAGCTCGGCATCATGCCGATCCCCGCGAAGGTCTAACCAAAACAGACGCATGACAGACCCGGGCCCCGCGGCCCGGGTTTTCCGTCCGCATGAGGTCCGTTCGCTGCTGGGCCAAGGGTTCTTAGAAGGACTCAGAGGAGTCTCCTATGACGACCACCATTACCGATCCGAAGGTCCTTTCGGCGAAGTACAACCAGGCGTTCAACTCGCATGACGAAACCGCCCTCCGGTCGCTGATTTCGCCAAACGCGCGGTTCAGCGCCCCCGGCGACGTCCGGCTCGAGGGCCGAGACGCGGTCATCGGCTACACCAATAGCTGGATGAAGGCGCTCCCCGATGCGACGATCACCGTGACGAACGAAATCGTTAGCGGCCCCTGGATCGTCCAGGAGTTCACCTTCGCCGGCACCCACAAAGCACCACTCACCGGCCCCATGGGCACAATCCAGGCCACCAACCGAAAGGTCTCAGGCCAGTGCGTGTCGATTACCCGATACGAGAATGACCTCGCCGTAGAGACCCGTCTCTACTTCGACGTGGTCCAGTTGCTCACCCAGCTCGGCGTGATGCCGGTTCCCTCGAAGAACTAACCCGACCCGATCTATCTCGCGCTAACCGAGACCGGCGCCTCATGAGGGGCGCCGTTCTCTTTTGTCGTCGACACCTACGCAGCGCTTAGCCCTGGACTCCGGACCAGGTGAGGCCAACACTGCCAGGCCCGGCATTGCCAGGCCCGGCGAGACTGACCTGCGGGTGCAAGAGCGTGATGCCCCCGTTCCCATCGACCAGGCCGAGATAACCATCGACCTCCAACATGAAGGCAGAGCCACCTGGCAGGGCAACGGCAGCGGCCCCGTGGATGCCGGGAATCGCGACCCGGCGGATGACGCGCCCATCACTGGCATCGATCAGCTTGAACTCGGTCGTCGTTCCTGCCTGGTTGACAACCCGGCGGAGAATCCGGGTCCCGTCGGCACTAAGGCCCGCCGTGTCCGGACTGGCCTCCGGATCGAGCACGGGCACCGTCCGACCGGATGGCATCTCGAGAACGACGTCGGTCTCGCTGCCCCAAACCTTGCTGTTCCACAGGAACTCGACGGCAAGCTTGCCGTTCTCCGAGCCGAAGAAGAAGGCCCTCCCCAATGCCATGCGCGTCTCCGGCGTGTGATAGAGGACCGCGCCGGTCGACAGCTTGATGGCCCACAGGCTTACCGTCATGTTCGTCGTGGACTGCTGGCCGGCCGCGCTGGTGTCGGCATCGTGGTAGCGTGCGACCACGGCCAGGTCAGCGGTCGGATTGCAGGCAAGCACGCCCGCCGAATCGCCAAAGAAGCCTGAGCCGACGCTAAGGGGACCACTCCCAACCGTCGCGACGTTGCGCACGCTCCCGTCGAACCCGAATACTTTGAGGCTCACACTGTGATCAGCGCCCGGCTTGGCGTAGGGCGGGACAGGCAGCGGTGATGGGTTCGGCTGGCCTTTGGGCGGCGGCGCGACGAAGGGTGCCACCGGCTCGTTCGAGAATGCTGAACAGACATGTTTGTCGTCGCTCATCCACCGGATCGAGTTACCAGGCTGACCTGTCGTCTTCAGGGACGGGATTTTGCCGATAACGGATCCTGTTTGGTCGAGGACGGTTCCGTCGTCCAATAGGGCCCGGGTTCCGTCCGCCGAAATCGACTGGATCTCCGTCGGCACGTCGCCTGCGGTTGGACGCGGGAGTTGAAAGCGGTAGCGGACGGCGCCGGACCAGTCCAGCACGGCAACCCTCGTGCCAGTCTGGCGCGCGCCCTGGTTCCCGGTCGGCTGTGGTGGATCCAGGATCACGCCAGTCAGCCAGACGAATGATCGCGCCGGCGTGGGACCGATCGCCGCGGGCGCACCTGCCGACAGCGCCTGCTCGATCCCGTTTGTCTGCGGCATCGGGTTCTGGCGCAGGTGCCCATGGCTGAGGAGGATGGCAACGGCAACCGCGCCCCCGACGGCCACCGTTGCCACGCCGCCCGCCACCTGCAGCAGCCAATTGCGCCTGTTCCCGGCGCGACTGAGAAGCGGCCGCCTGGGAGCGAAGACGCTGGATCCTGACAGGGTCTCCAGCGCATGCGTGTCCTTCTGACTGAGCGTTACTGACTCGCGCAGGCTCCGGAGCCGCCGTTGGAGTTCCTCTTCCGTCACACGTTGAGTCATGTCGCGCTCACCACCGGTTCGACGGTCAGCCGAAGTCGAATTGCCTCGCAGCCGCGAAAGGTCAGTTGCTTGACCGCGGGCTGACTGCATCGCATCACCCGAGCGACCTCATTGATCGACAGATCCTCGCAATATCGAAGCCAGACGGCCGCCCGCTGTCTCACCGGCAGCCCTTTCAAGGCCGCGATCAGGTCGGGATCGAGCTGCGAGTCGATCCCGACGGGAACCGCCCGTTCCCAGGAGGCCGGCAGTGGGAGCCAGGGCAGCGAGGGGCGACGGCATAGCCGGTAGACGATCGTGAGAAACCATGACCGAAACTCTCCGGTCCGGCCACCCCGATACCGCCATCCTCGCAACGCTGCTTCCTGCACGATGTCCTGTGCCTCCTCGGTCGTTCGACCCATATGGCGTGCGAGCAGGAATGCTGAACGGCTGGTCCGCTCGAAGGCGGCCTGGAATTCGACCGCCTCTTCCCGGTCAGCGTCCAGCAATCCCGACTCGGCCGGTTGCTGGATAACCACCCAAGGTCCTCGTAGGTGTTAGACCTCGATCTGTTCAGAAAGGTAACGCTCGAGAGCCGCGGGGCCGAGTCGGGGCTTCGTTAGACGGCTACGGGCTCCCCAACCTCGATCGGGTTCCTGACCGGATCCTTACTCCACTCGAACCAGCCGCCGTCGTAGACCGCGATTCGCGGCCAACCCATCAGGTAGGCGTAGAACCACGTCTCGCTGGCGCGCCAGCCGGTGCCGCAATAGAACGCCACCCACTTGTCGGGAATGATGCCGGCCGCTTCCCAGTTGGCGGCGATCTCCGGGTAGGCACGCATCGTGTTGTCGACATTGCGGTAGTGCTCCATGTGATACGCGTCCGAGCCGCAATTGCCCCACACGTCGCCGGCGATGCGGCCGGCCGGGCCGATGTAGTTGTAGCCGCTGACGGCGCCGATGTGCTCCCGCCAGGTCCGTACGCTCACCAGGGCGGCGTGCTTGTGGTCAGAGAGGATTTGCTTGGCATCGCCGATGTCGATGATGACCTCTGGCCGGAGCGGGATCTGGACACCAAACGACTCGACCGGCGCCGGCTTGCGCAGGACAGTCTCCAACGGGTTTCCCGCCTGGACCCAGTGGTCGTATCCGCCGTCGAGCAAGCGAATGTCATCGACGCCGGCATACCGCAGGATCAGTGCCGCACGGCAGGCGGCGATCTGACCGGCGCGACGTCCCGGCCATTTCTCGTTGGCGTGGCCTTCCGTGTCGCGGCCATAGAGGATGACCGTCGTGTCACGGGTGATCCCGAAGGCGCGCAAGGCAACCTCGAGCTCCTCCGGCGTTCGGCGGTTCCAGTCCAGGGGATTCTCGAGCCGGTTGGTGTCGAGGTAGAAGGCTCCCGGGATGTGATTCTCTTCGTACTCTTCCGGGACGCCGAAGTTGACGTGGAACAGCTTGAATGGACCAACAGGGGCCGCCTCGGGTCGTCCACCATTCAGCAACTGCCGAAGCCAATCGGCGTGCACGAGTTTCTCGTAGTTTGTCAGGCGATCCACCGGCAGGGTTGGATCGCCGGCCCACTCGGCCCAGCCGCCCAGGTAGATGCGGACGGCGGTCTGCCCCAACTCCGCTAGCCGCGTCTTGAGCGCGGCCGGGTCCTCGGACTCATCCCCGTAAAGGACGACCTCGTCACGATGAAGGATGCCCTTCGATTGCAATAGCCGTTCCACCTCGGGCTTGTCGACGCTCTCCAGCCAGGCGATCGGAAAGGCGACCGCTCCCGGGATGTGGCCCCCTCGGGCCGCGCCGTTCTCGAGCCAGCCGTGGTAGGCGGGCAGCGTCCGGACGTCGACGACAGTCAGGTCACTGTCGCCGATGCGCCGGCGCAGCTCGGCCAGGGACATCGTCATATATGTGACGCCCATTGTTGACCATGACTGTCCAAATAGTCAACATCAACATTCACCAAAGGCAGCCCGGTAATTTGGTTGCTTCGACCAAGTGACCGATCGGCGGGTTATCGGTTGCTGACTTTTTCCCTGGACTTCTGATATTGGCGCAGCTTCCTGACCTTGGGCTGCGCATTGATAACGATGTAGGGATTCAATGGATTCCGGGCGGCATAGTCCTGGTGATAGGTCTCGGCCTGGTAGAAGGCTTCCAGTGGCACGACCTGAGTGACGATTGGCCGGTCGAAGACATGGGCCTTGTTCAGCTGGTCGATGTAGGACTCGGCCACGCGCTTTTGCTCATCATCGGCGTAGAAGATGGCGGAGCGATATTGCCGGCCCGTGTCAGGACCCTGCCGATTCAGCTGCGTCGGGTCGTGAGCGATCGAGAAAAAGACCTTGATGATCTGACCGTAGGTGATTCGGCTCGGGTCGTAGACGACCTCGACGGATTCGGCGTGGTCCGTCGTGCCGCTCGAGACGGTCTCATAGTCAGCCGTGTCGGCAGTGCCGCCCGCATACCCGGACTTGACGGACGTTACCCCGTCGAGATTCTTGTAGACCCCTTCCACACACCAGAAGCATCCGCCGGCGAGAATGGCGCGGCTCTGTCCAGACTTGTCGGCCAGCTTGGCGTCAACGACGGGTTCGGGGAACTCCTCGGGAGATACGTTTGCCATCAACTGCATTGTAGGAGCGACCCGCCGGCCATTGCGCAATCTGGTTCGATTATTCGTCGACGGTGGCGCGCCCTATGCGGCGGTACCGCGCCGCAACAGCACCCGTGACCAGGCCACGAACAGGGGAATCACTCTCCGGACAAAGAGTGTAGCCAGCAGGGGGAAGCTGGTCGTCCAGAGGATCACGGAAGCCGTCACCTCGATGACGCTGCCAATCGTCGGCTGCGCCAGGAACGATCGGCCGCCCATGTATACGATGACCCCGACCCCGGCCAGGGTGAGCGTCACAACAGGCACGTAGATCTTCCGGCTGCGCCGGCTCTGAACCGCGTGAAATGCACGCGCCGTTGGGCTCAGCCGCCGGCGGCTGCGGAGGTATATCACCACCAGCGGAGCGGCCATGACTGGCACGAGAATGGCCATCGGAAGGATCCACCCAGAGTGGTCGGACGGTACCAGGGTCACAAGTCGGGCCTCCGCCAAGGCGAACAAGAAAAGTGGCACGCCGGCTCCCAGCGAACGGATGGTTTCAAGATGCAGATTGGCACGCGCGACTTCAGACCGTGGGTTTAACCGGGCGGCATTTTCGAAGGCCTCGATCGCTTCGGGCTGACGCCGCTGGCCCCTCAGCGCAATGCCGATGTTGTTCATCAAGACCCAGTTTTCAGGATCGAGCGCGAGCCCACGCCGAAAAGCCACCTCAGCCTCCCTCCACCGTTTGCGTCTAAGGGCGATTCGTCCGAGAAGGTCATGGCCCGCGACAGCATCAGGTGCCAGCGCGAGGCCTCGTTCGGCCGCCAACGTTGCCCGCTTCAAGCGAAAACGCTTCTTCAACAATGACTCGCCGAGCGCGAAGTAGGCCCGTGCGTCGTCCCGTTCGATCGGCTCGTTTTCCATGGCTGTTAGAGGCGAGTCCGCAGCCAGGGATGCACCATCGTGAGCCAGAGATAGCGCCAGGCAAACCACCAGGCGAGCACCCCACCCACCATCAACACGAGCGCGCCCATTTGTAGCGCCGGGAAGAGCATCAGGCTGACAAAGATCACACCGAGCGCTCCGACGAGCCAGACCGCAACGAAGGGACCGGTCCGAACCAGCTCGCGATGGCTCTCAGCCGCATAGAAGGTCCTCGCGAT
>DATNMH010000071.1:0-39357 GCA_035602395.1 Candidatus Acidiferrum sp.
CGGCGGGATGTCCGGTCAGGCTGGCGCCGTCCAGCACGGCATCGCGCGGGCGCTGATCGTCGCGGACCTTGCGATGCGGCCGGTGCTGAAGAAGCACGGGTTGCTGACTCGGGACCCGCGCATGAAAGAGCGCAAGAAGCCCGGCCTCAAGCGCGCCCGCAAAGCACCCCAGTACACCAAGCGCTAGCCTAAAACGACTCGCGCTCGGCTAAGGCAAGTGGCGGTCAGCCTTGTCGTTATCTTGATATGGGCAAAAAGCGGCTCATTGGCAGGAGGCGTACTAATCCTTGCCGTGACTGGGACGCTTGGGCTCGTCAGCCACGAAAGACTCTCTCGTCAGGAAGCACTCGACGCGGCTGCCGTCACCGAAATTGCCGCACGGCGCGTCGAGGCAAAGTTGATGCACTTCTCCGACCTCGCCAGGGCATATCCGGCTATTGGACAGCCGTCGTGGCCCGACGAGAAGCTCATCGGAGATAACGAACTGGTTTGGGTAATCGTAATGAGCGGTTACTTGTTCTCGGGGAGCTGTGGTCCACCGATAACCGCAGGCTCCGGTCAATGCGAGCCGAACTGGACCCTGCTCGTCGTTCGTGACAGTCGGACCGATCTTCCGCCTCCCAGAAGAGGCCAGGCCGGCACGCGAGCCTCGATCATTCAGGCCAGCTACACCGACGAGTGGCCGTCTTTCTTCCACGCCTTACCGGATCTCCAATCGAACCCCATTCTGTTTTAGGACAGAGGCGCGATTTCATCGAGCGGCAATACTCCGCTCGCTTTGTCGAGGAGGACGGCAGGGCCGACCGCGGACCCGCATGGGGGACAATTGACGCAGCATGTGCGGCCGCATTGGCTCCTCGATGCCGCGTGCGGAGCTGCTCGAGACCTACCACTGGCTCAGGGACGCGCCGGAGGATGAGCCTCGCTACAACATCGCGCCCACGGATCCGGTCCTAGTGGTCGGCCCCGATCGCGCCGAGGTCGTGCGCTGGGGGATCGAGGGCGCAAAGGGCGGCCTTTTCAATCTGCGCGCTGAAACGGCGCTCAGCAAGCCCTACTACCAGCGCCTGCTGCTGACCCAGCGGATCGTTGTGCCGGCCAGTCACTTCTACGAGTGGCGCAAGGTCGGCGAGCGGCGGCTGCCGATGGCCGTCTCCCGCGCCGATGGTAGGTTCCTGCATCTTGCCGGCGTTCTTGCGCGCTGGGAAGGTCAGCCGGCGGCCACCATCCTCACGACGACGCCCAACGCCGACATCGCCCAACTTCACAACCGAATGCCGGTCGTGCTGAATGACGACGACGCCGCGACCTGGGTCTTGGAGGACCTCTCGCTTGAGCAGCTGGCGGCCTTCCTCCAGCCATGCCCGGCTGGGTGGCTGCGGCTGGCGCCGGCATCGCTGCGGGTGAACGACGTTCGCAACCAAGGCCCCGAGCTCCTCGACCCGGAGGCTGTTCCGGCGAACTACCAGATGGAGCTCATCCCTCCGGCCTGAAGCCTGGGTTAGGTGGGTGGGGCGCCCCGCCTCCGCGACCACCAGACGGCAGCGGCGACGATGATGATCAGGACGACAACGCCGGCGATGATCTTGTTCGTCGTGATGGCGGTCGTAATCAGGGGCACGATGAGCGCAAACGCCAAACTCATATCCATTACTTAGAGGATACTAGTCGCCGAAGTGGACGTGATCCTGCGGGACATCATGGTGTTCCTCCAAAGCGGGAACATCTGGCGCCATGTCCTCGATCTGATCGACATCAGCCTGGTGGCCTTCTTCCTCTACCGGCTCTTCCTGCTCGTCCGAGGCACCCAGGCGGTCCAGCTGATGTTCGGGGTGCTCCTGCTGGCCCTGATCGGCCTGCTGGCGAACCTGCTCAACCTGCATCTGCTGTCGTGGATCTTCCGCAACGCAGCACCTGCCATCCTCGTCGGGATCATCGTGCTCTTCCAGCCCGAGATCCGGCGCGCCCTGGACCAGTTCGGCCGCATCGGCTTCATCGGGCGGCCGCTGTCGCACTACAACCTGCAGATTTTCAATCGCATGATCGACGAGGTGATCCGGGCCACCACCAAGCTGACGCAGCGCTTCACGGGCGCGCTGATCGTCTTCGAAAAAGAAACTGGACTGGAAAATTTCGCCAACAGCGGCATCCGGATCAACGGCGAGCTGACCGCGGAGTTCCTCGAAGCGATCTTCTTTCCGAACTCACCGCTGCACGACGGCGCCGTGATCGTCCGGGGAAACCAGATCCTCGCGGCCGGCTGTGTCCTCCCGCTGGCCGAGGAAGGGACCGTTCGCGAGCGGATGGGCACCCGCCATCGCGCCGGCCTCGGCCTCTCGATGCAGACCGACGCCGTGGTGCTAATTCTCAGCGAAGAGCTCGGCCAGATCGCCGTCGCCCACGAGGGCAAGCTGCTCCGCAATCTCGATCCCGATCGGCTCCGCCAGGTGCTGACTTCACTGCTTCAACCCCGTACCGAGCTTCACCGGCCGCCGCTGCCAGTCTGGCGGCGTCCGCCCGGGGCTTCGGTAAGATAACGTTCCTGCTGGCCAACCTTCGGCTCAAGCTGCTGGCGATCGCGTTTGCTGTCGCGCTCTGGAGCGTCGTCGCATACGCGCAGAACCCAACCCAGAGCCGTACGGTTCAGCTCCCGGTTGCGGCGACCGGGCTGCCCGGCGCTCTCGTCGTGATCGGCAAAGTGCCACCCGTGCCGGTGACGGTGATTGGGACGGCCGACAACCTGTCACGGTTCCTCCCCGCCTCGCTGCACGTCACAGGGAATTTCTCCAACGTCAAGGTTGGGACGAATAAGGTGCCGGTCGACGTCCAGAACGCCGATCCGAACATCACCATCGTCGCGGCCAGCTCAGTGACGGTGAGCGTCGATGACCTCGGCAGCTCGACCCAGACGGTCTCGATCGAGCGGGTCAATACCTTACCTGCTGGGTTCCACGAGCAGACAGCCGCGACCACGATCACGCCGGCGACCGTTCGCGTCGACGGCCCGAAAAGCCAGCTTAGCGGCATCCAGGCAGTGGTCATCGTCGACCTCGCGAACGTCACAGCACCCGGCACCACTTCCCCAGTAACCGTCCACATCTGGAACGCCAGCAAGAAGGACGTCCCGCAGATGACGGTGACGCCGCCGACGGTTAGCGTCAAGATGGTCATCCAGGCGGACGCGGTCACCCTCAACAAGGGGGTGGGCTTTACCATCACTGGCCAGCCGGCCAGTGGTTACCGGATGACCAACGTCCAGATCGCGCCACTCGAGGTCCAGGCGACCGGCCTCCAGAACACGCTGGCCGGGCTCCTCCTGCTCGCGACCGACCCGGTCGACATCACGGGCCAAAAGACCGACGTGATCCGTACCGTCACCATCCGTCCGCCAGACGGAGTGACCGTCAATCAGAAGACTGCCACGGTCCATGTGTTTATCTCGCCCATCCCCGGGGTATCCCCGGCGCCTTAGGCCGTAACCTTGCGCCGCCCTGCGCGTTTCACCAAAACTACGAACTAGCTTCGTTCGTTTGTTTGCGCCTAAACGGGGAACATAGGAGGCTGCAGCATGTGTGGGATCATCGGCTACCTGGGCGAGCGCTCCGCGGCCCCCATAATCATGGAGAGCCTCAAGCGGCTCGAGTACCGTGGCTATGATTCCGCCGGCGTCGCGATCTTCAACGAGGCCGACGGCCAGACCTCGGTTGTAAAGAGCGCCGCCAAGGTCGACACCCTGGTCGAGCGCCTGACCGAGGAGATGCCGCAGGGCCACCTCGGCATCGGCCACACTCGTTGGGCAACCCACGGCCGCCCGACGGTGATCAACGCGCATCCCCACACCGACTGCCATCAGCGGATCATGGTGATCCACAACGGCATCATCGAAAACTTCGCGGAGCTTCGCAAAGAGCTGCAGGCCCGCGGCCATGTCTTTATTTCTCAGACCGATACCGAGGTCGTCCCCCACCTGATCGAAGAGAACGACAAGGGGGACCTGGTGGCCGCGGTCCGGGCGGCGCTGGCGCGGCTGAAGGGCGCCTACGCGATGGCGATCTTCTCGCAGAGCGACCCTGACTTGCTGATAGGCGCGAGGCTCAACGCGCCGCTCGTCGTCGGCATCGGCGACAAGGAATGGTTCGTCGCCTCCGACATCACCGCCGTGATTCCGTACACGAAGAAGGTCCTGCTGCTCGGCGAAGGCGAGATGGTGACGATCACCAAGCTCGGGCCTGACGTGAGCACCATCGGTGGCGCCGCCATCAAGCCAAAAATCATCGAAGTCAAATGGGATATCAGCCAGGCGCAGAAGGGTGGTTACCCGCACTTCATGGCCAAGGAGATCAACGAGGCGCCCGAGGCCGTCTCCAACGCCCTGCGCGGCCGGCTCAGCGATGAAGGCGACGTTACCTTCGAGGAATTCGGGCTGACCGATCGCCAGTTACTCAAAGTCCACGACATCAAGATGGTCGCGGCCGGCACCTCGTACTACGCCGCGCTCCTCGGCAAATACATCATCGAAGACCTGGCGCGTATCCCGGTCGAGGTCGAGCCGGCTTCGGAGTTCCGCTACCGCCAACCCATCATCGACCAGGACACTCTGGTGATTGGCATTTCGCAGTCGGGCGAGACCGCCGACACGCTGGCCGCGATCCGCGAGGCGAGAGAGCGCAAAGCCAAAGTGGTCTCGATCACCAACGTCGTCGGCAGTTCGATGGCCCTGGAAAGCGACGGCGTCATCTACCTGCACGCCGGTCCCGAAATCGGGGTCGCGTCGTCCAAGACCTTCATTGCGCACCTCACGTGCCTGTACTTGCTCGGCATCCGGCTGGCGGCGGTGCGCCACCGCCTGGCGCCCGAGCGCCTCCGTAAGCTGACCGCCGAGCTCAAGGCGCTGCCCAAGTCGGTCCAGCAGGTGCTCGATCGCGCCGAGGCGATCCAGGCCGTGGCCCGGAAGTATTCCGGCCATCGCAACTTCATGTACATCGGTCGGGGCATCAACTATCCGATCGCCCTGGAGGGTGCGCTGAAGCTCAAAGAGATTTCCTACCTGCATGCCGAGGGTTACGCCGCAGGCGAGTTGAAGCACGGGCCGATCGCGCTGCTCGACCAGAACTTCCCGGTTTTCGCGATCGCGACCAAAGCGGCGACGCTGGAGAAGATGGTGAGCAACATCCAGGAGGTCATCGCCCGCGATGCCCCGGTGCTGGCGCTGATCAGCGATGGCGACGAGGCCCTCGCCGAGATCGAGGCCGACCGGATCGAGGTGCCCGCGGTATCGGAATTCCTCTCGCCGATCCCGAATGTCGTGGCGCTGCAGCTGTTTGCCTACTTCGTGGCGACCGAGCGCGGCTGCAACGTCGATCAGCCACGCAACCTGGCGAAGAGCGTCACCGTAGAGTAAGCGGCGTGACCCCTCGGGTCGGTGTGGATGTCGCGGCGATTCCGCGCATCGCGGAGGCCCAGAAGCGCTTCGGCGATCGGTTCCTCCAGAAATTTCTTACGGCGCGGGAGATCGATTACTGCGGCGGGAGCGCCGAGCGCTGGGCCGGCCGCTGGGCGGCCAAGGAGGCGATCGGCAAGGCGATGCCGACCGGTGTTCCGCGGCCCCGCATGCGCGATGTCGAGATCCTGCCATCAGAAGATGGTCGGCCGCACGTGCGGGTCGCGCCGGCGACGACACTGACCGGTCGCGACATCGACGTCAGCATCGCCCACGACGGCCACTTCGCCGTTGCCGTCGCCGTCATTCCGGATCTATACATCCCTCCCGCGCGTGCGGGCGAGGATCAGGCTGGGGGCCTTCCCGATGGCTTTCGGCTCCCAGCTCGTCCCCGTGATGGCCACAAGGGGACATTCGGAACCGTGGTCGTGCTCGCGGGCTCGCAAGGTTACACCGGCGCCGCATATCTGACGAGCATGGGCGCCGCCCGATCGGGCGCCGGCATCGTGCGCTTGATGGTCGCCCAGTCGATCTATCCGATCCTGGCCGAGAAGTGCACCGAAGTGGTCGTCGGCCCGGTCCCCGAGATTTCGCCTGGCATCGTTGGTCACTCGGCCCTGAGCGCCGTCCAGCGCGGCTTTACCGGAGCCGCCGCTGGGATCGTCGGACCCGGTATCGGGCGTGATACGTCGACGCGTCGCTTGATCGAGGATCTGCTTCACAAAGTTACGGTTCCCCTCGTGCTCGATGCCGACGCCCTCAACCTGCTCTCCGAACACCGCAGCATCCTGCCGAAGCTGTCGTCGGACATGGTGCTGACACCGCATCCCGCGGAATTCGGACGGCTGGCCAACCTGGAAACTAGCGCGGTTCAGAAGGACCGGCGTGGTATTGCCTCGCGGTTCGCCAAGACCTGGAACAAGGTGGTCGTCCTCAAGGGCGCCGGCACCGTGATTGCCGCGCCTGACGGCCGCATCACGCTGAACCCGATCGCGACCCCGGCCCTGGCCTCCGGCGGCACCGGCGACGTCCTTGCCGGTCTGATCGGTGGCTTGATGGCCCAGAAGCTGTCACCCTTCGAGGCCGCTGTCACCGGCGTGCACATCCACAGCGTCGCGGGGACGGACCTCGAGGCGGCGATGGGCCAGGCTGGCGTGCTCGCCTCTGACCTGCTGCCACAGATTCCGCGGGTGATGGAGCGGTTGCGCTGACGGAGCAGGGCGCGACGAAATGGGCCGCCGTGGATCCGGGGGCGATCGCTCACAACACCGGCCTCGTCAAGCAGCTCGTCGGGGCGAAGACGGCGGTGATGGCGGTCGTCAAGGCCAACGGCTACGGGCACGGCGCCGTGCCCGCGGCGCGAGCCGCGCTCGAGGGTGGCGCCTCGTGGCTCGCGGTGTCCTCGGTGCCCGAGGGCCTCGAGCTGCGCAAGGCTGGCATCCGCCAGCCGATCCTAAATCTCGGGTACACGCCACCGGCTGCGCTCTCCGTGGCGGTCGCGGCGAAGCTGGCACTAACCGTCTACGACCGCGCCAGCCTCGAATTGCTCAAGACGGCGGCGACCGAGATCCCCGTCCACGTCAAGCTCGATAGCGGCATGCACCGCCTCGGCGCCACCCCCGACCAGGCAATCAGACTGGCGACCGAGGTCCACGCCGACCCCCACTTGCGCTTGGAGGGATTCTGGACGCATTTCGCGGACGCCGATCGTGACCTCGGCTTCACGACGCAACAGCTGCGGATCTTTCTCGACGCCCGAGCGGCGCTCGTTCGCGCCGGTGTCACCGGCTTCATGAGCCACGCGGCCAACTCGGCGGCGATCCTCCGTCTTCCAGAGGCTCGGCTCGACCTGGTTCGCGCCGGCCTGATTCTGTATGGCGTTCGGCCCGCAGCGAGTTGGAGCGATATGCCAACGCTCCGGCCGGCGCTGACGTGGCAGACGATCGTCACGAACGTTGTCTCTGTGCCGGCTGGCGAGAGCGTCGGATACGGTCGCCGGTTTTCGGCAAAACAGCCGGCGCGGGTGGCGACGATCGCGGCCGGCTACGCCGACGGCCTGCACTGGCGCGCCGCCGAGAAAGGGTGGGCGATCGTCTGCGGCACCCGGGTCCCGTTCGCCGGATCGATCAGCATGGACCAGGCCGCGCTCGACGTCGGCGCCGTGCCCAACGTCCAGGTCGGGGATGTCGTGACGTTGATCGGCCGTGACGGCGATGCCACACTGACGGCCGACGATCTCGCCGAGGCGGCGGGCACCATCTCGTACGAGGTCCTTTGCGCGATCTCGAACCGAGTCCCGCGCCGATACAACATATAATTAGTTTCGCCCTAGGGGAGCGGAATGCTGAGAAAGTCGGGTTGCCGACTGACCCTAGAACCTGATCAGGTCATACCTGCGGAGGAAAGGGGCTCGAGCATTCCGCAATCACTGGGAGCAGCACATCATGGGAGCCGCCGAGCAACGTCATGAGCGACTCGCACGCATGCGCCTCTACCTGATCACGGGCGATCGGGGGAATGAGGTCGAGACCGCGCGCATCGTGGAGGCTGCGCTCGAGGGTGGCGCGAACGTTATCCAGCTCCGCAAGAAGACCATGCCCAAGGGCGAGCAATATGCTATCGCCCTCGCGCTGCGGCGGCTGACGCTGCTGCACGATGCGCTCTTGATTATCAACGACCACGCCGACATCGCCATCGCCGCGGACGCCGACGGCGTGCACCTGGGCCAGGATGACCTGCCGCCCTCCGTTGTCCGTCAACTTCCCGGCTTCCACGGCCGGCTGATTGGACGCTCGACCCACAGCCTGGAACAGGCGCAGGCCGCCATCGACGATGGCGCTGATTACATCGCGGTCGGGCCGGTGTTTCCCACGCCGACCAAGGCGGGCCGGCCCGCGGTCGGTACGGGTCTGGTGATGGAAGTTGCCGCCATCGCCGATCGCCCATTCGTCGCGGTCGGCGGGATCGACCACGACAACGCGCCCGCCGTGGTCGGTGCCGGTGCGCGCGCGCTCGCCGTGGTGCGCGCCGTCTACGACGCCGTCGATCCGGCCGAAGCGGCGCGGCGGCTGCACGAGCTGATCGTCACCAGGCTGGAGGTGGCTCGCCGATGAGCGACGTCAGTGTCACGCTCAACGGCAAGCCGCGCATGGTCGAGGACGGTGTGACCCTGCTCGACCTGCTCAAAGAGTTGGATGTGGCGCCCTCAAGGGTCGTGATCGAGCACAACCGTGAGATTCGGCGGAAGGACGATTTCGCGAAGACCGTTGTCCACGCCGGCGACGAGCTGGAGCTGGTCTACTTCGTCGGCGGCGGATCAACCGGGGACGATGCCTTTGTCGTCGGCGGCCGGACACTCCGGTCGCGATTGATTCACGGCACCGGCAAATATCCCTCGAACGAAGTCCTGGCTCGCTGCCTCGAGGCCGCGCAACCCGACATGATCACGGTCGCCATTCGTCGCTTGAATCTCGAGGGCGGCCGCTCCGAGCTCGAGGGCATCGACCTGCGCCGCTTTACGCTCCTGCCGAACACGGCCGGGGCGACCACGGCTGACGCCGCTGTTCGGCTGGCGCGCATGGCCCGGGCCGCCGGAATGTCCGACTTCATCAAGGTCGAAGTCGTGGGCGATGAGGACACGTTGCTGCCCGATCCGCAGGGGACGCTGGAGGCCACCCGGCAACTGGTCAAGGAAGGCTTCATCGTGATGGCGTACACCAGCGATGACGTGGTGCAGGCGATCCGGCTCTATGAAGCCGGCGCCGCTGCGGTCATGCCGGGCGCGGCGCCCATCGGCACCACGCTCGGGCTGCAGAACCTGTTGAACCTGCAGCTGATCATCAGCAAGGTCAAAGTGCCGGTCATCGTCGATGCCGGCCTGGGCGTCCCGTCCGAGGCCGCGAGATGCCTTGAGCTAGGTGCGGCCGCCGTCCTCGTCAACACGGCGATCGCGCGCGCCCAGGATCCACCGGAGATGGCGCGCGCGTTCGCCGAAGCCGTCGTCGCCGGGCGCCGCGCGTTCAACGCGGGCCGCGCGCACATCGGCATGAAGGCCATCGCCAGCAGCCCGGTCGAGGGCATCCCCGTATAGCCCAGATCCGCCGGCCCGAACTTGCATCTCGAGCGCGGAGCGGAGCGGTCCGGTGCTCGTCGCCAAACGTCTCAAACGCTCGTCCGGCACGTGCCGCGCCACTCGCGTGGGGCGACGCCCCGGGCTCATCTCGCCCCGCATCTCGATCTGCGGCGTCCGGCCGACGGATCTGGGCTTGAGCCCTAGCGTCGCGCGCCGGCCGCGGACCCTCGCCGAGCTCGGCGAACGCGGGATCTTGCGTTCGATCAGTCGCTACCTGGATGCGCCGTCGTCGAGCCTGCTTGTCGCCGCGCCCGGAGATGACGCCGCCGTCTGGCGCGGCGATCCGATCGTGGTGGCGACTACCGACACGATGGTGGAGGAGATCGATTTTCGACTCGAGTGGCCGGGGTTCGACTTCCGTTTGCTCGGCCGGCGGCTGATGGCGATCAACCTCAGCGACCTGGCGGCGATGGGTGCTGAACCGCGGCACGCGCTCGTCTCGCTGTCGCTCCGCGGGACGCTTCCTGTCCGAGACGTTGGTCGCCTCTACCGAGGCATTGCTGAACAAGCCCATCGCTACCGGTGCACGGTTGCCGGCGGCGACCTGAGCGGCACGCTCGGGGCACTCACGCTGACGGCGACTTTGGTTGGCCGGCTTGGCTCGGCCCGCGCGATGCTCCGTCGGACGGGTGCCCGGCCAGGTTGGGTGATCGCGGTCACCGGTCAGCTGGGGGCTGCGGCCGCCGGACTTCGTCTGCTCGAATCCGGCGCACTTCCCGCCTCTCGCGAGGAGCGGGCGTGGGTGAGGGCGCAGCTCGACCCGACGCCCCGAATCGCCGCCGGTCGCGCGCTCGTCGAATCGGGGATCCGGGTTGGCGGTGACATCAGCGACGGCCTTTCCCGCGAAGTCGAGCGGTTGGTCGAGGACACGCGCCTGGGCGCGACCATCGACGTCGAACGCCTGCCCCTGGCGCGTGGCCTGCACAAGAAACAATGGCCGCTGGCGGTGACCGACTCCGAGGACTTCGAACTGGTCTGTGCGGCGCCCCGTGCGCGCATGCGGGTCGCACAGCACGCCCTGGAACGCATCCAGGTTCCACTCACCGTCGTAGGGGAGATCGATCCGCGGTCAGGGATTCGCTTTCGCCACGGCCCCCGGGCGGAACGCCTCAAGAAGGCCGGGTATGAGCACTTCCGTTAAGACCGAATCCGTGGAGGAGACCCGGGCGCTGGGTCGCCGGCTCGGCGCCACGCTCGAGGCGGGCGATGTGATCGGTCTCGAAGGCGACCTCGGGACCGGAAAGACGGAACTCGTCAAAGGCATCGCGGAGGCGCTGGGCGTGACCGCCGGGGTGCACAGCCCGACCTTTGTTTTGCATCACCAGTACCGAGGGCGACTGCCGGTCGAGCATTACGATCTTTATCGGCTCGAGGGGATGGCCTGGGTCGACACCGGTCTCGACGAGCCGGACCCCGATGCGGTCACCCTGATCGAGTGGCCGGAGCGCGCCGGGGTGCTGGAGCATTGGGCGACCATTCTGATCCGCCTGACCGGTGGGCGCGACGACCGCCGGCGGCTGACCCTGGTGCGCGGACCCGATCGCGTTCGCGCGGTGTTTGAGCATGCGCCTGGCGATTGACACGTCGGGCGTCGACCAGGCGATGGTCGTGTTGGACGGACGGCGGGTCCTGGCGGCGGAGGACTGGGTCCGGCGCCGCGATGACCAGCCGGTGCTCGCGCGCCTCGAGGCGCTGGTGAAGCAGGCCGGCGGGGGACCGGATGACCTGGAGGCGGTGGCGGCGGCGCGGGGGCCGGGCTCGTTCACCGGGCTTCGGATCGGCCTCTCCCTGGCAGCGGGGCTGGCCTACGCGCGGCATATTCCGCTCCATCTCGTCGACAGCCTGCCAATCCTGGCTCGCCGGGCGGACGGCGACCCCGCCACGGTCGCCCTGCGCGACGCCGGTCGTGCCGAGGTGTTCGCCTGGCGTGAGGGCGAGCCGGTGCGGCGGATGCCGGCAGCTGAGCTCGCTAGCTGGCTTCCGAATTCGGCCCGGGTTATTGCCGAGCCGGCCGGGATGCTGGCGACCTGGTCTCCGGCCCAGGCTCGCCTGGAGATCCCCGAGGTTGAACGGCGGCGGCTGAGCGCCGCGCTTGCAGATTCCGCCAATTGGACCTTCGAGTCGCAAAAACCACTGCGATATGATGAAGTGCAGGCGCTCTACGTCCAGCCCGCGGCCGCGGAGGAGCGCGCCAGGAAGGCCCCATGATGCAGCTGAAGTCCCGAGTGCTCGTCGATGCCATGCGCGAGGATGACATCCCGCAAGTGCAGGCGATCGAGCGTGAGATTTTTCCGACACCCTGGCCGCGCAATGCCTACTACCGCGAGCTCCATCACAACCGGTCGGCTTACTACCTGGTGCTGCGGCGCGACGAGGACATCGTCGGCTACGCCGGACTCTGGAAGATGAGCGACGAAGCGCACATCACGACCGTCGGCGTGCGCGCCAACCAGCAGGGCAAGGGATACGGCCATGCGTTGATGGCCGCCCTGATCCAGCGCGCCTATCAGCTGGGGTCGCGCTGGCTCACCCTCGAGGTGCGGCCGTCCAACGAGGTTGCGGTTCGCCTCTACGAGAAGTTCGGCTTCAAGGTGATCGGCCGGCGTCGCGGCTATTACACCGACAACAATGAGGACGCGATCGTGATGTGGTCGGATTCGATCCAGTCGCCGACCTTCAAGAAGCGCTTCAAGGACATCATGCAGACGCTCGAGATCGAAGGGCTCGACAGCAGCACGCCGGAGTA
The DNA here is from genome assembly GCA_035602395.1 of Candidatus Acidiferrum sp. Lineage (GTDB taxonomy): Bacteria > Chloroflexota > Dormibacteria > CF-121 > CF-121 > CF-13. The sequence goes on from DATNMH010000071.1 coordinate 12,319, forward strand.
GTCACCAACACCCGGCGCGTCCTGGCAATCGAGACATCCTGTGATGAAACCGCAGCGGCGGTGGTTGCCGACGGTCCGCGTCTGCTCTCGAACGTCATCCGGTCACAGGATGCCCTGCACGCGCCGTACGGCGGGGTCGTCCCCGAGCTGGCGGCCCGGGCCCACCTGCAGACGCTGATCCCGGTCATCGAGCGCGCCATTGAGGACGCCGGCACCCGCTGGGAGCAGATCGACGCGGTGGGCGTCACCCGCGGCCCTGGGCTGATCGGCTGCCTGCTGGTCGGCGTCAACCTGGCGCAGGCGATCGCGTGGGCGCGACGACTCCCGGTCATCGGCGTCAGCCACCTGGCCGCCCACGTCTACGCCGGGCTGCTGGAGGACGAGCAACTCCGCCCGCCGGTGCTGGGGCTGGTCGTCTCCGGCGGCCATAGCGACTTGATCCGATGGCAGCCGAACGGCGAGATCGCCGTTATCGGCCGTACCCGCGACGATGCCGCCGGGGAGGCGTTCGACAAGGGCGCGCGCATCCTGGGCCTGCCCTTTCCGGGCGGCCCCGCGATCGACAGGCTGGCGGCAACCGGCGACCCACGGGCGGTGGTTTTCCCGCGGCCACGGGCGCCCGGGCTCGACTTCAGCTTCAGCGGCGTCAAGACTGCCCTGCTGTACGAGGTCCGCAAGCGCAAGACGATCAGCGAGCAGGATCGGGCAGACCTGGCAGCCAGCTACCAGGAGGCGATCGTCGACGCACTGCTGCTGCGGGTCGAAGCGGCGCAGGCAACAGACCCTGCTCCGACGATCGTGCTCGGCGGCGGCGTCGCCCGGAACCGCCGGCTCCGCGAGGCGGCCCAAGCCCGGCTCGGCCATCTCGCCCGCCTGATCATCCCGGCGCCCGAACTGTGCACCGACAACGCGGCCATGATCGGCGTCGCCGCCTTGATCGAGTGGGACCGACGAGGCCCGGATCCGGCGCCCTTCGACGCGGATCCGAGCCTCGGCTTTAGCTAGTCGGTTTTCTGGTGCGGCAGCGCGGCCAGAACCGCCCTCGCGTACACCGCATGACCAGCCGCAGACGGGTGGATGTCGCATCCGCCGGTTGGCAGCTGGACTTGCAGGCCCGCAAGGCACGGGATGCCGGATGGTGCCGACGCGAGCGCGAACGCTCCTAGAACATTTGCGACGCGGACGTGGAAGCGGAGGGCGACTGCCGCCTCTACCGCATCCAGTGAGGTGACGATGGCGAGGTTGTTTGCATCGTTGTAATTGAAAGCGAAGTACGAGACGGCGACGATAGTGTGCCGGTAGTGGGCCAGGCTGCGGATGGACGAGTAGATGGTGGTCAGATTGGCCGCCATCTGGGCCTCGACTGCCGGTAGCCCGGTGACGATGCAGGTCGGATCTCCATTGCAGAGCGCCTGCAGCGTCAGCACATCGTTGCCACCGATCTGGACCGTGACCAGGTCGACATGGTCATGGCTCTTAAGGAACTTCACCGCATAGGCGAGTTGTGAGCCTAGATACGCAGTGTGAAGTGGATAGCCCGACCGATACGCCTGGCAGCCGTTGTCGGGCAGGCTCCCGGAGATGAAGCTGCCGCTGGTTTCACCAGGGCAGGCGGCGTTGGTCAAGGTGAGGTCGAGGGCCCGCCCAACGACATCGGTGTAGCCTGGAAAGTTCCTCGGGTCCGTCGCACCTCCCGCGGCAAAGACCAGCGGATTGAAGGCAAAAGCGTACGAGTCTCCGAGCGCCAGGTAACTCGAGGCACCGTGGTCGCCGGCTGACGCCGGCACAGCGAACAGGGCGAGCGCGGCGGCCGCGGCGAACGCAAGAACACGAAAGCCCCTCTTCATCGGGATCTCCCTCCTCAGCGTGGTTGCTGCTCCCACGAGCCTATTCCCTGTTGGGTAGCCTGACAAGGGCCCCGCGGGGCGAGCGAGCCCTTGTTCGGGCGCTGCAATTGAGCTATTATTAGCACTCGGGCTAATTGAGTGCTAAACGGACATATAGTCACCACATAAGGAGGGTTCCATGAAGCTACGTCCACTGGGCGACCGCGTCGTGATCAAGCCCGTCGACCGTGAGGAGAAGACCAAGAGCGGCATCGTGCTGCCCGATACCGCCAAGGAGAAGCCACAGGAAGGCATGGTCGAGGCCATCGGCAACGGGCGGTTTATCGAGACCACCGGCAAGCGGGAGCCGCTTGACGTCAAGGTCGGCGACCGTGTCGTCTACGCGAAGTACTCTGGGAGCGAGATCAAGCTCGACGAGATCGAATACCTGATCCTGTCCGAGAAGGACATCCTCGCCGTCGTCGCGAACGGCAAGAGCTAAACACAGACATCGAACGCGAGCCAGCCTTCGGGCTGGCTTTTCTTTATTTAGCTGGCTTCGGGCGCGGGATCATGGGCAGCCCGAGCATCGCCTCGGTCATCTCGGCGTATTGCTCCGGGCTGCGCCAGTCATAGTGCGGATTTCGCCAGCGGACATAGCCGCGGTAGTCGATCAAGAACAGCGAGCGGTGCGCGACGCCACGCTCCTCGTTCAACACGCCGTATTTCCGCGTGACCGACTTGTCCCAGTCGGCGAGCAAGGGGAAGGGAAGATCGCCCAGACTCTTGGCATAGGCCTTGTGCGCCCAGATGTGGTCGACGCTGATGGCAAGCACCTGGGTCTCCGCCTTGACGAACTGTTCGTGATCACCTCGCAAGGAGGTGAGTTCATTCGTTCAACCAGGGCTGAAGTCAAAGGCGTAGAAGGCGAGCAGCACGTGTTTGCTGCCGCGGAAGGATGCGAGGCTGACCGGGTCGCCGTCAGGGGTCCCTGGCAGGGTGAAGTCGGGCGCCTGGTCGCCAACACCAGGCGTGGACGGCATGGTGCCGGACATCGACCTATTGTAGTGCCGTGATTTTTCGCGACCGGCTCGACGCCGGTGAACGCCTGGCGGCAGCGCTTCGCCATTACCGAGACGCGTCGGGGATGGTTGTCCTCGGGATCCCGCGCGGCGGGGTCGTCGTGGCGCGGGCGATCGCGGTTGCGCTGCATCTGCCGCTTGGGATCTGCCCGGTGCGCAAGCTCGGCGCTCCTGAGAACCCGGAGCTGGCGATCGGCGCGGTCGATGATCTGGGCGTCATCGTCCTGGACCACAAATTGAGTCGGCACCTGGGACTAACGGATGACGATCTGCTTGACGGCGCCGCGCGGCAACGCGAGGAATTGCGGCAATGGCTGGTTGGACTGGGGTCCAATGTCGTGCCGCCCTTGGAGGGTCGGACCGTCATCCTGACCGACGACGGTGTCGCGACCGGGTACACCGCCCAGGCGGGCATTGCGTCGCTCCGCCGCCGCGGGGCGAACCGAGTCGTGCTCGCGGTGCCGGTTGCACCACCGGATACGCGGGCGGTGCTGGCCCCGCTGGTCGATGAGTTCGTGTGCCTCGTCACTCCGGAGCCGTTCTATGCCGTCGGCAACTTCTTCGAAGAGTGGCCACAGGTCACCGACGACGAGGTGCGAGCGCTGTTGCTGACCGGTAACACGTTGTAGCGGAGGTTTTACACGGGCAAGGACGGCCCACCACCGCCGGTTACAGCGGTGTGAAGCTCTTCGCCAAGGGCAAGGGGGAGAAGGGCGCCCAGCAGTCCGCGGCGCCTGCGTTCAGCCCCATCGATCGCGTCGGCCTGCTTGGCCTGCTCGACCAGGTGGTCAACGGTTCCCAGACGGGTGTGCTCGAGTTGCACGAGCCGCGAGGGAACTGGGTGTATGCCTTCCAGGCAGGCGCCCTGACCCACGCCAGTGGTGGCCGGGTCCGCGGCGCCCGGCAGGCCTTCGATCTCCTCTGGGAATTCCAGAGTGGCGAGTGCTTGTTCAGGCCTGGGGCCGATCCGAACCTGGCGGGCAACCTTTACATCGACAAAGGTCGCCTCCAGGACCTGCTGCGACGCAGCCAGGCTGCGTTGCAAGGGCCCTCGGCGCCGTACATCCCGCCCGATCAGCAGCGACCCATCGCGCCGGCCACCTGGCAGCCCCCGGCAGCGGCTCCCGCCTGGGGAGCCGGTGGGTACGCGCCGCAGCAGCCTTATCCCCAGCCGCAGCAGCCGGGATATCCTCCGCAGCCGCCGCCGCAGGGTTACCCTCAGCCGCCGCAGGGCTATCCCCAGCCGCAACAGCCGGATTATCCCCAGCAGCCGCCGCAGGGTTACCCTCAGCCGCAGCAGGCGGGGTATCCCCAGCAGCAGCCGCCCCCGGGCTACCCGCCGGCCGCCTATCCGGGTGGCCCGTATCCCGGCGCGCAGCCGCCGGGCCAGCCGTACCCACAGCCGGGCTATCCGCAAGCGCCCGGCGGGATGAGGCCGCCGGCTGGGCAGCCGCAGCCCCCTTATCCGGCGTTCCCGCAGCCTCAGCCGATGCCACAGCAAGCGCCCCCGCAGGCGATGCCACCGCAGCAGCCGATGGCGGCTCAGCCTCCGCTGGCGCCGCCGGCACCAGCTCGCCAGGTGACGCCGCCGAGCTTTTCCGTGCCGCCGATGGCCATTCCACGGAAACGCGAGGCACCCTTGCCCGCCTATCAGCCACCGGCCGCCGCTCCGATGCCGGCCGCCGCCGAGCCGCCCAAGCCTGCCGCGCCCAAGGACGATCTTGCCGCGCTGCGTGCCAGCCTGGTGGCGCAGGCGCCGCCCGTGGCACAAGCTCCGTCCGTGCCGGCCTGGGGTGTCCGCGGCGGTCAGGCTCCGGCAGCGCCGGTCGTTCCAATGCGAAAAGGTGGGAAAGGTAAGGACAAGGGCAAGGACAAGGGCGCGAAGGTCGCCGTGGTCCAGGGGAAGACTGCGCCAAAGGCCGACTCCAAGCTCAAGGCTGCCATCAAGATCCAGCTCATCAAGTTCCTCCTCTGGGCCTGCGAGCGCCGGTACTCGCCGGAGGACCACTGGACATTGAAGGATGCCTTCGAGATCTCGACGATGGAGTTGCGCGATCAGTTCTTTAGCGCCTTCTCGCAGTCGTTGAAGTCGACCAAGAAGACCCGCGAGGACAACTTCGACGACACCGACGACATGGCCGCCGGTCGCATGCGCGGCCGTGGCCGCCGCCACTAACGCGCCCGCGCGTTTGGTTTCTGATCTAACCGTTGCCGGGTAAACTTGCCGTTGATTTGGCAAGCTCCCCCGCGGCCGCCGAGCGCGGCGTCGACCTTCTCGCAGGACTGAATCCACCGCAGCGCGCGGCGGTCACCGCAGACGACGGTCCATTACTGATTTTCGCGGGGGCCGGCAGCGGCAAGACGCGCGTGCTGACCCATCGCATCGCCTGGCTGATTCAGCAGGGCCGAGCGGAGCCGGGCGAGATTCTGGCGGTGACGTTTACGAACAAGGCGGCCCGCGAGATGCGCGGTCGCGTCGAGAGCCTCGTCAACCTCAGCGCGGGCGCGATCTGGATGGGAACGTTCCACGCGATCGGCGTGCGCATCCTGCGCCGCGACGGGAGCGCCGATGGTATCGACCGCCACTTCATCATCTACGACGAGGGGGATCGGCTCGCCGTCATCAAGCGGGTCATGACCGAGCTGCGGCTCGATGAGAAGCGCTATCCGCCGAGCGGCATGGTGGCGCTGATCTCACGCGCCAAAGACGAGGTGATCAGTGCCGAGGACCAGTTGAAGGCGGCAGGCACGCACAACGAGGAGCTTGCGGCGCAGATCCGGCTGCGCTACGACGCGTTTCTTAAACAAAACAATGCGCTCGACTTCGACGATTTGCTGATGCGCACCGTCTGGCTCTTCGACCACCACCCCGACGTGCTCGAGAAGTACCAGAAGAGCTTCAAGTACATCATGGTCGACGAGTACCAGGACACCAACCGCGTGCAATACCTGATGGTGCGCCACCTCGCGAGCAAGCATCGGAATCTCGCCGTCGTGGGGGACGACGATCAGAGCATCTACGGATTTCGTGGCGCCGATGTGCGAAACATTCTTTCGTTCGAACACGACTATCCGGACGCGAAGATCGTCAAGCTCGAGCAGAACTACCGCTCGACGCAGATGATCCTCGACGCCGCCTACCACGTCATCAAGGCCAACCCGAACCGCGCCGAGAAACGACTCTGGACCGACCGGCCGGGCGGGCCGAGGGTGGTCGTGGCGCAGACCTACGACGAGCAGGAGGAGGCGCAGGCGGTCGCCCGGGAAGCGCTGCGGCTGGTCGCCGAGGGCGACAACCGGCTTGGTGATATCGCCGTGCTCTACCGGACGAATGCCCAATCCCGCGCGCTTGAAGAAGTCCTGCTTCGGCGGGGTGTGCCCTACCGGCTCATCGGCGGCCTGCGATTCTACGAGCGTCGCGAAGTCAAGGATGTGATGGCCTACCTCCGGCTGATCGCCAACCCGCAGGACACGCTGAGCTTCTCGCGCATCATCAACGTCCCGCGGCGAAAGCTGGGCGAAAAATCGCTCGCGCAACTCGGGTACTGGGCGGATGCGCACGGCATGTCGGCGTGGGACGCGCTCAGCCGCCTCGACGAGATGGTCGACCTGACCCCGGCGGCGAAGAGCGCGCTGGCCGAATTCCGCGACCTCATCAACGAGGTCCGCGCGGCGTCGCAGGAGCGCCGGCTCGTGGAGACCATCGACCTACTGCTGATGCGCAGCGGCTATGAACGGTACGTCAAGGACACGGGCTCCGACGGGGACGAACGCTGGGCCAACGTGCTCGAGCTCCGGGGCCTGGCGTCAGAGTACGACGGGCTGCCAGCCGGCGAGGGCTTGCAGGCTTTCCTCGAAGAGACCGCGCTGATGAGCGACGTCGACACCATGGCGGAGGGCACGCAGGGCCTTACGTTGATCACCCTGCACATGGTCAAAGGGCTCGAGTTCCCCGTGGTGTTCATGCTCGGCATGGAGGAAGGGCTATTTCCGCACAGCCGCAGTCTCGACTCGCCCGCCGGCCTTGAAGAGGAGCGGCGGCTGGCCTACGTTGGGATGACCCGCGCCAAGGATCGGCTCTACCTGTTCCACGCCTTTCGCCGACACCTGTGGGGGAATGCCAACCTCAACGTGCCATCGCGATTCCTGGCTGATATTCCGCGGGACCTGGTCGATGGCTCGGCGGGCATCCCGTCGGGGATGCCGGATCCTACGATGGCGCCGGCCCGCGTCATCGAGGCGGCGCGGCCCGCGGCGGCGGTGGAACTGGTCCAGCGGTACAAGCCCGGTGACCAGGTCGAACATCGATCCTGGGGCCGGGGCGCGGTGCTGAAGAGCACGATGACCCGCACCGACGAGGAGGTCATCGTCAAGTTCGACAAGGTCGGGATGAAGATCCTCGCCGTCAGCCTGGCCCCAATCGTCAAGGTGTGAGCAAGGCCCCCACGCCAGACGCCTCAAACGCTCGCATCGCACATAGCGCGGCTCGCGTGGGCCGGCAGGCCCGGCCCTCCCCCGCGAACGGGGGAGGGGAAATTGAGGCCGCAAGGGCGCGCGTAATCGAGCTACGCACGCTGATCGACCGCGCCAACCGGCAGTACTACGTTCTCGACAATCCCGAGATCACCGACGCGGAGTACGACGCGCTCTTCCGCGAGCTGGTCGAGCTCGAGACCGAGCACCCGGAGCTGGTGACGCCCGACTCGCCGACGCAACGGGTTGGCGGGCCGCCGTCGGACGCGTTTGCCAAGGTCACCCACCGCACGCCGATGCTCAGCCTCGCGAATGCCTTTGAGCGCGACGAGGTGCGCGAGTTCGACAAGCGCGTGCATCGCGCGCTGGGCGATGTGCGGGCCGAGTACGTGACCGAGCTCAAGATCGACGGGCTGGCGATGAGCCTGCTGTACGAGCAGGGTGGCTACAAGATCGGGGCGACACGCGGCGACGGCTACGTCGGTGAGGACGTCACGCCGAACGTCAAGACGATCCCCAGCGTCCCGCTCTCGGTCACGATCCCCAAAGAGTTCCCGCAAACGTTCGAGGTGCGCGGCGAGGTCTACATGCCGAAGCGCAGCTTCCAGCGCCTGAATACCGAGCTGGCGGCTGAAGGCAAAGCGCCCTTCGCCAATCCCCGCAACGCCGCGGCGGGCGCGGTGCGACAGCTCGACCCGAGAATCACCGCGCGGCGCCGACTCGATACCTTCATGTACGCGCTCGACCCGCCGGGCAGCGCCAAAAGCCAGGAGCAGATCCTCGAGCGACTCGCGCAGATGGGTTTTCACGTCAACGACAACCGTCGCACCCATCCGGACATCGAGGCGGTGATCGCCTTCCTCGACGAGTGGACAGAGAAACGTCACGGCCTCGACTACGAGATCGACGGCATTGTGATCAAGGTCAACGACCTGGGGCAGCAGGCGGAACTCGGGTTCGTGTCGCGGAGCCCGCGCTGGGCGCTGGCGTTCAAGTTCCCGCCCGAGCAGGCGGAAACCGTGGTCGAGGCCATCAAGATCTACATCGGCCGCACCGGCGCCGCAACCCCGGTGGCGTGGCTCCAGCCGACTCAGATCGCCGGCGTGACCGTCAGCCGGGCGACGCTCCACAACGAAGACGAAGTCGCCCGCAAAGACGTGCGCCCGCAGGACCACGTCATCATCCAGCGCGCCGGCGACGTGATCCCCGAGGTGGTTCGGGTTCTGAAAGAGAAGCGATCGAAATCGAGCCGGCCCTGGCACATGCCGAAGAAATGCCCGGAATGCGGAACGGACCTGGTGCGGGAGCCGGGCGAGGCGGCGACCCGCTGCATCAATCCAACTTGCCCTGCCCAGGTGCTCGAGCACCTGAGGCACTTCGTGGGTTCGCTCGATATCGAGGGATTTGGTTACGCGACCCTACAGCAGCTGATCGAGAGAAAGCTCGTCAAAGACCCGGCGGATCTCTATCACCTGACGAAGGCGCAGCTGCAATCGCTGGAGGGCTTTGCCGACAAGTCCGCGCAGAACCTACTGGACCGCATCGAAGCCAGCAAAGCGACAACGTTTCTGCGATTTCTCGCCGCCCTCGGCATCAACCATGTCGGCTGGACGATGGCCGGGCTGCTCGCCGACCATTTCGCGGACATCGATCGCCTGCAGGCCGCGACCGTCGACGACCTCCGGGCGGTGGGCGGGGTGGGACCGATCGTGGCAGAGGAAGTCCACGAATACTTTCAGCGGCCGGAGTCGCGCCGGCTCATCCAACGTCTGCTGGATGCGGGCATCACCATCAAGCCGCCGGAGCGGGTCAAGGGACCCCTTTCTGGGAAGACGTTCGTCCTGACCGGGACGCTGAGCGCCATGACCCGCGGTCAGGCAGAGGACCGGATCAAGGCCCTGGGTGGCACGGTCGGCTCAAGCGTCACCAAGAAGACGGACTACCTCGTGGTGGGCGCTGATCCGGGCTCGAAGCTTGAGAAGGCGCAGCGCCTCAAAGTCCCCGTCCTCGACGAGGCCGCCTTCGTCGCCCTGCTTGGCGATTGAACGCTTCCCCTCCGGGAGGGAAGGTGGGGGCCGCCTAGTCCCTTTTGCCGAACACGGCCGGTCGCAGATAACGCTCAGTGAACGCTATCAGAATTTGTAACGAATCGTGACAGCTCCTTAACTTCTCTTTCAGGGTGCGCGACGCATCATGCGATCGTGGCGTTCCCGACCGTTCTTAGCGCGCCCACTGGCCGCGCCATGGGGCGCTTTCGCACGATCGGCGCTCGTGGGTTGCTGGCCTTGCTGACGGCGGCCGCCCTGATGCTGGTCTCCGTGCTCGGGGCGCTGCTGCCGGATGCGACGCTGCCCCTCACCTGGTACGTCCCGGTGCTGGACAGCGCCATGGTGGTCACGCTGGCCGTCGTGCTCGCGCTCTCCTCCGCGGACGTCGTGCTTCGCCGTCACAGCCGATCGCTCCCGCTGGTGTTCGCCAGCGTCGTCCTCGGCGTCTTGTGGCTCCAGCACATGCTGACCTTCCCCGGGGTTCTACCGTTCCGGTTGCCCTTTGCAAGCAACCAGACGGCCAGCTTTCTCTTCCACGCGGCCCACATCGGCACGCCGGCGCTCTACGCCTGGATCCTGCTGCACCGGCCCCGCCCGCTAACGCACCCCCGCCGGACGCTACGCCGGACCCTGGCGCTGGCGTCGGGGATCGGTATTGGGGCCACCGCCCTCACCGCAGGGCTCGCGCTGCTGCTACCCCCGCTGATCATCGGAGCCCGTTTCACCGAATTCAATACGCTGCTACAGGCCGCCCCATTCTTCGTAGTCGCCTTCGCCGCCGCGGTCTACCGAAAAGGGCGCTGCCCCGAGCGGCGCATCGAGGCGAGCGTCATCGCCGGCCTGGTGCTGGTCACCGTCGAGACCATGATGTTCATGTTCATGCGGGCGCGCTACGACGGCTTCTGGTACGTCGGGCATGCCCTGATGATGTTGCCATGCGTCGCGCTGCTGGTCGGCACCGTCGGCCTCTATGTGGCGGCGCGGCACGAAGCCGATGTCCAGCTGCGCGTCATGGAGCGGCTCAAGGAATCGCAGCGGCATCTCCAGGTCATCATCGACACCTCACCGAGCGCCGTGATCACCGCCGATGAGAAGGGCATGATCGGTGGCTGGAACCGCAAGGCCGAGGAGATCTTCGGCTGGTCCCATGACGAGGCGATTGGCCGGATCTTTGCCGCGACCATCATTCCACGCCGTTACCGCGAGCTCCACCAGCGAGGGCTCGCCCGATTCATCGAAACGAGCGAGGGCAAGCTCCTGGGACGCCCCACCGAGCTGTCGGCCCTGCACCGGGACGGGCGCGAGTTTCCCATCGAGATTTCCGTTTCGCCGACCTCGCGTGCCGGGTCCCGGGTCGAGTTTGTCGCCTTCGTCACCGATATCAGCCATCGGCGGATGGCCGACCGCCTCCGCGCCGTGCAGTTTGCGGTGACCAGGCCGCTCGCCAATGCCGCCACCTGGGCCGAGGCGGCGCCCCAGGTGTTGCAAGGGGTGTGTGAGACGCTCGGCTGGCCGGTGGGCGAGTTCTGGGCGGTGGACCAGGAGGCGAATGTCCTGCGGCTGGCGTACGGCTGGTATCGACCAACCCGGGATTTTGCGGCCTTCGAATCCTCTGGCCGAGACGTCACCTTTGCCCGTGGCGTCGGACTGCTGGGCCGGGTGTGGGCGAGCGGCCGTGCTCGATCGATCGACGACGTGGCTTCGGACCCGAATTCGCAGCGCGCCGACGCCGTTGCCAGGAGTGGACTGCACGCACAGTTCGCTTTCGCCGTCACCAATGGGCGAAAGGTCACCGGTGTGATCGCCTTTTTCAGCAACGACGAGCGCTCCCTCGACCGAGCCACGCTGCGCGTGATGGCGGACATCGGCAGCCAGATCGGCAACTTCATCGAGCGGCGCCGAGCGGAAGACGAACTGCGGCGGAGCGGCGACCGGATCCGGGCCATCCTCGACAACGTCGCCGACGGCATCATCACGCTCGACCATCGCCTCGTGGTCCGCTCCTACAACCCGGCGGCCGAGCGGCTCTTCGGCTACCCCGCGGACGAGGTGATCGGCAAGGACTTCGTGCGCCTGATCGCGGAACCCAACCGCTCCGAGGTGAAGCCGCAACTGCGTTCCTACTTGCGGGCCCAGCAGGGGTTATTCGAGATGGGAAGCCACGAGACCGCGGGCGCTCGGAAAGACGGCACGACGTTTCCGATGGAGTTCAACGTGGGTTGGCTCGGACCGCAGCGGCTGGTGATCGGGAGCCTGCGCGACGTGTCGGAGCGCAAAGCCGAGACCGAAGCCCTGCAATACCAGGCGCTGCACGATCCGTTGACCGGACTGGCGAACCGAACCTTCCTCCAGGAGCGGCTCGAGGAAACGATCCGGGCCGGTGAGCGCGAGATGAAACCGTGCGCAGTGCTGTTGATGGACCTGGACGGATTCAAGAGCGTGAACGATAGCCTCGGCCACCAGGCCGGCGACCGGTTGCTGCTGCAGGTGAGCGAGCGCATGCGTCGCGTGCTGCGCAAGGCGGACACGGTGGCTCGCTATGGCGGTGACGAGTTTGCCGTGGTTCCCTGGGGCGCGACCGACGTGTCCCGGGCGGTACTGATCGCGGAAAAAATCCTCAACGCCATGGACCAGCCGTTCATCATCGATGACCAGTCCATCTCCGTCAGCCTGAGCATCGGGATCGCGGCCTTCCCCCAGCATGCCGACGATGCGCAGACCCTGATTCGTCGAGCGGACGTCGCGATGTATACCGCCAAGCGGGCCCGAAGCGGATTCAGCGTCTACTCGGTGGATCAAGAAGGCGGCGAGAGTGGCGAGGGGGTACCCCTGGTGGGAAAGCTACGGTACGCGATCGATCAATTCGAGCTGGTGCTCCACTACCAGCCGATCGTGTCGGCGATCGACGGCAGGACGCTGAAGGTCGAAGCGCTGGTCCGCTGGGGCCATCCGGAGCACGGCCTCCTGCCGCCGGATGACTTCATCCCATCCGCAGAACAGACCAACCTGATCAAGCCGTTGACCGCCTGGGTGCTCAACGAGGCGCTGGGCCAGGTGCACGCCTGGTCGAAGGCCGGCATCGACGTCGGGGTCTCCGTCAACCTCTCGGCGCGCAACCTGCTCGATACCGAGCTCCCTGATGCCGTGGCCCAGCTGCTGCGCACCTGGGGAGTCTCCCCGGAAAAGCTGAGTCTGGAGATCACCGAGAGCACCATCATCGCGAACGAAGCCGAAGACACCCTGCAGCGCCTGCACGACACCGGGGTCCAGATCTCGGTCGACGATTTCGGCACCGGCTATTCCTCGCTGGCCTACCTCAAGCGGCTCCCGGTTGGCGAGATCAAGATCGACAAGACCTTTGTCGTGGACATGGCGACCAACCGCGACGGCGCCGCCATCGTCCGGTCGACCATCGACCTCGGCCATAGCCTTGGGCTGGTGGTCGTTGCCGAAGGGGTGGAGGATGAGCCGACGGCGGCATTGCTGCGCGAGTACGGTTGCGACTTCCTCCAGGGCTTCCACCTCAGCCGCCCCGCGGCGGCGGGGCCACTGGGCCCCTGGCTGCGGGCGCGGGCGATCTTGAGCGGCGCGCTTAGCGCCTGAGTTGACCTCGGCCCGTTTCTGACTGCCACGCACGGCCGAGTAGGACCCAGACGGCGAACCAGGCGATGGCAACAACGACCGCCGTCAGCCAGCCGCTCCAGGTGGCGAAGCCGAGCCCGAATACCAGTGCTCCAATCCCAGCCTGCGGGATGGGATGTGCGCGTGCCCAAACGTTGCTCCGGCGGCGCCAAGCGGGCACCAGGCCGATCAGCAGGACGGGTACTGCGATCAGCACGATGTAAAGTGCGGTGGCCGTCGGAATCGACCAGCCGCCGATCGCGAAGCGAGATGCCATCTCGCGATAATCTATACGTCTTGCCCGAACCTGACTCAGAGCTCTCGTCCCGCGAAGTCGAGCACGTCGCGCGCCTGGCGCGCTTGGGGATTACACCAGACGAGGTCGTGCGCTACCGCGATCAGCTGAGGCACATCCTGACCGCGATCGATGCCCTGAAGCGGGCTGATACCTCGAAGGTCCCAGCGACCGCGCATCCGCTCGAGGAGCGCAACGTCATGCGCGACGACCGGACCGAGCCGTGCCTGCCCGCTGAGGCAGCACTACAGAACGCGCCAAGCCGCGAGGGACCGTACTTCAAGGTCAAGGCGATCCAGGAATGAAGCTCTTTCAGCGGACCATCCGCGAGCTGCATCAGATGCTGATCGACCGGGAGATCTCCTCGGTCGAGCTCACCGAGTCGGTGCTCGGTCACATCGACGCGGTCGGCGACAAGACGAAGGCGTACCTGCTCGTCACCCGTGAGCTCGCGCTTCGCCAGGCGAAGGCCGCCGACGAGCGACTGCGCGCCAAGCAAGACCTCAAGCCGCTGACCGGGATCCCGATCGCGCTGAAGGACGTCCTGTGCGTCAAGGACGTGGTATCGACGGCCGGCTCGAAGATCCTGACAGGCTTTACCCCACCCTACAGCGCGACCGTCGTCGAGCGGCTGGAGGCCGAAGGTGCCGTCTTCCTCGGCAAGACCAACTGCGACGAGTTCGCGATGGGCTCATCGAACGAGAACTCGGGGTACTGGCCCGTCCACAATCCGTGGGGGCTCGACCGGGTGCCGGGTGGCTCGAGCGGCGGATCGGCGGCCGCCGTCGCGTCCGGCGAAGCCATCGCGGCGCTCGGCAGCGACACCGGAGGGTCGATCCGGCAGCCGGCCGCGCTCACAGGAACCGTCGGCATGAAGCCGACGTACGGGCGCGTCAGCCGCTACGGCCTGATTGCCTTTGCGTCCTCGCTCGACCAGATCGGTCCCATGACGCGCGACGTGGTCGACGCGGCCCTCTTGTTGCAGTCAATTGCCGGACACGATCCGCGCGACTCAACCAGTTCGACGCGCCCCGTGCCCGACTATCTCGCCACGTTGCGCAAAGGCGTGAAGGGCATGCGCCTCGGCGTACCGAAGGAATACTTCGTCACCGGGATGGAGCCGGCGGTCGAGCAGGCGATCAACGACGCCATCCGGCTGCTCGAGCAGCAGGGTGCGGCAATCGAAGAAGTCAGCCTGCCGCACAGCGATGTCGCCCTGCCCGCGTACTACATCATCGCGCCGGCCGAGGCCAGCTCCAACCTCGCGCGGTACGACGGCGTCCGCTATGGCTACCAGGCGGAGGGCGCGAAGAACCTGATCGAGGAATACATGCTGACCCGCCAGCAGGGCTTCGGCGCCGAGGTCAAGCGCCGCATCATGCTCGGGACCTATGCACTGAGCTCCGGTTACTACGACGCCTACTACCTGCAGGCGCAAAAGGTCCGCACGCTGATCATCGAGGACTTCAGGCGGGCCTTCGAAAAGGTCGACGCCCTGCTGGGCGCGACGTCGCCCACGGTGGCGTTCCCGCTCGGGGCTAAGACCCAGGACCCGGTTGCCATGTACTTGAACGACATCATCACCATCCCCGCGAACCTTGGTAACGTCTGCGGCATCTCGGTGCCCTGCGGCCTGGCCGATGGCCTGCCGATCGGTCTGCAGGTCATCGCGCCCGGATTCCGGGAAGAAACGGCGCTGCAGGTCGCTTATGCCTTCGAGGCGGCGGCCGACTTCCGCAAGCTCCAGTCGCCGTTGATGCGGGCGGTTGCCTGATGGCGGTTGCCACGCGCTACGAAATCGTCGTAGGGCTCGAGGTCCATGCCCAGGTGCTGACGCAGAGCAAGATGTTCTGCTGGTGCTCGACCGACTACCTCATGGCGCCGCCCAACGCGAACACCTGCCCCGTCTGCCTCGGACTCCCCGGATCGCTGCCGGTGATCAACCGGAAAGCGGTCGAGGCGACCATCCGCACCGCGCTCGCGCTCAACTGCGAGATTCCGGAATTCTCGAAGTTCGACCGCAAGAACTACTTCTATCCGGACCTGCCCAAGGGATATCAGATCTCGCAGTACGACTTACCGTTCAGCCGCCACGGGCACCTCGACTTCGATGTCAACGGCGAGGCGCGGCGTTGCGGCATCACGCGCGTCCACCTCGAAGAGGACACCGGCAAGCTGCAGCACGAAGGCGCGATCGAGCAAGCCCAGTCCTCGCTCGTCAACTTCAACCGTGCCGGCGTGCCGCTGATGGAGATCGTCTCGGAGCCCGACCTGCGCACCGCCGACGAGGCGCGCGAGTACGTCATGCGGTTGCGGGCGATCCTCCAGTACATCGGCGTCAACAACGGTGACATGGAGTCCGGCCAGCTTCGTTGCGACGCCAACGTGTCACTCCGCCCCGCCGGCCGCACCGAGTTCGGTACCAAGGTGGAGGTCAAGAACATGAACTCCTTCCGGGCGATCCATCGCGCCATCGAGTACGAGGTCCTGCGCCAGACGGAGGTTCTGGACGCGGGCGGCCGGCTGGTCCAGGAAACGCGGGGCTGGAACGACGCGCGTGGACTGACGGTCTCGCAACGCACCAAGGAGTTCGCCGAAGACTATCGATACTTCCCTGAGCCCGACCTGCCGCCCCTGGCGGTCAGTCGCGAATGGGTGGCCGAGATCCGATCCACCCTGCCGGAGCTGCCGGCGGCGCGGCGCGAGCGCCTTATCGCGACGCTCGGCCTCAGCCCGTATGACGCCTCGGTACTCACCTCGTCCAAGCCGATGGCCGAGTACTTCGAGGAGACGGTCCGGCTCGGCGCTCCGGCGAAGGCGGCAGCGAACTGGATCCTCGGTGATTTCAGCCGCTTCCTCAACGCCGAGCACAAGGAGATCCAGGACGCATCGGTCAAACCGGCGCATCTGCAGCAGCTGATCGCGCTGATCGACTCCGGCGTCATCAGCGGCAAGATGGCGAAGCAGACGTTCGAGGCGATGTACCGCGCGTCCGACCCGGAGCCCGCCCTCATGGCAGCGAAGGGTTCGAGTCAGATCAGCGGCGACGCCGA
The DNA here is from genome assembly GCA_035602395.1 of Candidatus Acidiferrum sp. GTDB lineage: Bacteria > Chloroflexota > Dormibacteria > CF-121 > CF-121 > CF-13. The sequence goes on from DATNMH010000071.1 coordinate 28,717, forward strand.
GCTCGCCGGCATCGTCGACCAGGTGATCGCCGAAAATGAAAAGTCCGTCGCGGACTTCAAAGCCGGAAAAGCGCAGGCGTTGAAGTTCCTCATTGGCCAGGGGATGAAGCTCTCCAAAGGCCGAGCCAACCCGCAGCGTCTCGAGTCGCTGCTCCAAGAGAAGATTTCCTAGTGCAGCTCACGGTCGGGGAGCTCGCCCACGGCGGGGCGGCCCTGGCGAGGGTCGACGGCCGCGTCGTCTTCGTCGAGGGGGCGATACCCGGAGAAACCGTCGAGGCCGAAGTCACGCACCGGCGGAAAGACTTCTGGCGCGCCCAGGCAACGGCCGTCCTCGAGGCGGCGCCCACGCGTGTCGATCCGCCCTGTCCATATTTCAAGGCCGGCTGTGGCGGCTGCCAGCTGCAGTACCTCGCCTATCCCGAGCAGCTCGCCCAGAAGCGACAGGTGCTGCATCGGCAGCTCGAGCGCGCGCACCTCGAATTTCCCATCGACCGCATCGAGGTCCTCGGGATGGACGATCCGTGGCGCTATCGCATTCGCGGTGAGTTTCATGTCTTGCGTCGCGCTGGGGTCGTCACCCTCGGCTTCTATCGCAAGCACACCTACCAGACACTGCCGATCGATGCCTGCCTGATCCACGTCGAGGCGATCGAGCGGGCGCTCCCGGCGTTCGCGCGCGCCGCGGAGGATCCGGCGGCCGGGCGCGTCACCGCCCTGCAGTTCACCTGGGCGCCTGGGACCAGCGATCTGCTCTGGTCGCCCTACCCTCCGGGTTCGGCCGACAAGGGATTTGGCGCGCGGGCCGCAGGCTGGATCCCCGAGCTCAACCTCAACGACGACTCGATCGGCATGGACGATGCCGGCCGCCACTTCCGAGTGCGGCCCGAGGCGTTCGTCCAGGTCAATGTGCGGCAGCGCGACGTGCTCTACCAGCGCGCGGTCGCCTTCGCGCAGCTGCGCGGCCGCGAGCGGGTCGTCGACGCCTACGCCGGGATCGGCATGCTCACGGCGCGGCTGGCGGAGCGCGCCACCGATGTGATCGCGATCGAAGAAAGCCCCTACGCCGTACGGCTGGGGGAGCTGAACATGCAGCTCAACGACTGCGGCAATGTCAGCTACCGGCGGGGCCGTGTCGAAGACGCCGCTCCCGGGCTTGAAGGAGAGGTCGACGTTCTCGTGCTCGATCCGCCGCGCGCCGGGTGCGCCGAATCGGCGATCGAGGCGATGGCCAATCTGAGGCCGGAACGGGTCGTCTACATCTCGTGCGACCCATCGACGCTGGCCCGAGATGTCAACCGTTTTTGTGCCGCCGGACGCTATACCCTTGTGGAAGTGGCTTTCGTCGACATGTTCCCCCAGACCTACCACATCGAAGCGGTGGTCAAGCTCGAACGCAACGCATGAGCTTCGTACACTTACACACCCACTCGGAATTCAGCCTGCTCGACGGGGCCAGCCGGATTTCCGAGATGGTGCGCCTGGCAGCGGAGACCGGGATGCCGGCGATCGCGCTCACCGACCACGGCGTGCTCTACGGCGCGGTCGATCTCTATCTGCAAGCGAAAGCCGCCGGGATCAACCCGATCATCGGCCAGGAGGTCTACGTCGCCACCCGCTCCCGTCACCAGAAGGAAGGACGGGCCGATCGCGATCCCCATCACCTGATCCTGCTGGTCAAGAACCTCGAAGGCTATCGCAACCTGATCAAGCTCTCCAGCATGGCGCACCTCGAAGGCTATTACTACAAGCCACGCATCGACAAGGCCTTGCTCGCTGAACACACTCAAGGCCTGATCGCCCTCTCGAGTTGCCTCGGCGGTGAGGTGGCGAGCCGGCTGCTCGAGGGTGACGAGGCCGGTGCGGAGCAGGTGGCGCGCGAATACCAGCGGATGTTCGGCGATGACTACTTCCTGGAGATCCAGGACCACGGCATGGAGGAGCAGGCCCGGGTCAACGAGGGCCTGGCGCGATTGTCACACCGCACCGGCATCCCCTTGGTCGCCACCAATGACTCGCACTACACGCGACAGGACGATGCCGAGGCGCACGACATCCTCCTCTGCTTGCAGACCGGCACCATCGTTGCGGACCAGAAACGGATGCGCTTCCACAACGATCAGTTCTACCTCAAGACCCCGGACGAGATGGCGGAACGGTTCCGTGAGTTCCCCGAGGCGGTGGCTAATACGGTGCGGATCGCCCAGCGATGCCACCTGGACCTGGAGACGCGCCCGCTGCTACCTCGGTTCGAGGTGCCCGGTGGCGAAACCGCCGAGCGTCACCTCCGAAGCCTCGCGGAACGCGGGCTAAAACATCGTTACCCGGAAATCACCGCCACCGTGCGCGACCGCTTCGAGATGGAGTTCGGCGTGATCGACGATATGGGTTACGCGCCTTACTTCCTGATCGTGAGTGACTTCGTCGACTACGCGCGCACCCACGGGGTGGCCGTCGGGCCGGGTCGCGGCTCCGCGGCGGGCAGCATCGTGTCATACGCGCTGGGCATCACCACGCTCGACCCGCTTCAGCACGGGCTAATCTTCGAGCGCTTCCTCAACCGGGAGCGCATCTCGATGCCCGATATCGACATCGATTTCGACGACCGCAATCGTGATCGGGTCATCGACTATGTCGGCCAGCGCTACGGTCAGGACCACGTGGCCCAGATCATCACCTTCGGGACGATGAAGGCGCGCGCCGTGATCCGCGACGTGGGTCGCGCCCTGGACGTCCCCCTGCGCGACGTCGACCACCTGGCCAAATTGGTGCCGCCGCAACTCAACATGACGCTCGATAAGGCGATCGCCATGGTGCCGGAGCTCGCCCAGGCGGAAAAGGATCCTGTTTACGAGCGCCTCTTGAAGAACGCCCGTAAGCTCGAGGGCCTGGTGCGCCACGCGTCGACGCACGCGGCCGGCATCGTTATCACGCCGGAACCGCTGCAGCAGTTCGTCCCGTTGCAGTTGGCGATCACCCGCGGCGATCGTAACGGCCAGGAAAAGCGCGCCGTGATGACCCAGTACGAGATGAACGCCGTTCAGAAAATCGGGCTGCTCAAGATGGACTTCCTCGGGCTGCGAAACCTGTCGATCATCGAGGACACGCTCAAGAACCTGCAGCAAACGCGCGGCCTGCAGCTCGATTTGGCCAGCATCCCCTGGGACGATCCGGCGACCTTCCGCCTGCTACAGGCGGCTGACACCAACGGCGTATTCCAGCTCGAGTCAGCCGGACTGCGCCGGCTCTTGCAGGACATGCGGCCGACGACCTTCGAGGACATCATCGCGGCGAACGCGCTCTTCAGGCCGGGACCACTCGAGGGCGGCCTCGTCGACCAGTACGTCAAACGGAAGCACGGCGAACAGGAGATCGTGTATCCGTTGCCGCAGCTCGAGCCGATTCTCAAGGAGACCTACGGCGTGATCGTCTACCAGGAACAGGTCATGCAGATCGCATCGCAGCTGGCGGGCTTCACGCTCGGCGAAGCGGACGTCTTGCGCTCCGCGATGGGCAAGAAGAAGAAGGAAGAGATGGCGAAGATGCGCGCCAAGTTCATCGCGGGGGCGGGCAGCCGCGGCGTCACGGAAACCAAGGCGACCGAGATCTTCGACCTGATGGCCTTCTTCGCCGGCTACGGCTTCAACAAGTCGCACAGCGCTGCCTATGCCGTGATCTCCTACCAGACCGCGTACCTGAAGGCGAACTACCCGCTCGAGTACCTCGCGGCCCTGCTCAACAACGAGGCGGGCAACTACGATAAAGTCGCCGCCGCCGTCCTCGACTGCCACGCGCGCGACATCGAGGTCCTCCCGCCCGACGTCAACTTCTCGGAAGCGGGGTTCTCGGTCCAGGACGGGAAGATTCGCTACGGCCTCGCGGTGATCAAGAACGTCGGCGTCCGCGCCATCGAGCTGCTGCTCGCCGAGCGCCGGGCGAACGGCCCATTCAAGTCGTTGCTCGATCTCAGCGTCCGGGTCGACCCGCGCGAGATGAACAAGCGCGTGCTCGAGAGCCTGATCCGCTCGGGCGCCACCGACAGCCTCGGCGAGCGGGGCCGGCTGTTCGCCAGCATCGATCGCGTCAGCGACCGCGCCGCGCAGATCATCAGCGAGCGCGAGAGCGGCCAAACGAATCTCTTCGGCATGCTCCCCGACACGGACGAGATGGACGATCCGTCAGCCGGCCTGGTCTCGGAAATGCCGCGGATGCCCGACGACGAGCGACTCAAGGGCGAAAAAGAGCTGCTCGGCCTCTATCTGTCGGATCACCCGCTGCGGCGGATCGAGCACGAGCTCCATGCCAAAGTGGATACCTATGCGAACCAAGTCACGCCGGATATGGAGGACTACGAAGTCCGCATTGGCGGCGTCATCAAGTCGGTGCGACCTATCGTCACCAAATCGGGCAAGGCGATGGCGTTCGTCCAGATCGAGGATCTGACCGCGACCATCGAAGTCATCGTCTTCCCCAGGGTCTTCGAAGAGCGGCGCGAGCTCCTACTCTCCGACACGGTCGTGATCGTTCGTGGCAAGGTCGATGCCCGCGCCTCTGCCGGCGACGACGAGGAGCGCGCGGAGCAGGCGAAAGTCATCGCCGACGAGATCCTCGCTTTCGACGATGCCGGGCACGAATTCTGGGTGCGCAACCAGGTGGTCCACCTCGACGTGCCTGCCGAGGCTACCCCGGAACAGATGGCCGCTCTCCAGGAGATCCTGGGCCGCTGCGCCGGCCCGGACCGGGTCGTGCTCCACCTGCAGCGCGCCGATCAGATCGTCGACATGGACCTCGGCGAGAAGTTCCGCGTCCAGGGGGGTGGGCTCGCCGGTGACCGGGCCCAGCGCGAGATCGATGCCCTGTTCAGCCGCCCGGTTTGGCGACTAGAAGTGATCCGGCGTCGCGCGCCCGAGCGCCAGGTGACCGGCGGCCGGCAGCCGCGGACGCTGGTCGGCTCCGCGAGCTCCTAGCCGATCCCGAAGATCTGTAGGCCCGAGAGTAGGAAGAGGGCGGCCAGCAGCACGACGAATGCGGCGACTGGCGCCCAATCGAACGCTCGCGGGCGCCGCGGAAACCATTGGCGAAACGGCCGGGCAAAGGGCTCGGTCACCTGCATCACCATCTGCGTAATCGGATGCCAGGGATCCATCTGGAAGAAGCCGAAGAAGATGCGGATGAGCACCAGGATGATGCAGAGAATCAGGATGGAGCGGACGATCCCAATGATCGCGCTGACGGGGTTCCCTGAAACGATAAAGTTCTGCAGCGCGTAGAGAATGATGATGCCGACCAGGAAGGAGAGGTCGAGGCCGCCGACCGGTGGGATGACGCGCCGGATCGGGGCGAGGTACCACTCGGTGGCCAGTAAGACGTACCGGCCCGCCTGGGTGTAGAGCATCCCGGGGAACCATGAGAAGATCGCGCGCACGATCAGCACCAAGATGAGAATGGTGATGATCGTGTTCAGCAGACTGGTAATCGTTGGTCCGAACATCGCTGGCTAGTTTACGGTGTCGCCGCTAAACACGGGCTAAGAATCAGCGCCGCTTGCGCCGCGCCAGCAGGTCGCCGGTCGGATCCTCCGGCGGCTTCTTCGGCGCCCGTGGTTGGGCGGCGCGTGCGGCGCGGATCCCATCGACCCGCTCTTTCAGCCGCGTGACGGTGGCCTCGGCTGGGACGGCGGGCGTGGGCCGGCGGGCCACGGCGGCTCGCCAGGCGGGCATGTCTTCCAGCCGGAAGATCAGGCGGCGCAGGGCGACGTCAATCGGAAAAAGAAGGATCGCCAGTACCAGCAGCAGCTCGCCGATCGAGAGAGCGGCCCGCACCGTTGGCACCGGAACTCGGAAGGCCTGCGACACGTCGGTGAGGAGCACGCCGCCCCCGGCCTGGGCGATGGCTTTCAGGGTGGCGACGTCGGTGCCGAGATCGCGGTACTCGGGCGAGTAGGGCACGACCAACCCGGTCGTCGTCGTATGGCGGACCACGCCGCCGGCTGACTCGCTGACGTGCAGCAGGTAACTACCCACCTGGTCGGTCGGCAGGTCGCCCTCGAAACGGCCGGGACCGGTGGGCGACAGGATCAGGCTGGTGTCGGCCAGATCCGGGGTGAGGGCGTTGACGGTCACAGTGGCGCCGGAGGTTGCCGGCGCCGTCACGAGGAGGTGGGTGTGATCGCCCTGGACGCGGGTCTCGACCTGCAGTGCAGGATCTCCTGGTTGCGGCAGGCTGGCGTGCACGATATCGCCGAAGAAGCGATTGGCTGATGGCCATTGGAGCAGGCCGGCGGTCCAGCGGCCCTGTGCATCGCTGGTCCAGGCGATGACGCGGCCGAGGCCGTATTGCCAGGTTGCCAGCAGCGGATCGCCCTGCGGGCTCTTCAGCACGACATCGGCAGCCGCACGCGGCGTCGTTGCCACGTAGCCTGTCAGCGCCGGGAAACTGTCGAGCGGCACGCCCGGGAGCAGATCAATCAGTGAGGCGAGCTGGGGCGCGATGCGGCCCTCGACGATCCAGGGCTTGAGCGCCTCGCGCGTTTCTTTCAAGAAGATTTGCGGTACGTCTGACAGGCTATTGCTCTGGTAGAAGCGGCCGTGGCCCCAGCCCGCCATCGCCTGCATCGTCGCGGCGTCGAATGAGTTGGCGGCGATGGCGACGGTGGAGACCGTGATCCCGCGGCCGTGCATGGCGGTGATCTGCGACTGGTAGTCGCGGTCGGGTGCGTCGCCGTCGCCAAAGAGAATCACATGCTTGATCGATGCGGTCGTCTTGGTCAGCTGGTCATTGGCGGCACTCAGGTCGGGCGAGTAGCTGGGCGGATCGCCGAGGGCCATCGCCTCGATCTTTTTCTTGACCGCGGCCTTGTCCGTCAGCGGCCCCAGCGGCACGACGATGCTGCCCATGTTGCCGTTGGTGACCCCGACCATGTCGCGCGGCGTGAGCTGATCGATGACCGACTCGGCCGCGCCGCGCAAGATCTGGTCGCCCTGCCCGCTCTCCGTCGACTCCAGCACCAGCATCACCGCGACCGGCGGCTTCTGCATGTCCTGGGGCAGCTGGATCTGGACGGGTAGCGTCGTCTCGAGCGTCGTACCGGCGTAGCCGCCCGGGCCGTAGCTGTCGGCACCGCCGATGACCACGAGGCCGGTGCCAAGGTCGCGGACCGACGCCTGGAGCAGCGCCATGCCGTCCGTGCCCAGGCTCGATGCTGGGATATTGACCAGCACCACGGCCTGGTAGGCGGCGAGGTCGGCTGCGGATCGCGGCAGCTGGTCTGGTGTGACGACTGCGGCCCCGATCCCCGTCGAGCGCAGGGCCGACTCGAGGCTCGCGGCCTCACCCGGGGTGTTCTCGACCAGCAGCACGCGGGGCGGTCCGACGACCTGGATCAGCGCCTCACCCAGGTTGTTCTCAGCGTACGTGTCGCGCACGGGGTCGATCACGAGACGGACCGCGTGGAACCCCGGCTCGCTCGGCTTGACCGTCTGCTTGATCGTGGTCTCGCCGGCCGTCAGGTCAAGCGCGGTCGTGCTGATGAGCGTCCGGTCCAGATACCAGCGCGCGGTGGCGTGGGTCGTCGTATTGCTCACGATCAGCGCCTGCGCGTCCGCCTGCTCTCCCTGGGTCAACGTCTGAGGGGCGTCGAGCCGATCGACGTAGACCTCGGCGCCGAGGGGCACCGGCAGCGCGACGGTGTCCACGCGTACGCCCTCCGCTCGAAGCAGCCGCGCTTCGCCGACCGCGTCGCCGAGGTTGCCGCGTCCGTCGCTGATGAGCACGATGTGCTTGCGGCTGTCGTCGGGAAGGATCGAGCCGCCCAGCTGCAGGGCCGCGGCCAGGTCGGTGTAGTGCGGGTTCGGCTGACTCTGGAACTCGCCGAACTGCGGGTCCTTACTGAGGTTCACCTCAACCTGGGGATCGCGACCGAAACTGACGACGCCGGCGCGATCGTCGCCCCGCCGCTGCTGCAGGATTCGGCGGACCATGGCGGCCTCGCTGTCGAGTGCGCTCTGCACACTTGCCGACAGGTCGGCGGCGACGAGCAGCGATTGCTGGCTCGGCGTCGTCTGCACCTGGAAGCCGGCCAGTGAGGCCGTCAGCAGCAGCACGATGAGCGTCCGGAGCCCGAGAGAGAGACGCGCGCGTCGCGGCGGCAGCGGCGGGGGAAACAGCCGCCAGATGACGACGATGATCGCCAGCGCCAGGACGCCCGCCCCCAGGAAAAGAGGGCGGGTGACGTCAAAGCCCACGGTGGAAGGCCAGCCATTCGGCCGTGACGACGGCGAGCGCCGCCAGCGCGATCCACGGCCAGATCTCGAGCTGGCCCCGGTGGGTGGCCTGGACGGCGACCGCCCGCGTTGGAGGGAGCGTCAGCCGATCCGGCGGCTTCAGTTGCGAGATTGAATCGGAGAAAAGATTGACGCTGAACCAGGAGCGCTGCACCTGGCCGGCAATTACCTGCTCGACGGTGTAGAGGCCGGTCGGATCGGTTTCGCCGAAGGTGGCGATCGCGCCGGTTGCCAGCGAGCGGCGGCTGCCGTCGGGCCGGATCACGGTGACGGACGTGGCACCGGGCTCGGGGACGATGGTCACCGGCTCGGCCGGATGAAAGCTGTGGCTTGGCACGCTGGGCGGCAGCATCCATTCACTCAGGTTCTGGACCAGGATCGGGAAGGCAATGCGCAGTGGCAGGTCGGACTCGTGCAGGTCGAAGCCGATCAGCACCTGCCGGAATGGCTCGTCTCGGACCAGCACCAGCGGCGTCTGCAGGCTGCTGATCAGCGGCCTCCCGAATGTCGACGCCCGCAGGTCCTCGCTGCGTGCCACGTGCACGTCCTGCAGATCGACGTTGGCCAGCAACGGGTCACCGGCATCGACGGCTCGGACGCGCCCGATGCCGACCGCCGGCCCGCCGGCCAGGGATGAGCCCGCCGGAGGATCGACCATCCAGAACGGTCCATCGGGCAGAACGGGTGGCGTAAACCGGTCGAACACCGTCATCGCGTAGGCGGAGCTTGCGTGATACGCGGTGGGCGCGACGACGTCGATTTGAAAGTCCGTTCGAAGCCGCAGGGCCTGTTCGAGAAACACGTTGCCGGGCGTGACCAGCAGCACCTTGAAGGCACGGGGCGTGCGGGCCACGGCGGTCGCCGTGTCATCGACGGCGAAGATGTCGCCGGCCGCGAGGCGCGCCGTCACGGAGGTTGCATCCGATGGAACGGGGAGGACGACGTCCTGCCCCTGTCCGGGCGGCAGGGTCAGCGGCCGGACATCGAGCAGGTGACCGTCGGCGCGCCATTCCAGGCTGACCGACCGGATCTGCTGGCCGAAGTTTTGCAAATGCACATAGGCCGCGCGCGTCTGCGCGCTGGTGCGCACGGTCAGCGAGGTCAGTCCGACGTTCTCTCCCGAAACGCCGACCCGATGGTACTCGACGGGAAAAGGCAGACCGGCAGTGAAGGACGAGCTCAGCGGCTGGACGATGCCGTCGGAGAACAGGTAGGCTCGTGCGTCGTCGCCGGATCGAACCAGGCCCGCGGCCAACGATAACGCCGCCGACAGATCGGCCGCGCCATTGCTCGCCGCGATGCCGTTCACGGCGCGATGCAGCGCGTCGCGGTCGCCGGTCACGGACGCGATGATTCTCGACGTCGGTCCGATGCTGATGACCGTCATGCGGTCCGAGGGGCCGAGCTGGTCGATCACGGCATTGACCTCGCGCTTCGCCTCACCGAGCCGCGACGGCGCGACGTCCGTGGCCTGCATCGAGGCCGAGGCGTCGAGCAGGACGATGCTGTGACGGGCGAGTGAGGCCCCCGCCTGTAACACGGGCTGCAGCGCGGCGGCGACCAGCGTGGCGGCCGCGAGCAGTTGCAGGAAGAGTAGCCAGCTGGGCCGCAACCGCTGCCAGGGCACATTCGCCTGGCGGTCGCGGATCTGGCTCGGCCAGAGATGCAGCGCCGGCACCACACGGGTGGGCCGGCGGATCTTCAAGAAGTACAGCGCAATGATCGCGGGGATCGTCAGCCCGAGGATGGCTGCCGCCGGCGCGAGGAAGGTCATGCCACGCGCGCCTTTCCACACCGGGGCGCGCTCATGCCAGCAGGCCGATCCGTCGTAGGGTGACCTGCACCATCTCGTCGATCGGTTCCGACGTCGAAAGCCGCGCGAAACGCAGACCGCGGCGATGAGCCGCGCGCTCGATCTCATCGGTCCGCTGCGCCAGTGCCTTCACGTAACCGCCCTGGGTCAGCGGCGTTGCGGTGAACTCGCGCTCCACCCCGGTCTCGGCGTCCCGCAGCCGGGCGTCCCCGGTCCAATCGGGCGTGATCTCCTGCGGCGCGAGCAGCTGAAGCACCGCGCCTTCCTGGTGGGCTCGCTGCAGCGCCCGCAAGGCGGGATCCAGGGGCGACTCGCCGAGCCCGTCGGTGATCAAGACCGTCATACCTGGTCGCTGACGGCCGATCGGCCAGACCAGCTTCTCGTAGTTCGTCACGCCGCCGGCAGGAAACGATTGCAAGCGGGAAAAAAGCATCGCCGCCGCTCGACGGCCACGCGAAGGCGCGCCGCCCGAGGTCTCACCCTCGGCGAACACCGTGAGGCGCACCCGGTCGAGCGCCGCGAGAGCGACGTACGCGATCGCGCCGGCCA